>DATAUY010000133.1:0-123679 GCA_036268025.1 Candidatus Sulfotelmatobacter sp. | reverse complement strand
CTTGCCGAATCCGGCGCTCTTGAGAGCGCCCACGACCTCGGGAAGAGCAACGTTCCGCGGATACATTCCGTAAGCGGCAGCGGCTACATGCATACTCATATCGATTGCTTCAAAGGCGCGCTTCCGGCCGAAAGGAAAGTTTCTTTACGGGACGAAAGCAAAGATGCCCTAAGGTACTTGGACTCAGAGAAGAAGGCACTCAGGTAAATCCCGTACTTTGCTCCTAAGGGCGGGCGTACGACGGTCGTCAGAAAAGAGAGTTTCCGAGGAAGAGCCCCACACTTCCGCTCTCGCCCGTGCCACGAGGCTCTCCCGCCAGTTTCTTTCTTGGCTACCTCATGGAGGGCTCTCGTGTGCTTTCCTAAGCTTCTTCGTTAGCTTCTTCGTTGCGACATTAAGCCATGGTGTTTCGAGGGCTGACCGATTTCTCTTCTAACGGCATCCCATTCGCGTGAATTCCATCCGGCTAAGGCGCGCGTTGTACGGCACATACTTAGGGATACTCCAGAATCACACCCTGCTCATTGCCGGCGGTCTGGCCTACAGTTTTGCCCTTTGCATCTTTCCCGCGCTCATTCTATTTTTCGCGCTACTCACATCTCTGCCGATTCCAGATCTATTCGGACCTTTGACTCACACCATGTTCAGGCTTCTGCCTGCCGATACGGTCCACTCGTTCGAAGCGATCCTGCTCGATGCTCTGCGGTCGAACCGTCGGGCATGGCTCTCTTTTGGTTCCCTGGGCACGCTCTGGATAGTGTCCGCTACGTTTCGATCCCTGATCGAAGCGCTGGATTTGGCTTATGAAGTTTCAGAAGAGCGGTCATTCTGGAAAAACTTTCTAGTCTCATTGTTGCTGGCAGCGGTCACGAGCGGTTTGCTGATATTCGGCCTGTCCTCGACGCTTGTAGGGCCGCATCTCGGAGAGTGGTTCGCACAAGAAACGCATGCCATGCACGTGTTGGTCGTGATATGGCCAGCGCTTCACTGGCTGGCCTCCGTTTGTTTCGTGTTGATAACTGTTGAACTGATCTACTTTCTGGCTCCCAATGTTAAGCAGCGTTTTCTTGCAACCCTTCCGGGGGCTGCACTGACTGTGCTGTGCTGGATCGGCTTGTCATACTTGCTGGGCTTTTATTTCCGCCACCTAGCCAACTTTGGAATCACCTACGGAACGCTTGCTGCTTTTGTAGTGCTTATGATTTGGCTCTACTGGAATTCTCTGGTTTTGCTGGTAGGCGCGGAGTTGAATGCTGAACTGGCCAAAGAAAGCGGTCAAGGCGCGATTCCGCAGAACAGAAGGCCCGACTCCTTGGAAGAAATGCCTCACGCCGCTTAAGAATGCGAATTCAAAATCTGGTATGGAAACGACCGTCCACCGAGACGCCCCCCAACTGGTCGCGCGCCACGCTGACCGACCAACGTTTGTTGATTTGATAGTCGCCTTGTACGATCTCAGCCCCGGGCTGAGAAACGTCGGTGGAAAAAGTGAAGAGAAAATTTCTCGTAACGCGCTGCTGCACGGCGATACGGGCCGACGGATTCTGATTGTTACCGCCGATTGTAGGATCGATCTGCAGGCTGGAAATCCCGACGAGTTTTTGCACATTGCCGCTGACTTGGCTCGCCGCCTGGGAGGCGATCATTGAATCCGTACTTTGACTAGAGGCGGCAAGCTCCGAGCTCGTTTTGCCACGCGCGATCAGATTGATGACGTCGGCGGTCGCCAGCGGAGGATCGGAAGAATAAGACGTAGTCAGCCTGTCGAATGGGCCGCGGAGATTTAGCGTCAGGTTGTATTGTTCGATTGTTGTGGTAACCGAGACGTCAAGATTGGGCTTCGTTTCGTTTGGATCGGTGAACGTGATGAGCCCTCGCTGAAGTTGGTAGCGCACATTCCGATAGAAGAGCTCTCCCGAAGTCAGATCGGTCCTGCCTGTAACCACCGGATTCGCCGCCGTTCCCGTCACATTCAGCGCTGCAGAGCCTTCCAAGCTTACCTGTGAACTCGTCGCACTAAGATTGTCCTTCGACTGAACCCGAACCTGAAGGTTGATCGTATCCGCGAAGCCCGGTTCTGCGGGAACAGAAGCGTTGCTGCTGAATTGATCGCCGAACGAGGCCAGGTCAAAATCCGGAGTAAACGAGAGCCCATCGATCAGCAGGGTACCTCTGAGCGTGGAGTCATCCATATCACCTGCCCAGGTGAGGTTGCTATCAAAAACGGAACGCAAACCTTCTGGGTAACGCAGGCGGACTGAGCTGGCTTGCAGTGCGAGATCGAACGCTTTTGAATCCCGATAGCCAAGGGTTCCACCGATGGAGACTTGGCCTCCTCCCACCTCGGCTTTCATCTCGGATATTCGTACTTTCTCATTGTCCAGTTTGAGAATCCCATTCAATTTGTCGACGCTCAAAGGAGATGCTGGCGTTGAAACTGCGATATTTTGCAGGCGCATTTCTCCCTCTAGCTGAGGTTCACTTGCGCTCCCTGTAGCGCGGACATTCAGATTGATCGTTCCGGAACTTCGCAGTGTGGGCGCGAGGATACGGGCAATTTTGGCATCGACCGTTCCTTCGGCGCTGAGATTGGGCGCCGACGGTCCCGCGAGGGGAAGGCTGCCCTGGACACGAATCGAGGTGCCTGTGCCGCGAAATTCCGCTGGCTGGAGAGTCACAACCGAGTTGGCATAGTCGACCTTCACGGGGCTGGCAATGCCAACCTGCAAGGCCTGATAGCTGGCGCTCAGTTTCGGAACCTCAACATGAGCCTGAAGCAGAGATTTCTTCTTCAAGGGCCCTTTGAGCGTGGCATGAAGTTCTGCCTGTCCTGAAAATCCTTCGGGCGCAGAGTTGGTATATGTGGCCAGCAATACATCGAGCGGGATAACCGTGCTGTCAATCGAAGCGTCGGCTTGGTAGTCACCAGTGAGATCGACATGACCGCGAGCTTTGACCGCCGCCTGGGCGATCTCGGAGTCGAGTGAAAAGTCCGCGCGTTTGTGTGCGACTTGTAACTCGGCGTTGACCCCCGCGATGGATTTCTCCTTGATCTCAAGTTTCGGGAGTTGAATGCTGGCGTTCAATTGCGGGTCATCGAGCGTGCCCTGTCCGCTTGCTTTCAACGTGACTGAACCCTTCAGGGCTAAGTTCTTCTCCTGAATCGTACGAAGTTTCTCCAGAACCATCTCAGGGACATCCACACTCACTTTGTATGCCTTGGTCCTGGGAGTGTATTCGAGATTCGCGACCGCCGAGCCGGCAGCGGAAGCTATATTCAGCTGTGAGCTGATCGATCCATTCTGCCCCTGGACTGCCAGCTTAAGATTCTTAAGTGGCTCATCGTATGCGCGGGCGTTGGCGACCTCGACAGTACCCGATCCTCTCGGGTCGATCTGTGATCCGTTGAGAGAAATCCTGGCGGACAACACTCCATTCACGGGGTAGTGCACTCCCGCCGCCTGCTGCAAATCGGCCAGTAACATTTGCGTGACTGACAGGTTGACCTGCACAGGGTTCGAGGGCCCGTAGGCCCAATTGTGCAATGTCATGCTTGCATTGAATGACGCTTGCCCTTTGTGAGTATCGAGGAGACTTCCATCGGAAATCGTGAGGTGGGCAGGGCCAGCTTGAAGTGAAAACGCTGCACTCTTCCATTGACTTCCGTCAATTTCCAAATTACGTGCCTGAAGAGAGGCCGACACCGTGGGCTGAGAGGTAGAGCCCTGAATTGTGGCATCGACCATCGCCGAGCCCGCTACTGCGGGCGGAGCGGCGCCTCCAGTTCGGAATGAAGATGCGAATTCAACCAGGTCGTGAAGATTCTCAGCGCTGGCGTGAACTATGAGCCGGGACTGCCTGCTGATTTCGCCGTCCGCCGTAATCGTTGCAGAGGGTACTCGAAGACTGGAGTGAGCTACCTTCAATACGCTACTTCGCCCGTCATAGCTCAGATGAAAGTCTCCCTCGACGGGAAGGATTCGTCGTTGATTGGGAGAGCGCTGGTTTGACGAGCGACGGGAGCCGTTCTTTATTAGGAAGTCAGCGCGAACCAAAGCGTTGCTGGGACTGCCGCTCCATGCTGCCTCCGCGCTTCCTGTGAGGGCCCCCGATACTTCGATCTGCTGGTTCTTCGCTTGCCGCATTGAGTGCTGAACGGCAGCCAGAGAGATGTTTCGCAAGTCGGCCTTTACCTTCGCCGCCGGTGTGCCGTCAAGGTCATTCATGTCGATATTCGCGGCAATTCGACCATCGAAGGCGTCTGCGATGAGACCATCCGTGTGCAGGGAACCGTCGGCTAATCGATACCCTCCGCGCAAGCTATGCAACTCGATTCGATTTCCGGATAAATTCGCCGCCAGCGACTCGCTTGCAATTTCGCCGTCCAACTGGACATTGCGAAGGAACGACGCGCCACTTCTGTCTTGATAGTGGAGTTTCCCTGCCAAGCTCACATCGCCAGCGAGATTTATTGTCGGATCAATCGCTTTAGCGTCCTGTGTATGGATGAGAAGGTCGTACTTCCCATTAACGAGCGGCGCCGTGTAGTTAGTGACGTTTGCCGTCAATTTGACAGTCGATGACGCGATCCGCATCAAGGCGGATTCAAGGTCGAACTCGGAAGGAGTGGCGGTGAAGAATGCTTCAAAAGAGTGGCTTAATGGCTGATAGTTCGCGTAGTGCAGGCTCCCACTGCCGTAAGCGATCGTTCCCTTGTAGCGGCGCGCCATATATTCAAAAGAAACGTCTGTACGTAAATCGTGCAGATCGGCTTCCAGCGGCGTCTTGTGGTCGTTATAGACAATCTCGCCGTTGGTGATCGATGCATGCCGAACGCCGAGATCAAACACATTCGTCTGACTGCTCGAGGTTTTGCCCTGCTTGTCTGGCACCGGGATATTGCTATTTCCCTGCGGATCGATTTGGAGGTGTATGACGGGATGCCCAACGAGAAGTTCGCTCAAATAGACTTGATGACCAAGCACCGACCTGATTTTTACACCAACAGTGAGATCGTCAACGGAAAGCAATGGAGGATTGGACGGCGATTCTTTCCCACGAATGACGATGTTGTGGAAATGAGCAGTGAGCGTCGAAAGCTGAAAATCGAAGGCGCGAATCTCGGCGCGACCTCCCGTCGATTCGTTTACCTTTTCCACAATCTTCCGTAATGCGAATTGGTTAAATCGAACGCTTCGCAGGTAGAAATAACCGCCGAAAACAATTAGCACGAGAAAGATTCCGAAGATCGCGGCACCACGGAGGATGATCTTCTTCCAGTTCATGATCGGGATCTCTTCCCTAAAACGCCTGCCCCAAAGTGATGTAGTACTGTGTCGCTGTAATGCCTGTCACCGGATTCAAATTCCTGCCAACGTCGATTCGTACCGGCCCAATTGGCGTCGCGTAGCGCAGGCCAATCCCGACTGTGTTTGTGTAGTTGTTGATGAAGTTCGGGAAATTGATCGCGCTGTAGACGTTGCCGCCGTCGTAAAAGACTACTCCTCCCAACGCTTTCATGATTCCGAGCGGAAAACGAATCTCCGAATTGAAGATAAACAGCTGGCGTCCTCCAACGGGAACCGTTACATTCACACAATCGCTTTGACCGACTAAAACATTGCAAAAAGGTACGATGCGCTGTGGGCCCGCCTGGTCGATCGGAAAACTACGAAGCGATGTTCCACCACCCGAGAAGAAGAGCTGGCTCGTAGGCACGAAGCTCCCAGAAAAAGCCTTGACTAGACCCAGACGAATACTGTTGGCAAAGACAATGGAGTGATACGGCTTGTATGCGGCGTATTGACCGAACAATCGGCTAAAGCTGGCGCTTGAACCCAATGACATAGGCGTGATGCCGAGGGTCAACGTGCTGAAGTTCCCCTTATGGGCGTCCAGAGGCTTGTCGCGCGTGTCCTTGATGAGCGATCCCGAAAAAGTTGAGAGATGCACATTGCGATCTTGTTCCAGAACCAGATCCGGGACCAGCAATTGCGAGAGCACGGTCCGATTAAAGTCGTAGCGCAATTGCACTCGCGTATTCTTTTTCCGGCTGATCACCCGCTCAACCTGGAATGATGCATCGCCCAATCCCGCGGCAAACAAGGGATTTTCCGTCGTACGTTCGACAGAAATGCTTGTCAGCGAACTCCACTCTGCGCCCAAAAAATGTGGCTGTGAGTAGGTGGCAAGCGCACGCTGATCGAGCCGGGAAAGTAATAAAGAAGTGCTGAAGGTCTCACCAAGGCCGCGAAGGTCGCGCCGGGTGAATTCGATTGAGCCCCGTGGGCTCGCAAATGTTGATTGACTTGGAGCGATCTGGTTGCCGCCCAATTGCACGGTTGTTCCCCCCGGGATGGGGACGCTGCCAGACGGAACGTTCCCCCCCCGATGCGAGACCTCGAAGCCGAATCCATAGGTAACTTCGTTGCGCTTGGCATCGTGGTTCTTCACCAGGACGGTTTCGCTATCCTGATCGGTAATCGGCTGCCTCGGTCCGACGCTCGACCAATCGAAGACATTTAAATCGTAGAGCCGGCTCTCCGCCTGAAGCAGACTTCCCCGGCTTAGCGGCGCCTCGGGATGAATCTGTACAGTCTTTTCAACCAAGGAGTGCCTGGTGTGGCGCGCACCGAGATACACCACGTCATTGATGCGGACAAGTTGATGCTCCGTGACATTGAACGTTACGTTCACGCGGTGCGGATCATTCGCGACACGCTCCACGCGCATCTTGACCTCGGCGTTCAGATATCCGCGATTGAGATAGGCGGCGGAGATTCGGTTGCGATCGTCTGTGAGCTTTCTAGGTGAAAACGGCGCTCCCGAGTGCAGCGTGAGGCCAACGGGACTGCTCAGTTGCTCAAGTGAAACGGCATTATTTCCCACTACCTGAACGTCCTCAACCAGGGTCTGCGCACCCTCCCGGATATCAAAGATAACGTCCACCTTGGGGTCGTGGTCAACGACTCGCGGAGCGACCTTTACGTCTTCATACCCGTGGTCCCGGTATAAAGCCTCGATATTCTTTGCACTTTGGTCCGCCAATTTCTGGCTGACACTACCGTGGAACAGGAGGTGGCTCTTCTTCACCAATAGAGTTGCTCGCAGGTCGCTGTCTGAAATTGATCTGTTCCCCGCAAGCTCGATTTGGCCGACCTTGTGCTTTCTGCCCTTTTCGATGCGATAGACGAGGGAGATCTGGTCAGGCCGACGTTGGAAATCGGTTTTGACCTGAACGTCGAAATATCCCTTCTTCTGGAAATAATCGACCAGGTTCTGTTGACCTTCCTGCACCAGGTCGCGATCGATCGTGCCTTCCGAATAAATCGGGATGAGCTTCTTGATTTGCCGGCCGGAAACGAAAGGAATGATCGAGAGGCGAGCCCCCACGATGCGGAGCGAGACCAACGGACCCACTTGAATCCGGAACGAAACATCCACGCGATTTGTGTCTGCGTGATATTGCGGCGGGATTTCTTCCACCTGACTCGCCAGGCGTTTCTGACTGGCTAGCGTATGTTTGATTAGAGCTGTCGCTGAAGAAACGCGACCAGGGCTGTAATTCTTGCCGGACTTGAGCAGGCTGCCGGTGAAACGGGCCCGCAGGGATTGCACGGTATGTCTAAGCTTTGCAGTTTCTGTTGCATCCGTGCCTTCAAAGTTCACATTGCCGATCTTCGCTTGTTTCCCGGATTTCACCGCAATCGCGAGGTTGACAATCTTGTGCTCATCGTCAATCTGCGGCGTGATGTGAACAGCCGCCTGAAAATATCCGTTGTGTTGGAAGAAATCTTTTAGTGACTTCGCAGCCGCATCAATACGCGCCTTGTCATAGGGGTCTTCTTCAGGCAAGTCTGCTACCTGCAGCAGGCGAACATAGGGAAACATCTTTGTAGCGCCCGGGAACGTGATCATTCCCAAGTAGTAGGCGGGCTCCAGTAGAAAACTCAGACGCAGACCGGAAGAGTCCGGCACAACCTGTGCCGTGACCTTCGCAAACTGACCCGTGCCTTGCAGCGCGGCAACGCTGGCTTCGACTTTACTTTGAGAATAGGGCTGGTCCGCCTTCTGCAGCAGAAGCGGACGCAAAGGCTCGACGTCGCGATGAGGATTCCCGATCAAATCGATTGCAGCGACATTCTGCCCTTCATACACCGGCTGAGGGCGCTCCACTGTGATCTGCGCAGACACGGCACCCGCTAACCCCAGTAAGCAGATTCCCCACCAGCGCACGAACACGCAAGACCGCTTTCATCGAATTTGTGATCAAGATAATTTCGTAACGGAAAGTGAGATGCCGAACCCGAATGATCGGTTGTGACGAAGAACGGCAGACCAATTTAGTCACTGCTGAGCGTCATTCGTCTCCGATATAGACGCGGACGTGCAGCGGGGTCACGCCATGTCCTCGACAGCTCAATTTTACCGCCGTTCCTCTCTGATGTTCCACAATGCTCAGCCTCCTGAATCGTGATCACTAATCCTTTTGATGTTTTCGACAACGGTTCGGGGAGAATCCCGCCCCCGCTGTCGAGGAAGAACGGCGCCACATGTGCCCCGGCAAAGGTATACTTCGCGGGACAAGAACGGCATCGGTGGGGGCCAGGGTGATAGACAAAGACAAAGAACCGGCAAATATTTCGCGCAGGAATTTCATGATGCGCACCGCGATGGGCGGCGCGGGTCTCGTGCTCGCAACGGAGATTCTCAATCCGCAGCATGCCGACGCTACCCCGAAGGGTTCAGCCACAACCATGATAGGCGTTCCCTTTGAAGCCAAGGACCGGGTGCGCCTTGGAATCATCGGCGTCGGGGGAAGGGGCACGAGCTTGTTGCGGGACCTGCTGACGGTCGAAAACGTTGAGATCAAGGCAATCTGCGACCTGGTCTCGGAAAAAGTGGAGCACGCGCAGAAAATGGTGACCGATGCCGGCCAATCCAAACCTGCCGGCTTCAGCAAAGGCGATTCGGATTTCAAGAACCTCAACCGGCTTGAACTGGACATCGTCTACATTGCGACTCCCTGGAATTGGCATCTACCGATGGCAATCGATGCCATGAAAAACGGCAAGCACGCGGCCAGCGAAGTTCCAGCGGCCACGACGTTGCAGGAGTGCTGGGACCTGGTGAACACGTCGGAGGCGACGCGCAAACATTGCATCATTCTTGAAAACTGCTGTTATGGCCAGAACGAATTAATGGTGCTCGAAATGGTCCGAGACGGGGTTTTCGGTGAGATTACTCACGGTGAGGCGGCGTATCTCCATGACTTGCGCGGCATTTTGACCGCGAACGAAGGCGAGGGATTGTGGCGCCGCTTTCCGCACATCAAGCGCAACGGGAACCTTTATCCCACGCATGGCTTGGGCCCGGTAGCCCATTACATGGGTATCCACCGCGGCGACCGCTTCGATTACATGGTTTCGGTAAGCTCGGCGGAGGCGTCGTTGAGTGCGTACGTGAAAGCAAAGTTCGCTGACGGAGATCCCAAGCGTGCAGAAAAATACGTCTGTGGCGATATGAACAGCAGCATTATCAAGACTGAGAAGGGGCGGACGATTCTCTTGCAGCATGATGTGGTCAATCCGCGGCCCTATAGCAGGCTCAACGAAATTTCTGGCACCAAAGGCATCTTTGCCGATTATCCGCCCCGCGCTTTCGTGGATGGACAAAAAGACGAGGAGTGGCAGAAGATCGATGCGTTTCGCGAGAAGTATGAGCACTCCCTTTGGAAAACAAACGGGGAAATGGCGCGAAAGAAGGGCGGCCACGGCGGAATGGATTACGTGATGAACTTCCGGCTCATGGACTGCATCAAGCGGGGACTGCCTCCCGACATTGATGTGTACGATGCGGCGGCATGGAGCGCGCCTGCGCCGTTAAGCGAAAAATCGGTGGCGGAAAACGGCGCGCCACAGAAGTTCCCTGACTTCACCCGAGGCCACTGGCAATCCCGGCCAGACTCCGCCCGGTTCGCCGGCTAGCTTTAGCGGCCGAAGTTGTTACTAGTCGTCACAGAAGAGACTTAACTATGGTCCAGTCTGCACAACTCGACAGTCCGCAAGAGGCAGTCCAACAAGACGCGGTCAAGAGCGAACCGGCTGCAAAGCCGGATACCGGGCGCGTGGTCTCTCTCGACGTGCTGCGGGGGACCGTGATGGTGTTGATGCTGAACGAAGCCACGCAGCTTCCGAAAGTCGCGCAGTCCTTCCCCCACAGCTGGTTTTGGAGCGTGATCGCTTTCAATACCGAGCACGTGCCATGGCAAGGCTGCTCGCTGCACGACCTGATTCAACCGGCATTTTCTTTTCTCGTGGGCGCGGCTCTCCCTTTTTCGATCGCGAGCCGCAAAACGAAGGGTCAGACTTTTGGCAAGATGCTGGCGCATACCATCTGGCGGGCACTCTTGCTGATCTTTTTGGGAATCTTTCTTCGTTCGCTGCATGCCGGCCAAACCTACTGGACATTTGAAGACACGCTGACGCAAATCGGACTCGGTTACGTCTTCCTGTTTCTGCTGGGATTCACTAAGGTGCGCACCCAGGTCGTTGTGTTTGTGCTGATCCTGATTGGCTTCTGGGCGGCATTCGTGGTCTATCCCGCGCCTGGGGCCAACTTCGACTACGTTCGAGTCGGAGTGCCGCAGAACTGGGAACACAATTACACGGGATTCCTCTCCCACTTCAACAAGAACTCCAATTTATCCTGGGCGTTCGACGTCTGGTTCCTGAATCTTTTTCCGCGCGAGCATCCTTTCGTTTTCAATGAAGGAGGCTGGTCGACGCTCAGTTTCATTCCAACACTGGCGACAATGATCCTGGGGCTTCTGACCGGGAAGTGGCTGAAGAGCAATCGCTTAAGAGTGGAAAAATTGCGCGGGCTCGTGATTGCAGGTGCAGGATTGGTGTTGCTCGGACTTGTATTCCAGTGGTTGGGGATTTGCCCAATCGTCAAGCGGGTTTGGACATCGTCGTACACCTTGTATAGCGGCGGGCTGACGATCCTGATCCTGGCGGGATTCTACGCGCTCATTGAATGGAAAGGGTGGCGGGCCTGGGCGCTTCCGCTGATTGTGGTGGGCATGAACTCGATTGCCATCTATGTGATGAGCTGGACCATGGAGCCTTTTGTTCGGGGAGCGCTCGAGCGCCATCTGGGATGGCTCATTTCTACAGTAATTAACCCGGTATTTCAGCCAATCGCGTACGGGTTCGGAATCATGCTGACCTTTTGGATAATCCTTTTCTGGATGTACCGGCGAAAACTCTTTCTGCGGATTTGATGTGATCTGGACTCTCGGCAAAAATCAGGGATGGGGCCTGAAGTTGGCGGCCAACGGAAAGTCAATTGTTTACGTCCAGGATCAATGTGCGGAGACCAACTTATGCTCGGGCGGAATGTCCGCAAAGCAGGTGGCGGAGAGGGAGGGATTCGAACCCCCGATACCCTTTCGGGTATGCCGGTTTTCAAGACCGGTGCCATCAACCGCTCGGCCACCTCTCCGGCAATTCGCCCGTCTTGAACCGTGTGTAAGACAGTTGCGAGGCTCGGGCGCCTCTCTAGTTTACATCAGCAAAAGCGAGGTCAGTCTCGCGGCAGCAATCCGAAGGCTTTGGAGTGGAACTCCATCACTTCGGCGAAGTGCGAGAGAAAATATTGCAGACTGTGATCGCCTGGGTAAGCATGATACTCATGCTTCACGTGCTCAACTGTGAGTTCTTTATCTAATTCGGCGGCGCCTTCCTCGAATCCGTAATTGTCGTCCTGACCGCAGTTGAAATAGATCGCCAGTTTCCGGATTGCAGCCGGGTTCTTCTTTGCCAATACAAGCGGATTATTTTCGTTCCAGTGGCGTGGGTCGATCGGCGACCCGAATACCGGACCGAGCACGCCGAGAATCGGAACGCCTGTCTTTGAAGCGGCGTCGAGTTGCTGTGGAGATTCAGTGATCAGAGCTGCGCTTTGCGCGCTCACCGCGGAAAAAAGTTCAGGATGGGCGAACGCGAAGTGCAGCGCGCCGTAGCCTCCCATGGAAATTCCACTGATAGCGCGCGAAGCGACTCCGCTCTCGATTCGGTACTTTCTTTCGATCGCGGGCATGAATTCTTCTAGAAAGAAATCACTGTAGCGGACGGAACCATCCGCCGCGTTCACGTAAAAGCTGCGTCTGCCCTCGGGCGCGACGATCAGAAAGTCGCCCATTTGCTGATGATTGCGCAGATCATCAAGCATCGTCCAACCGCCGCTGTTGAACAGTGTCTGCTCGTTGTCGCCGAGGCCATGGAGAAAATAAAGTACGGGATAGCGCTTCGGGGGCTTCTGCTGGGCGCTTGCGTCATAACCAGAGGGCAAGTACACGCAATAGTGGGCCACGCGCTTTAGAATCCGGCTGTTGAGCGCGCTGCAATCGATTCGGCTCTGTGCGAATGCCGATCCCGCCGGGAATGCGAAAAGCAGGCAAAGAAAAGCGAAGAAACGGTTCATCCGGATTACTTTACTCGTAACGCAGGGCTTGAACAGGATCGAGCCTGGCTGCGCGTCCCGCGGGATAGAGACCCGAAATCAGGCTGACAATGAATGCGAAACCGATGCTGAAGATCACCAACCACAACGGCACAGCCCAGAAATGTTCGGGCGGAATGGACTGGCTCCTGAGCCAGATGTTCGTCCCGAAATTGATAACTTGGCCAATGGCCCATCCGAGAATGACGCCGACGATACCACCGAAGATTCCCATCGCTCCGGCTTCCGCGAAGAACAGTTTTTTCACATCGGCATCGCTGGCACCGATTGCCTTCATGATGCCGATCTCGCGGCGGCGTTCGAGAATGGCCATGACCAGCGTGTTGACGATGCCGATTGAGGCGACGGCGAGCGCCAGACTGCCGAAAATTCCGAGAAACGCATACAGGACTTTGAATACCTGTTGCAGGCTGCGGCTCGCGTCAAGTATCGAGAACGTCGTGAAGCCCATCTTCTTGATCGCATCTTCGACGGCTTGAATTTGCGATGGGTTCTTGACCCTGACGCTGATCGAGGAATACACCGACTGATCGGTGCGGGCGCGCGCAATCTCGCGCAGATCGGTCGGCTGCATAACGTGCAGGCTTTCAGCGAGTTTCAGCGGAAGGAAAACCTTGGCACGCGTGGGCCCGCGCATACTTTCAGGATCGAGATCAGCGACGCCGACGATTTTGAGTTGTTGCTGGCGCGAGACTACGGAATACGATGCGCCGGCAACATCTTCACTGGCATTCGTGTCCGGCCTGAGCGGCGTCGGCTGCGCTGATTCGCGTTGTGCGTAGCGCATCGTCAGTTCCTTGCCGAGAAGTGGCTTCGCCAGTTCAGAGACATTTGGTTCCGGCATTCCAAGCGCTGGCGTCTTTCCCAGGAGTTCTTCGGCAAACGATTTTTGCAGGATCACTTCGGGCGCGGCATCGGAGGTAAAGAAACTTCCCTGAATTCCCTCAAAAGCATCGTTCGATTTCGCCGAGGGCGGTAATGCCGAGATCATCGTCAGGTGGGGCTTGTCTTCGTAGCGAAGTTCGGTCACGAACCGGATGTCAGGGTACGCCTCGCTGACGTTGGGAAGCTTCTCGATTTCCAGCCGCGCTGCTTCGTCCAAAACGGGGCTCTCACCCGGATTAGGCCCGGTGCGCTGCTCTTCGCGGCTCATGCCACGCAGCTCGCGACGGGAGGAGACATACACCGTATCGAATAGTCCCGATTTCGCCAGGCGGCGCGTGAAGAGCTGCTGCAGGCCCGTGCCCAGCGAGAGCATCGCTACCAGAGACGCAACACCAACAGAAATGCCGACCGTCGTCAGTGAATTGCGAAGCAAAGACTCGCGCAGGTTGCGGAGCGCAAGTTCGGTCAAGTCGGGGAGTTTCACCGGACCGCCTCCACCTGAGGCTGCGGACTCACGGAAGTGTTCGGGTGGTCGTCTATGAGCTTTCCATCGGCCAGGAAAATCATGCGTTGTGCGTAGCGTTCGGCGAGCGCGCGCTCGTGCGTCACCATGACCACGGTCATGCCGAGGTCGCGGTTGAAGCCGCGAACCATCTCCATGATTTCGGTGCCGGTGTGGCTGTCGAGATTACCCGTGGGCTCATCAGCCAGAAGAAGCTTCGGGCGATTGATCAAGGCCCGCGCCAGGGCCGCCCGTTGCTGCTCGCCACCGGAAAGCTCGCTTGGGCGATGGTCGATGCGCGAGCCGAGACCCACCCGCTGCAACGCTTCACGGGACAGCGATTGGCGCTTGCCACGGTCGACATCTGCGAAGCGCATGGGCAATTCGACGTTTTCAGTTAGCGTCATGCTGGGGATCAGATTGAACGATTGAAACACCATGCCGACGACATGCAGGCGATACTTCGCGAGTTCCTCGCGCGAAAGTCTGGCGAGATCTCGATCTTGAACGATCACACTGCCAGAAGTCGGACGGTCGAGGCCGGCGACCAGATTCAGCATCGACGATTTGCCCGAGCCGGAAGTGCCCAGCAAGGCAACGAACTCGCCGGACCGGATTTCGAGCGAGATGCCGTCCACAGCCCGAATCAGTGTCTCGCCCATTCGATAGTGACGGCACACATTTTCGCTTCGGATCGCAATCGAAGGAACTGCGGGAGCAATCGTCATGGCGTCAGCGAATTTCTCCCCGCAGCACGCTCAAGGCATCTCCTGCCTTCACATCGCCGTTCTTTTTATCTGTGCCGTTACCGTTTGCGACGACGGCGTCGCCTTCTCCTGGAGCCAGAAACAAGTTGTCTTCCACGCCATGCTGCCGCGTGTAGAGATCGTAGTAGCGGCCATGTGCGGCGTAGAGCTGAGCGTGCGTGCCGCGTTCGACGATCTTTCCTTGCTCCATCACCATGATTTGGTCGGCTCTGCGGATGGTCGAGAGACGGTGCGCGATGACGAAGGTTGTCCGCCCTTGCATCAGGTAGGAAAGGCCCTGCTGGATCATATGTTCGGATTCGGAGTCGAGGCTCGACGTTGCCTCGTCCAGAATCAAAATGCGTGGCTCGGCGAGAATAGCGCGTGCGATCGAGATTCGCTGGCGCTGGCCACCGGACAATTTCACTCCACGCTCGCCGACAATCGTGTTGTACTCTTCCGCGAACGTTTCGGCGAATTCATCCACGCGCGCGATGCGGCAGGCGCGGAGAATTTCCTCTTCGCTCGCATCCGGCCGCGAGAAGGCGACATTCTCCCGGATTGTGCCGTCGAACAGAAACGACTCCTGCAACACAACTCCGAGGCGCGTGCGGAACGAATCGAGACGCACCCTGCTCAAGTCAACTCCGTCCACGCGAATCGTGCCTTTGATGGGAACATAAAACGCAGACACTAGGCCGATCGTCGTGGATTTTCCTGAGCCCGAGGAGCCCACGAGGGCGGTAACGGTATCGGGCTGGGAGCGAAAGGAAATATCGTGCAGGACTTCGTGGATTCCGTCGTAGCTGAAACTGACGTTGTCGAATTCGACAAGGCCGACGATGTCAGGCAATTGCACGGTCCGTTCAGGATCCTGATCTTCCGGCCGTTCGCGCATGATCTCCTGCGTCCGTTCCAGACCGGCCAATGCTTCTGTGAGCTGCGTGCCGATGGAAACGATCTGCATCATTGGCGCGACAAGAAATGGCAGGGTGAGCGTGAAAGAGAAAAATTGTCCGGGAGTCAGTGTACCGGCCAGGCTCTGCTTCGCACCGATGTACATGGTCGCCGCGCCAACCGCTCCGAGAAGCACACTTGCCGACAGGCTCATTACTGAAGTAGCCGTGAGCGTGCGCATCACGTTGTCCAAAAGCCGCTTGACCCCACCCGCAAAGACCGCTTCTTCGCGCTCTTCGGCGTGATATCCCTTGATCACGCGGACGCCGCCGAGCGTTTCTGTCAAACGTCCTGTGACTTCCGCCGTAATCTTGCTGCGCTCGCGAAAGATAGGCCGAATGGTCGAGAATGCCTTGCTTAGAAATCCGCCGAAAACCACGAGCGATCCAACTGCGATGAGAGTCATGCGCGGGCTGATACGCATCAGCCACCACAAAGCGATGGCTGAGGTGAGCAGGCCGCCGGCGAAATCTACGAGGCCGGTGCCCAGCAGGTTGCGTACGCCTTCCACATCGCCCATGATGCGCGAGACCAGTGCGCCTGTCTTGTTCGCGTCGTAAAACGACACGGGCAGCCTCGAGACGTGAGTCTGGACTTTCTGCCGGAGCTCCGAGATCAGCCGTTGAGCTGCTTTGGAAAGCGACTGTGTCAGTGCAAACGAAGTAATTCCCTGCACAACCGTCGCGAACACGACCACGCCGATGAGCTTTTGCAGCCCGAGCAGGTGATGCTTGTCGATGACATCGTCGATCAGATACTTGGTCGAAGCGGGCAGCACGAAGCCTGAAACCCGGTTGATTACCATCAATCCGAAGCCCAGCGTCAGCAGAGCGCGCCGCGGGCGCATCAGCGTCCATACTTCCGGCAGAACGGCTCTTAGCCGCTGAATCTTCGGAGGTTTAGGAGCTTCTTTGGCAGGAGAACTCAATCTTTGTTTGACTCCACAGAAGCCCGATTGGCTTCATTATTACTGCATTGTCACACATCTCCGTCGGGGGCGCTGCCGCGAACGGCTTGTGACATGGCCTGACCCCTCGTTGTATGCTCGGGGCGTGTCCCGCCCATCTCCGCCGGACCGATCGCCGACCCTTGGGCTTCTGCTGGGGCTGATCGTGACTTTGTCCGCGGTAGTGGCCTACTCGGCCTATATCACGTGGCAAGTCAATGGTTTGCGCAAACTGCAAAGCGGCCTGGTCGACCGCAACCGAAAAGACTCGCTGCAACTGCTGCGAATCCAGAACGATCTTAACCTGCTGGCTGTCGCCATGCGCGACATGGTCAGCAGCGACGAGCCATATCCTCTGACGGCGTGGTCGGCGCAGTTTCAGCGCATCCGCACCGATCTCGACGATGCCATGCGGCTGGAGGGGGGATTCGCCGCTGCGAGCCGCACACCAGAGCAGAGCGCATTCTTGAGTAGCTCTTTCTCTCAGTTCTGGGACGCAGTCGACCGTACCTTCGCGCTCGCCCGCAGCGGAAAAGAAAACGAAGCTCGGGGACAAATCCAGCGCGAATTGCAGGAGCGGCAGGCGTCTTTGAGCACCGCGGTCGCGCGACTGCTGGTCCAGAACAGCGAAAACGAGGAGCAGGCGGGACAGCGCATCGTCCAGATCTACGACCGCGTGCAGCGGCAGGTTTATGTTTTTCTTGCGGCGACGCTACTGGCAATTCTTCTGAGCAGCTTGTCGCTGATCCGCTGGAACCGGCGTTTGTTCGCGCGCCTGGCGGAGATTTCCGAACGAAGAAGTGAGCTGGCGCAGAAGCTAATCTCCACGCAAGAGTCGACACTGCGTTACATCTCTCGTGAACTGCATGACGAGTTCGGCCAGATCCTCACCGCGATCGGGTCCATGTTGCGGCGCGCGGGAACACATGCGCCCGAAGGTTCGTCAATGCGCGCAGACTTGCAGGAAGTTCTGCAAACTGTGCAAACGACACTCGATAGTGTCCGCAGCCTCTCGCAGGCGCTGCATCCGGTCATGCTCGACGAGGCTGGCCTCGAGACCACGCTCGACTGGTATATTCCAACCGTGGAAAGGCAAACGGGAATTGCCATATCCTATGAAAAGCAGGGGGAGACGTTTCCCGTCGACGGTAGAGCGGGCGTTCACGTCTACCGCATCGTGCAGGAGGCGTTAAACAATGTGGCGCGGCACTCGGGGGCAAAACAGGCATGGGTCCGGCTGCGCTTCCTGCCGGAAACACTTGAACTGGAAGTTGAAGACCACGGCGCGGGCTTTACCGAACGGCCCAACCGGCGCGGCATTGGATTGGTTGCCATGCGCGAGCGCTCAGAACTGATGGGTGGAGAAATTCTCTTCTCGCGTCCTGCCGAGGGCGGAACGCTGGTCCATCTGACGGTGCCGAGACAGAAAGCAGAGTCCTATGGAAAAGAAGATCAAAGTGTTGCTCGTGGATGATCACAGCCTGGTCCGCCGGGGCTTCCGCCGAATGCTTGAAGACGAGTCCGATATGGAGGTAGTCGGCGAGGCAGGCAGCGGCGAAGAATCAATCAAGCTCGCGAGGGAACTTCGCCCGCACGTAGTGGTAATGGACTGCGCCTTGCCCGGCATGAACGGGCTGCAAGCCACGCGCAAGATTATTGAGGACTCTCCCGATACCTTCGTTTTGATGCTGAGTATGCACACCGAGAGCACGTGGGTACGCCAGGCAATTGAAGCCGGAGCGAAGGGATATGTGTTGAAAGATGCGCTCGATCTCGAGCTTGGCTCGGCAGTGCGTAAGATCGCGGCGGGAGAAACCGTGTTCGATCCCAAGGTCGAGCAGCGCTCTGCCCTCAAGGGCGAGCGGGCCGCGGCACTGACGCAGCGCGAGCTCGAAGTCCTGCAGATGATTGTCGATGGCAAGTCGAACAAAGAGATCGCCACGGTACTTGAACTGAGCGCGAATACGATCGCGGTGCATCGTGCCAACATCATGAACACCCTGGGAATCCACAAAACCGCGGAACTGGTGGTCTACGCGATCCGTGCTGGGTTGGTGAACATTCCGTGAACCGCAGGGCTTTCCTGGACAAATCTTTGTTGGGGCTGGCGGGGCTGGCGGCTTGTTCCCAAGTGTCGTCTTCTCTGGCTTGGTCTTTCGCATTCCACGCGCAGTCCGGATCGGCAACATCTTTGGGGTTTCATTTCACCGATGTCACCAAAACCGCCGGAATTCAGTTCCAGCACAATAGCGGAGCATTTGGCGGCAAGTTCTTACCGGAGACCCTGGGTTCGGGCTGCGCTTTCCTCGACTACGATCGCGACGGGTGGCAGGACATCTTATTGATCAACGGTTGCGACTGGCCTGGCCACAAAAAGAATCGCACCACGCTTCGTCTTTACCACAACAACCATGACGGCACGTTTACGGACGCAACGTCTCACGCCGGCCTGGATCTAGAGCTTTATGGCATGGGTGTGGCCGTGGGTGACTACAACAATGACGGCTTCCCCGACATTCTCGTCACTTGCGTCGGGCAGAATCGGCTATTTCGCAATACCGGCAAGGGAACGTTCGTCGATGTCACGACTGCCGCCGGGCTTGGAAAGCGCGAAGGCTTCAGCACGTCTGCCTTGTGGTTCGACTACGACCGCGACGGCCTGCTCGATCTTTTTGTTTGCAATTATGTGAAATGGTCGCCCGAACAGGACGTGTTTTGCAGTCTCGACTCCAAGCACAAGTCATATTGCACGCCCGAGGCGTATCGCGGAGCAACCTGTTGGCTGTTTCGCAATCGCGGCAACGGCACGTTCGAAGACGTGACCGCGAGCAGCGGGATTTTCGACAGCAGTTCAAAATCACTCGGCGTCGCGCTGATCGACGACAATCGTGATGGATGGCCGGACTTGCTCGTTGCCAATGACACGCAGCCCAACAAGCTCTACCGAAACCAGCACGATGGAACGTTCAAGGACGCGGCGCTTGAGGTTGGGCTGGCGTTCAGTTCAGAAGGCAAGGCACGCGCTGGAATGGGCGTGGACGTCGCTGACTTCGATAACTCGGGCAATCCGGGCGCCGCGATTACGAACTTCGACAACGAAATGATCGGACTTTATCGCTGGGGCGGCAAGAGCTTCGAAGACATTGCGCCGCAATCGGGAATTGGTCTGGCATCCAGGAACAGCCTCGGCTTTGGTTGCTCATTCCTCGACGTGAATCTTGACGGTTGGCTCGATTTCGCGGTCGCCAACGGGCACATTGATGAAACTGTGCGCAACATCCGTGGGAACGTAGGATACGCGCAGCCACCAGAACTGTTTCTGAACGCAGGCAAAGGAGTTTTTCACGATGTGGCTGCGGAGGTCGGCGGAGGCTTCGATCAGCCCAAAGTCGGCCGCGGTCTCGCCTACGGAGATTTCGACCGGGACGGAGACCTCGACCTGCTGATCACTACCAACAACGGACCTGCGTATCTCTACCGCAATGACCAGACTGCGGCAAATCACAGCGTCCGCTTTCATCTGATCGGTACAAAATCAAATCGCGATGCAATCGGCGCCACGGTGCGCGTGTTCGCAGGAGGAACGACACAATCGCGCATAGTGAAGGCCGGATCGAGCTATTTGTCGCAGTCGGAGTTGCCAGTTACGTTCGGACTTGCAAAGCAGGACCACATCGACCGGTTGGTGATTGATTGGCCGAGTGGTCGCACGGAGGAATTCAAAGGCCTGCAGGCGGGACGCAGCTATGAATGCACGGAAGGAAAGGGAATTTCGCCGCAGAGCGGTTACTGACTGGACTTTGCGCTGCTCCGCGCAATACTTCCCGAAGCAACCAGGTCAATCTCGACTGTATCGTTGACTTTCAGGAACAAATTGCTCGGATTTTTCATTCCCCACTTAGCATAAGGGATCGTGAAGTGCACGTTGGCATTCCACCGGTCCACCGAGATTTCAACCTGCGCCGGCACTGTGATATCGCGCTCGGTCCCGTGAATGTTGAAGATGCCGTGAACCATGACGGACGACTTACCTCGCGGAGCGATGGTGCCATCAATGCGATCGGGGCGGAACGCGATCTCTGGGTAACGCGCGCTCTCCAGAACCTCTTTGTGCATCTTCCGATCGCGCGCGTTGCTTCCGCTGTCTCCGCTGGTGGCGTCGACGACGATTTCGCCCGACATCTTTCCCGCCGGATCGAGCTGCAGTGTTCCGTGCTTCAGCTTGAACTTTCCATGCACAGTATGCAGCACGTCGCCGAGGGTGAATTGCACTGAAGTCTGCGCCGGATCGAGTTGGAACGCCGAATCCTGCGCCGCAGCCACGGTTGCGAAGATTGCGAGCAGGGCCGCGAGCCCCAGCCGTTTTTTGTAAATGCGATTCACAATATCAGACGGTCAGCAGTCCCCAGCCAAGAGTCAGTCCATCGACTGCAAGTTCCAAGGGCGAGCGCTCGCCCACGTGCAGTTCGAGAAAACGCCGGAACACATGCGGATGCTTGCGGAACACACGCAGGGTTCGTTGCTGCAATCGAGGCCGGCGATCGAAAGTCAGCATGAGGCGGCCCATCAACGACGGGCGCAACATGAGTCTGCGATGTTCCTTCTCGTACGGCGATAAATCTCCGCGATGCATGCATTCCGCGAGCACGGATGCCTGACTGAACGCAAGGCCGAGACCTTCCCCTGTAATCGCATCGACTGTGCCGGAAGCATCGCCGACGAGAGCAACGTTGCTCCTCCAAACCCGTTTCAGGCTGCGATTGCCGGTGAGGGCTCCTCTTTCCGATGAAGCAATCTCGGCTCCCTGCAAACGAGTTCGAAGCCTCGGCAATTCTTGGAGGCCTTCCTCCAATCGCAACTGTGGATCGTACGATGCCAGCGCCACACACACCTCGTCGTTGGTCACCCCCGTCGCGTAGCCCTGACAGCGGTCGCCCCAATGAATCTCCATGTGATCGGTCCAGGGAGCAGTGCGATAGTGGCGGCGAAAGGCATAGCGCAACCGGGGATGTTTCGCAGCTTGAATCCCGGCCCAGTGGCGCACCCGCGAATTCGCTCCGTCGGCGCCTACGATCCAGCGAGTGTGAATTACACGATCTGCAAGCCGCACCGCATCTTCAGAAATGCCATTCACGGAAGTTCGCCACAATAGATGAGCCCCCAACTGCTCGGCCCGTTCCGTCATAATCCGATGGAGCACAGTCCGGCGAATAGAGACGCCACACTGCCGCGACGGGAATGGAGCTTCGGCGGACAATCGAGGATTGAGAAAGCGAATCCCCGAAAATGCGTACGCCTCGGAAAGGGGCAGCTGAATTCCCAATCGCCCAAGTGCCGTTAAACTGTCCGGTAGGAGTCCCTCGCCGCATGCTTTGTCGATGGGAGGCTGCGCGCCATCTGCAACCGTTACCGTTAGACCTCTTTGGCGGGCGGCGATCGCGACCGCAAGTCCCGCGGGGCCCCCACCAATCACGAAAACGTCGGTCGCGTCTTGCGGCATAGTTGGACTTCACCAGCGCAACAGCAAAAGTTCGGAACAGAATCCCGGACCCATTGCTGCCAGAATTCCAAGCGTTCCCGGTTCCGGGCGGCGATTGCGCATTACGTCTTCGAGCACCACCAGCACCGATGCCGACGAGAGGTTCCCGACTTTCTTCAGGCAGTCCCACGAAGCGTCGAGTTCTCCATCATGCAGATCCAGGGCGGCCGCCGTCGCTTCCAGCACCTTCGGCCCGCCGGTGTGCAGCACCCAGCTTCCAATATCACGGCGTTTCAGATCATGCGCGGACAGAAAGTCGTCCATGTTCTGCCCCAGGTTTTCGCGGATGAGCGTCGGCACTTCCGGAGACAGGGTGATATTGAATCCCTTCTCGCTCACCTGCCATCCCATCATCTCTTCGGTTTGCGGATAGAAGACTGATTGGGTTGCGAGAACTTCGGGGCCGTTCGCCTCGACGTCTTTTCCGGTCACAACTACCGCAGCCGATCCGTCGGCAAATAGTCCCGAGGAAATCAGATTCGCGACGGAAAGATTCTCGCGCTGGATCGTCAGCGAGCACAATTCCACCGAGACCAGGGCGGCAGCTTGAGACGGGTAGGCGCGAACATAATCGGCGCAGCGCGCGATTCCTGCAGCTCCCGCAACGCAGCCGAGTCCGAAAATCGGAACGCGCTTGATGTTCCGCGGCAGCTTCATGCGGTTCACGAGCAGGGCATCGATCGACGGGCTCGATATGCCGGTCACCGAAGTGAAAAACAGCGCGCCCAAAGCCCCTGACTCAAGCCCCGCGTGATGCAGCGCCCGGCAAAGCGCCTGCTCGCCAAGCTCTTGCGCGACCTGAATCCAGATGTCATTCGCATTGCCCCAAGTCTTCACGTCGTAGTATTTTTCGTACGACATGCAGAGATGACGGCCCTCGACGGCAACGTTCTTGTGCAGGCGCGCCAGCATAAGGGGGTTCTTCAGGCGGTCGCCCCAATACGCCTGCAATTGTTCGAGGAGAAATTTCTGAGGATAGTAATATTTGGGAAAAGCGCTCGCGGCGCTGGCGATTCTCATGGGATGTTCGTTTCGCTCTCCGGCACGCAGTCAGCGCCACTGCTTGCGGGGCATCATCTAGAAAGATTGGATGACCCTCGCGGGTACCGCAGTTGTACTGAGTTTCAGCGTGCCTTGTAGTGTATTGTGCCAATGCTGAACCCAAGCATTGTCGCCGATTTGTCAAGAAAACATCATTTCAAAACGCACAGACGGCGAATTCTGAAGCCGTTTTGAGCGTCCGATAAGGAGTCGAACGTCTGACGGATGTTTTGGCAACGATGTGACTACGGCGTCACAGCGATCGAGGTCGGGTTACCCGGAACCGGGTAGGTTTGCACCGATGTAAGTGTCCCCGTACTGCCATCAAGGCTGAAAGACTGAAGCGCGGGGCTCGACTGGTTGCCGACAAAAAGATATTTTCCATTCGGATCGGCGGCAATAATACTTGGCTGCGATCCTGTGCCAAACGGGGATGTCGTGAGCAACGCGATGGTGCCATCGGAACCGACAGAATATCCAGCTAAATTAGTCGAGCCCTGATTGGCCACATACATGTAGGTCCCCGACTTGTCGATCAGCAGCGCGGCTGGACCGGCGAAGCTTTCGCCCAGCGGCGAACCCGTGATCTGTTGTAGCGATCCATCGGACTGGACTGTGAACTCAGAGATCGTATTGTCAATCTTGTTCGCGGTGTAGAGGACGCTGCCGCTGGAAGCAACCTCAAGTCCGTACGGCCCATTTCCCGTAAGAAACACCGCATTGGGCAATAAAGGCGCGATCGCGCCGGCGTTGACGGTAAATACTTCTACGAATCCCTGCGACTGCTGACCAGTCACGTAAAGATAATTCCCCAAAGGAGAAAGTTTCATGGCCAGCGGAGTGAGGCCGATCGGAACATTGGTTCCCACCTGGGTCAAGAGGCCACTGCTCGAGTCGATGGAAAAAATCGAAATGTCATTCGATCCCGCATTGCCGACGAACAGGTAGCTGCCGGCAGAATCCATGACTAGAACAGTTGGCGCTGTGCCTGCGGGGGGGCGGGGAGTCATTTCCTGCAATCCCCCCCCGCTCAAGATCGTAAACTGCGAAATATCTCCCTCACCGGAATTGGCGGCGTACAAAAATTTTTTCGATGGATGGATCGCGAGTGATTGCACGGCGGATCCGACACTGATCGGGCTGCCCGCCAGTTGGCTCAGGACTCCGGAATTAGGATCTTCGCGATAAACAACAATCTCGTTGGAGGCGGGAATCGCCGCGTAAACGTACCGGTTGCTGCCGGAGTTGGAACCGATCAAACCACAACTGACGCACATTCCCACAACCGTACCCACCAGCAACAAAGCTGCTGCTTTCTTTAGCATCCGTAACTCCTCAAGAGTTTTGTCGAAAACGATCCTGGAAATCGCTGGTTCGAAATCGCTGGTTCGGCCGGCACACGTCGACGAATGTGCGGTACCCCCGGCAGTCTACTCGCGAACCCCTATCATACGGGACAATCTCATCTTTAGGCAGCACGACCTAGCTCTGCGATGCGGGATTTCTTTCCCCAGGTTGCATACTGCCATGCGGGCACGCCGCCGGAAGTCGTGAGGAATTAGTGGGCCGGACTGGGCCGCGGAGTTACGGGGGCCGATGTTGAGGGCAATTCCTTGTCTTCGCCGCCTCGCAGGGCCAGGCGCAGCCGGTCAAGATAAACGTAAACGACCGGAGTGGTGAAAAGAGTAAGCATCTGGCTGACTATCAGTCCGCCCACGATGGTGATACCGAGCGGCCGGTGCAATTCAGAACCTGTTCCTGTGCCCAATGCCAAAGGCAGGCCGCCAAGCAGCGCCGCCATCGTGGTCATCGTGATGGGCCGAAAGCGCAGAATGCACGCTTCGTAAATTGCCTCCACTGGCTTCTTCCCCTGCTTGCGTTCCACATCGAGGGCAACGTCTATCATCATGATGGCGTTCTTTTTTACGAGGCCAATGAGCAAAATGATGCCGATCGTACCGATCACGTTCAGTTCGTTGTGAGTAAGAAGAAGTGCCAGCAAGGCCCCAACCCCGGCCGAAGGCAGAGTCGAAAGTATCGTGATCGGATGAATGTAGCTCTCATAGAGCATTCCGAGCACGATATAGACGGTAATTAAAGCGGTTAGAATCAAGACCGGCTCGCTCGACAGAGAATCCTGAAAAGCCTGCGCGGTGCCCTGAAAGCTTGCCGTTACCGTTGGCGGGAATCCGATGCTGCGCTCTGCATTCTCAATCGCCTGAGTCGCCTGACCCAGCGAGATCCCTGGCGCAAGATTGAAGGAGATGGTCACCGATGGCACCTGGCCCTGGTGGTTTACAGCCAGCGGTGTGTTCGACGGTTCAAAATGGGTGAATGCCGCCAGAGGTATTGGAGTACCCGCGGTCGAACGCAGATAGATATTGTTGAGGGCTTCCGTCGTCTGCTGGAATTGCGGCGCAACCTCCATGACCACGTGGTATTGGTTCAAAGGCCGGTACATGGTTGAAACCTGCCGTTGCCCGAACGCGTCGTAAAGAGCATTGTCCAGAGTTTGGGGGGTGATTCCCATCCGGCTTGCGGTATCACGGTCAATCACCAGCTTGGCTTGCAAGCCTTTGTCCTGCTGGTCCGAGTTCTGGTCCCGCAACTCCGGCAGCGTCTTCAGCTTTTGCAACAACCGCGGAGACCACGTATTCAGGTCGTCGAGATTTGCGCTTTGCAGAGTGTATTGATACTGTGCGTTGCCGAAGCGGCCGCCAATCGTAAGATCCTGAGAAGCCTGCATGATCAGAGTTGCGCCAGGCACGACCGCAAGCTTGTTGCGAAGCCGGTTGATCACGTCATCTGCTGACGCATAGTGGCAGCGTTCCCAGAAATGTTTCTTTTCGCATGGTCCTCGTTCTTCCAGGGATTTAAGCATTACAAAGAAACGGCCCTGGTTTAGCGCCGTGTTTCCGCCCGCAAAACCGGCCACCGAATCGACCGCCGGGTCTTTCATTACGATAGCAATGTATCGCTGCATCTTGTCGCGCATCGACTGAAATGAGATGTCCTGTGCCCCTACGACAGAGCCTTGAAGACGTCCCGCGTCCTGCTGCGGAAAGAATCCCTTCGGGACCTTGATGTAGAGATAAACGCTCAGGCAGGCCACGAGAATCGTGACCGTCAGCATCACAGGCTGATACGCCAAGACCCACTTCAGCATGCGTGTGTAAGTTGCGAGGAGGGCGTCGAAAACCCATTCGCTTGCCCGGTAAAACAGGTTGTGCTTCTCTTCTTTTTTGGCAGGACGCAGGAATTTAGCGCACATGGTGGGTGTGGTGGTCAGCGAGACGACCAGCGACATGCCAATCGCCATGCTGAGCGTCACCGCAAACTCCCGGAATAACCGCCCGACAATTCCACCCATCATCAACAGCGGGATGAACACGGCTACCAGCGATACGCTCATCGATATGACGGTGAAGCCGATCTCCGCGGCGCCCTTGAAAGCTGCTTGCACCGCACCCATCCCGTGCTCGACGTAGCGCGTGATGTTCTCCAGAACAACGATGGCATCGTCTACTACAAAACCCGTGGAAATCGCCAATGCCATCAGCGAAAGATTGTCGAGGCTGTAGCCACACAGGTACATTCCGCCGAATGTGCCGATGAGCGACAGCGGCACTGCAATGCTGGGAATAATTGTCGCGCGCACTGTGCGGAGAAATGCGAACACTACCAGGATCACCAGAATGACGGAGATGATGAGTGTCCCTTCAATGTCTTTCACCGAAGCGCGTACTGTAACGGTGCGGTCCATCGCGATCGAGAGATTGATGGCCGGCGAGATCGACGACTGCAGGTACGGCATGAGCGCCCGAACGCGGTCGACAGTGTCGATAATGTTGGCGCCGGGCTGGCGGAACACGATAATGAGAACGCTGGGCTTGCCGTTCGACAGCCCAATGTTGCGCGTATCCGCAACCGAATCCTCGACCTCAGCAACGTCTCCCAGGCGCACGGCAGCGCCGTTCTTATAAGACATGATCAGCGGACGGTACTGATCGGCAGTGAAGAGCTGATCGGTATCGTCGAGAACATTGGAAGTCGTTTTGCTGGTGACCGCACCTTTCGCGAGGTTTGCATTCGCGGCGTTGAGTGCATTGCGGACAGTATCGAGCCCAACGCCCAGTTTATTCAGCAGTGTAGGGTTTACTTCCGCGCGGACAGCGGGCTGCGCGGCGCCACCGACGAAAACCTGTCCGACCCCATCGACCTGGGCCAACTTCTGGGCAAGAATTGAATCCGCCGCGTCATACATGCGTGGCACTGTCATGGTGTCCGATGTCAGCGCAAGAATAAGAATCGGCGCATCGGCGGGATTCGATTTGCGGTAGCTCGGATTGCTCGGCAGGTTCGCCGGCAGTTGACTTCGCGCCGCGTTAATGGACGCCTGAACATCTCGCGCTGCAGCGTTAATGTCGCGGTTCAGATCGAACTGCATGGTGATGCCGGTTGATCCAAGCTGGCTCGACGACGTCATTTGGTTGACGCCGGAAATGCGCCCAAACTGCCGTTCCAGGGGCGTGGCCACGGCAGAGGCCATAGTCTGCGGGTCTGCTCCCGGTAAACTCGCGCCCACGCTGATGACTGGAAAATCCACCCTGGGTAAAGGCGCTACCGGCAGAAAGTTGAAGGCAAGAATTCCCGAGAGCAACACCGCGGCTGCGAGCAGCGAGGTACCGATCGGACGCTTGATAAATGGAGCCGAGATACTCATCGTTAGTCCGCCGAGATCGGCTCATCGTGGGGAATCGGATTGCCGATTCGGTAGCGTGAGAACCGTTGCGCAAGCCGGTCGAACCATAGATAGACGACCGGCGTGGTGTAGAGAGTAAGCAATTGACTCAACAACAACCCGCCGACAATCGTGATTCCCAGGGGACGACGGAGTTCCGCACCCGTGCCGGAACCGAGAGCCAGCGGCAGTCCCCCGAGCAGTGCTGCCATCGTGGTCATCATAATCGGCCGGAACCGCAGCAAGCATGCCTGATAGATCGCTTCTTCCGGAGGCTTATGCTCTTCGCGTTCGGCTTCGAGCGCGAAGTCGATCATCATGATGGCGTTCTTCTTCACAATGCCAATGAGAAGAATGATGCCGATCAGCGCCACGACAGTCAGGTCATTGCCGGTGATCATCAGCGCGAGAATCGCGCCGACTCCCGCCGAGGGCAAGGTGGAAAGGATCGTGATCGGATGGATATAACTTTCATACAGCACTCCGAGCACGATGTAGACGGTAATGACAGCCGCGAGAATCAGGTAAGGCTCGGAGGCCAAAGAATTCTGGAATGCCGCCGCGGTGCCCTGGAACGAAGCATGAATGCTGGGAGGAAGTTGAATGTCCTTTTCAGCCTGCTGAATCGCTTTCGTCGCATCTCCCAGCGAAGCTCCCGGCGCAAGATTGAATGAGAGCGTTACCACAGGGAATTGCCCTTGATGGTTGACGGAAAGAGATGTGTTGGTGGAACTCATCCGCGTAAACGTCGAGATCGGGACGGGCGCTCCACTGGTCGTCACCGTTGCACCGTTGGCCGACGGAGCGCCGGTATTCGCATTCACCGTGCTGGGACGGATGTAGATGTCATTGAGGCTGTCCGGGCTCTTGGCGAAGTTCGGCAGGACTTCGAGGACCACATGATATTGGTTCAACTGTGTGAAGATCGTCGAAACCAGGCGCTGACCGAAAGCGTCATACAAAGTGTTGTCGATCGCCTGGGGGAAAATTCCAAGTCGAGACGCACTGTCGCGATCAATTGAGAGGGTTGTTTTCAGACCATTGTTGAGTTGGTCGGTGGCGACATCGCGCAACTCAGGCAGGGTTTGCAGCTTTGCAACCAGCTTTGGCGTCCACTGCGCAAGTTCCTGTGCGTCCGCATCTTCAATCGAATATTGGAATTGCGTGCGGCTTACGCGATCTTCCACGGTAAGGTCCTGCACCGGTTGCATGTAGAGCGTGATCCCGTCAACTTTGGCGAGTTCGGGTTGCAGGCGCCGGATGATGGCCGATGCGTCATCTTTTCGTTCATCCCGCGGCTTCAGATTGATCTGAATGCGGCCTTCGTTTGGCGTCGTGTTCGTTCCGTCGACGCCGATGAACGACGACAGGCTTTCCACATCTGTGTCTTTGAGAATGACCTTGGCCAGTTCCTGTTGCCGTGTCGACAAGGCGTCGAACGAAACAGAATCGGGGGCCTGGGATATACCCAGGATCACTCCGGTATCCTGCACGGGAAAGAAGCCTTTAGGAACAACTACGTATAGAAACAGCGTCAGCACCAGGGTCGCGAGCGTCACCAACAATGTCGCAGGCTGGTGCTTGAGAACGAATTTCACCGTACGCCCGTAAAAGGCGATGATGCGGTTGTAGTAGTCCTCTGTGATCTCGTAGAAGCGCCCTTTCTCGCCCTCTTTGCGATGTTTGAGCAGCTTAGCTGACATCATCGGCGTCAGGCTCAAGGAGACTGCCGCTGACACGAGAATGGTCACGGCCAGCGTGACTGCGAACTCGCGGAACAGCCTTCCGACGATGTCGCCCATGAAGAGCAGAGGAATCAGAACGGCGATCAGCGACACGGTCAGCGAAATAATCGTGAATCCGATCTGGGCCGATCCCTTAAGTGCCGCGTCCAGAGGGGTGTCTCCGGATTCGAGAAACCGGTCGATGTTCTCGATCATCACGATGGCGTCGTCCACCACAAATCCAGTCGAGATCGTGAGCGCCATCAGAGTAAGATTATTGAGGCTGTATCCGAGCAGGTACATCACGCCAAAGGTACCGATCAGCGAGAGCGGCACAGCGACGCTCGGAATCACCGTCGCGGAGAGGTTCCGGAGAAACAGGAATACCACCATTACGACGAGGCCAATGGCGAGCATCAACTCAAATTCGACATCCTTTACCGACGCACGGATGGTCGTCGTGCGGTCAGTAAGAATTTGTACCTTGACCGCTGTGGGCAACGACGCCTGCAATTGCGGCAGCAGTTTCTTGATCCGGTCGACCACGCTGATGATGTTTGCGCCCGGCTGCCTTTGAATATTGACGATCACCGCAGGAGTGAGGTTCATCCACGCCGCGAGTTGATCGTTCTCCGTACCGTCAATAACGTTAGCGACATCGCTCAACCGGACCGGCGCGCCGTTGTGGTAGGCGATCACAATCGGCTTGTACTGCTCGCTGGAGAAAAGCTGGTCATTGGCGCCGATCGTATAAGACTGCCGCACGCCGTCGATTTCGCCCTTAGCTTGGTCCACGTTTGCCTGCGCCAGTGCCGCGCGCAAGTCCTCCAGGCTTAGACCGTAAGACGATAGCGCGGTCGGATTCGCCTGGATCCGTACCGCGGGCTTCTGACCACCGCTGATAGAGACAAGTCCGACGCCCGGTAGCTGAGAAATCTTTTGGGCAAGCGATGTATCCGCGAGATCTTCCACTTTCGATAGTGGCAGCGAGTCCGAACTTAATGCCAACGTCAGAATCGGCGCGTCGGCGGGATTGACCTTGTTGTAGATGGGAGGATTCGGCAGATCGGTCGGCAGGTAGGTCGAGCCGGAATTGATCGCCGCCTGTACCTGCTGCTCTTCGACATCGATGTTCTGGTCGAGGCCGAATTGCAAGGTGATGACCGAACTGCCAAACGAACTCGTCGAAGTCATCTGGCTGAGGCCGGGAACCTGGCCGAATTGCCGCTCCAGCGGCGCAGTTACGGAAGAGGCCATCACATCCGGAGAAGCCCCCGGATAAAACGTCACTACCTGGATCGTGGGGTAGTCAACTTCGGGCAGCGCGGAGACCGGAAGTTGTAGAAATGCAACCAAGCCGACCAAGACGACGCCCACCATCAAGAGGAAGGTGGCAACAGGCCGGAGAATGAATAGTCGTGAAGGACTCATGAGACGGTCTTAATGAGGGAAGGAGCTTCGCTCCGTCCCTCGAATACTTGCTATCTTTTTCGCGGTCATTGCTGTGCGAGCTAGCTTCCCGGAGCCTGTCCGCCCGCGTTCGATTTTGCAGTTCCGGAAGTCGGAGTGCCGCTGCGCGGCTCGATGTGACTGCCAGTTTGGAGCTTGTCCTGCCCGTCTGTCACTACCGTGTCTCCCGGGTTTACGCCGCTCGTAATGACCGTGGTATCGCCCTGGGTTAATGAGATGGTCACCGGGCGGTCTTGCACCGTCTTGTCTGCATTAACGGAGTAAACGAACGCGCCTTGCGGACCGCGCAAGATCGCGGCGGTCGGAAGGACGGTACTGTTCTTTCTTGTCTCCAGCAGCAGATCAGCATTAACGAATTGATTCGGCCATAGTTTGTTATCGCGATTATCGAACACGGACTTCAGCTTCGCGGTTCCGGTCGTCGGATCGATTTGATTGTCAATGGTCAGCAGTTTCCCAGTTGCCAGTTTCGTTTGGTCGTCGCGGCTGAACGCATCCACTTCCAGCGTCGTCTTTTTCATGTGTTCTGCGACGCTTGGCAGGACATCTTCGGGAAGCGTGAAAATCACGGCGATGGGCTGCAACTGCGTGAGGATCAGCATCGGGTTCGTATCCGACGCATGGACAATGTTTCCAGGGTCGACTTGCCGCAATCCAACACGCCCACTGAATGGGGCCGTGATGTGGCAGTAAATGATATTCAGCTTGGCGCTGTCGATTTGAGCCTGATCCGTACGTACAGTTCCATCCAGTTGGTCTACCAGCGCTTTTTGGGTGTCCACCTGTTGTTGCGCAATGCTTCCCGAGGGAATCAGGGTGGTGTAACGCTCAAGGTTCAGTTTCGCGTCGCGCAGTTGTGCCTGATCGCGAAATAATTGCGCTTGCATTTGCTCAACCTGGACCTGGTAAGGGCGGGAATCGATCTCGATCAGTAACTCACCTTCGCGGACGTCCTGGCCTTCACGAAAGTTCACCTTCATGATTTGGCCATCTACGCGGCTCTTGATGTTGGCGGTGTTGAATGCCGTCACTGAACCGAGCCCGGAGAGATAGACTGGGACATCCTGCTTTTGTACAGGCGCGATGGCCACAGAAATGGAACGGGGACCGGCGGCGTGCGCATTCTGCGATTTAGAGGTAGCTCCGCTGCTACACCCAAGGAACGACGAGAGGGCGGCCAGAGAGCAGAAGGCTAGAACGTGCGTAATGCCTACTGCGCAGGCCTTTCTTTCATAGGAATTTGGCATGGTCACAGGGTTTTTCCGTCAGCGTTCATTCGACCCGGGCCCGGTAGTAAGTCCGGTTGTTAGACGTTTGCATTTTAGTCTCGGTTGCGGCAACTCTGCCTCGAAAAGCGAAATTCCATGCCCGCGGGACCTTCTCTGAGCAGACCCAGATCAAGAAAGAAGTGAAGGTTGGCAAAACCGCCTATCTAGCTTCAACCGCGCGCGTATAGCGGGTCAATACCGGTGCGGGAGTTTTACAAATCTTTACTCCGTTTGACCCTCTGTTTACCGAATTGGCATTTTCAGCGCGGCTGGCGCGGGGTGCTGCGCCTCATATGCTGCGATTTCGGCTTCATGTTTCAACGTGAGGCCGATATCGTCGAGCCCATTCAGAAGGCAATGCCGGACAAAGTCATCCATCGGAAAGTTGGCAAGGAATCCATGATCGTCGCGCACCTCGCTCTTCTGGAGATCGATGGTGAGGGAGTAGTCTTCAATCTCCTCCGCGCGCTGCATGAGTGTGGCGACATTGTCTTCGCTCAGGCGCACGGTCAGAAATCCGTTTTTTGTGCTGTTGTTGGCAAAGATGTCGGCGAATGACGACGAGATGACAGCCCGAAATCCGAAATCGTTCAGCGCCCACACAGCATGCTCGCGCGATGATCCACAACCGAAATTCCTGCCGGCGACGAGAATGCTTGCGCCTTCGTAGCGCGGCTCATGTAGAACAAAGTCGGGATTTTTCTTTCCGGCCGCGCTGAATCGCCAATCGTAGAAGACAAACTGCCCAAATCCGCTCTTCTCAATTCGTTTCAGAAACTGCTTGGGGATGATCTGATCGGTGTCGACGTTGACCCGATCCAGAGGAGCAACGCGCCCGCGATGTACTGTGAATGGTTTCATAATTACTGAAACTTCCAACCGCGAATGTCTGTGAAATGCCCGGCGATCGCGGCAGCCGCGGCCATCATAGGACTGACAAGATGCGTCCGTCCTCCGCGCCCCTGCCGCCCTTCGAAGTTGCGGTTGCTTGTGGAAGCACAGCGCTCGCCCGGCTGCAAAATATCGGGGTTCATTCCCAGACACATCGAGCACCCGGATTCCCGCCACTCGAAGCCCGCTTCCTGAAAGATGCGGTGCAAGCCCTCTTGTTCTGCCACGCGCTTCACGGCTTGCGATCCCGGCACAACCATCGCGCGGACCTTTGGATTCACATGGTGCCCCTTGGCCACGCGAGCTGCCGCACGCAAGTCTTCGATGCGCGAATTCGTGCATGAACCGATAAAGACGCGGTCGATGCCGATATCTTCAATTTTTCGTCCTGGCTCAAGCGCCATGTATTGCAATGCGAGTTCAGCAGCACGCCTATCGGAGTTCTGCATCGCGCTGATCTCCGGCACGCGCCCGGTCACCGGAGCGACCATGCCCGGGTTCGTTCCCCAGGTCACGAAGGGGCCGAGATGGGTGGCATCGATCTCCACGACCTTGTCGAAAGAAGCATGTTGATCGGACGGCAAGCTGCGCCAGTATGCAACCGCCTTGTCCCAATCGGCTCCAGCGGGCGCGAAGCGGCGTTCTTTCACATAGCCAATTGTCGTTTCGTCGGGCGCAATCATGCCCGCCCGAGCGCCCGCCTCGATGCTCATGTTACAGAGAGTCATTCGACTCTCCATCGATAGCGCCCGGACCGCATCGCCGGCGTATTCGATTACGTGTCCTGTCGCGCCATCGGTCCCGATTTGGCCAATGATTCCGAGGGCCAGATCCTTCGCGGTCACGCCCTCGGCCAACTGGCCGCGAACATCAATCTTCATGGTTTTCGGTTTGGATTGCGTCAGGCATTGCGTGGCCAGCACGTGTTCGACTTCTGAAGTGCCGATACCAAACGCCAGCGCTCCAAACGCGCCATGAGTGCTCGTGTGGCTGTCTCCGCACACGATCGTCATCCCCGGTTGCGTAATCCCCAACTCGGGGCCAATCACGTGCACTATGCCTTGCTCCGGCGAATCCATATCAAACAGCCGGACGCCGAACTCCTTGCAATTCTGCTGCAAGGCGGAAATCTGCTTTGCGGCTATCAGATCTGTGATCGGAGTTCCCCGCGGTTCCGTAGGGATGTTGTGATCGACGGTGGCGACAGTTCGCGCAGGCTGCCGGACTCTTCTCCCCCCGGCCCGCAAGCCATCGAACGCCTGCGGCGAAGTCACCTCGTGGACGAGGTGCAAATCGATGTACACAATGGGCGACCGACCGGCCGGTTGCGCGACAAGATGCGCGTCCCAAATTTTCTCGAACAATGTGCGCACACTAGACATAGTTTGCTGGAACCTGGTGGGAAGCTATTAACTTCCTAGTTTTTCATAGGGCCACGCACTGGAGCAAGGGCGGAATCCGATCCGCTCGCAACATGCGGAGGGCAATGATCCACCGCATCTCGGCCCGGCAAACTGGGCTCGACACGTGAAAGCAGAAGACCCCAGCCTTGAGTTTCCGCAGTCTCTCTCTTACCGTGCAATGCCGCAAAAGTCCTGCCCCGCAAGGGATTTGGAGGATCGCGAAGAGAATAGAAGACCCTTCCCCAAGGACAATCTGTATGAGATACTCAAGCTCCCCGTTTCTGGCCTCTTACGGCTGGTTTCGCCGTAAACCTTTAACTATCGAACAAGGGGTAGGTCCGTGCCGTCCACTTCTGGACTTTCGCGCCGTTTCCCTGGCAATTCCTGCCCGGGTCCCCTCCCACGTTGCTCCCGTGCTTTGCTGATGTCGTTCCTATTATTTTTTTCCTGCTCGTGGGCTCAGGCGGCCAGTTCGGTGTCTTTATCGCCAACCAGTCTCACTTTCAGCACGCAGCTTAAGGGAACCACCAGTCCGGCTCAGACCGTCACCCTCACCAACACAGGCGCCAGTTCTGTAACACTCTCCAGCATTATTGCGAGCAATGGGTTTGCGCAAACCAGGACTTGCGGGGCAACACTGGCGGTCTCAGCCAGTTGTACGATCTCGGTTACGTTCTCGCCTCAAGTAAACGGCACAGCAAATGGAACTCTGACAATCACGGATAGTGCCACGGGCAGCCCGCAGGTCATTTCTCTCACGGGAACTGGAACCATCGGGAGCCTTTCGCCAGCCACTATTAACTTTGGCAATCAAGCCGTAGGTACGAAATCTGCCGGCCAGACACTTACGCTTTCCAACGTCGGCCAGAGCACCGTTCGCGTTTCCACGATCACCATTGGCGGAGCCAACGCGTCCGATTTTTCCCAGACGAACAGCTGTGGAAGCATTAGCGCCGGAGCATCCTGCACGATCAGCATAAGCTTTACCCCTGCGGCTGTGGGAAGCCGCTCCGCGACCGTCAACGTGACTTTTACGTCGGCTATTTCCCCGGTTCCCGCCACGCTCACGGGTACCGGCACCTCGTCTTCTACGGTCGGTCTTTCTCCTTCGTCTCTGACTTTCGCCAGCCAGCCTCTACAAGTGACGAGCAATCCGCAGAACGTAACCCTCACCAACGCAGCGACTTCCGTGTTGAGCATTACGAGCATTTCGATAAGCGGCACGAACCCGGCTGACTTCAGCCAAAGCAATACATGCGGAAGTTCTGTGCCAGTGGGCGGCAACTGCACCATCAGCGTTCGGTTTCAGCCGACTGCAACCGGTTCCCGGAGTGCCTCAGTCCTCGTCACCGACAACGCGTCTGGAAGTCCGCAAAGCATCCCTTTGTCTGGAACTGTGCCGAATCCTGTTCCTTTACTTCAACAGCCCCTGGTCCCGACGGCCGCATCTCCTGGAAGCGCGGCCACCAACGTGACGGTGAATGGCGTGGGATTTGCCAACGGGGCTTCGGTTCTCTGGAATGGCGCGAGCCGGACTACAACATTCGTAAGCACGATGCAGCTCAAGGCCTCTCTTCTCTCCTCGGATCTGGCTGTGGCAGGAACCGGCAAGATAGTCGTCAACAACCCGATTCCCTCAGGCGGCGCGTCGAATCCACAATTTTTTCAAATCGCTACCTCCGTCAAGACCATCGCGATGGGGGGATCGACATTAAACGTGGGGACGAATCCGCGTGGCGTGATAGTTGGCGATTTCAACAACGACGGCAAGCCTGACATTGCCGTAGGCAATCGCAATTCCAATACGGTTTCGATTCTGGTAGGAAACGGATCGGGAGGATTTACTCTGCAATCGAGTCCGGCGACGGGCACGGATCCTTGCGCGGTCGCCGTCGGCGACTTCAATGGCGACGGCAAACTGGACATCGTCACCGCCAATCGTGCGTCTTACACAATTTCTGTGCTGCTTGGCAATGGCGATGGCACCTTCCAGCCTCACTTGGACTATGCAGGTGGCACGGAACCGATCGCGGTCACCACCGCCGACGTCAACGGCGACGGATTCCTCGACATCATTTCGGTGAACAGCGCCGATAACACGATCTCCGTTTATCTCGGAATGGGGGATGGCACCTTCAAGTCAGGCGTGACTTACCCAGCTGGATCCAGCCCCATTGCTATCGTGGCTGGCGATTTCAATGGAGACGGGATTGTTGATTTCGCTACGGTCAATTCCGGAACGAACAATATCGGTGTTTTTTTCGGTAACGGTGATGGAACTTTCCAAAGCGCCGTCTTTTATGGGACCGGCTCTGACCCGGACGGCTTGGTCGCGCCGGATTTGAACGGTGACGGCAAGCTTGACCTGGTCGCCTCCAACAATGGCAGCAATACTGTCTCTGTCCTTTTGAATCGCGGAAGTGGAGTTTTCGCCAACGGCGTGACTTATCCAGTCGGGGATTTGCCCTTCGCGCTGATGGTGGGAGATTTCTTCAATAACGGCAAACTCGACGTTGCAGTTTCGAACTTTGGTGACAACACCGTTTCCATCCTGCCTGGGAACGGCGACGGCACGTTCAGCACGGCAACGGCGGTCACTTTTCCTACGGGCGACTCGCCGATCGGACTGGCGGCCGGAGATTTCAATCTGGATGGCAGACTCGATCTTGTTGCTTCGAACTCCGAAGACAACACGGTTTCGATCCTGCTACAGGGGCCTGCGGCCAAGCTCTCGACAACAAGTCTGGCGTTCGGGTCACAAAGTATCGGCACTCAAAGTGCCGCACAAAGCGTGGTGCTGACTAACTCAGGCAGCGCGGCGCTCGCGATCGGCAGCATCACGATCACCGGCACGAACAGCAACCAATACAGTCAGACCAATAACTGCCCGGCCAGTATGAATGGCGGCACTAGTTGCACGATCAATGTCACATTCCTGCCTACGGCGGGCGGAACAATGACCGCCAATCTTTCCATTGCCGACAATGCTTCGGGCAGCCCTCAACTGGTCAGTCTACTGGGAACGGGTGTGTCTGCAAGCGTGACTCTTTCCCCAAGCAGCCTGACATTCAGTTCGCAAACGGTAGGGACAACGAGTCCCGCGCAGACGGTCACGCTTACGAATGCGGGCAGCGTGCCGCTTACGATCACATCCATAACTGCCAGCGCAAACTTCAGCCAGACCAATACCTGTGGAACGACGATCGCCGCCGGCGGGGCGTGCATCATCACGGTTACGTTTGCACCGACGATCACCGGCACTCTCACGGGGAACGTCAGCGTAGCTGACAACGTCGCAGGCAGCCCACAAACGGTCAGTCTTAGCGGCACAGGGACAAGCGCGCCGGGAATCAGCCTGTCACCCACCTCGTTAACCTTCGGCAATCAGAGCGTAGACACGACGAGTCCAGTGCAAACGGTTACGCTCACCAATACGGGCAGCGGACCGCTCACCATCACGACCATTTCCACGACCGGCAATTATTCGCAGACCAATACGTGTGGCGGTTCGGTCGCTGCGGGAGCAAACTGCGCGATCAGCGTCGCGTTTACTCCGACCTCTTCAGGAACAAATTTGGGAACAGTCGTCATTACAGACAATGCCTCCAGCAGCCCGCAAAGTGTGACGCTGATGGGAACAGGAACGACACCAGCCGTCCTATTTGCGCCCACCAGTGCAAACTTTGGCAATGTAAGCGTCGGGGCCAAAAGTGGCGTGAAAGCGATTACCCTCACCAACAATACAGGCGCGACGCTGACCATCACCAAGGTTGCAACATCTGCCAACTATTCTCAGACCAATACTTGCGGCGCCTCGGTCACAAAGGGAGCGAATTGCACGATCAGCGTCACCTTTTCGCCGGCGGCAGCGGGCGTGGCGCCAGGCACGCTCACCGTTACCGACAGCGCCAGCACCAGTCCTCAAACCGTTCCTCTTACCGGCACCGGCATTGCTCCGAGCGTGACCCTTTCCCCAACCAGCGTCACATTCCCGGACCAGATTGTTGGATCATCAAGCTCGATTTCCACCATAACGCTCACCAATGCGGGTGGAGCAGGGCTGACCGTGACTAGCATCAGCATTACCGGCACGAACAAGACCGACTTCTTGCAGACCAATACCTGCAGCAAAGTCGTGGCCGGTGGAAGCTGCCAGGTCAACGTGACCTTCAAACCAACCGCAACCGGCACACGCACTGCGACGGTCAGCATTGCGGACAATGCCAGCGGAAGCCCGCAGACGGCGTCTCTGAGCGGCACGGGCATCGCAGCCACGGTCACGTTGTCTCCCAGCACTCTTTCTTTTGGAAACGTTAACGTGGGATCCACCAGCAGCGCGCAGAAATTGACCCTGAGCAATGCCGGGAATGCGACCCTGACAATTACAGGCATAACGATTACCGGCCTTGATCCAGGAGATTTCTCGGAAACGAACAACTGCGGGAATTCTCTGGCTGCCGCCACGAATTGCACGATCAACGTTAGTTTTAAGCCGATTGCCGCAGGATCGCGTCAGGCCAGCATTTCCGTCAGCGACAATGCGGCAGGAAGTCCGCAAAGTGCGCCGTTGGGAGGCACGGGAATTGCCTCCAGCGTGAGTTTCAGCACTTCCAGTGTCACCTTCCCCGATCAGGCGATCGGGACCTCAAGCCCGGTAAATGGAATTACGCTGTTCAACACCGGCAGTGGCACACTGACGATTTCAAGCATTGCAGCCACGGGCGCTAACGCCGCGGACTTTTCGCAAACCAACAACTGCGGCACTGCTGTAGCTAACGGAGGAAGTTGCACGATCGACGTAACCTTCAGGCCCACCGCTGCGGGTGCCCGGGCCGCAGCTGTTTCCGTATCCGACAATGCTACGGGCAGTCCGCAATCAGTTACCTTGGGTGGAACCGGGACAGCGGGAGGCCCCGTGGCCTCGATTTCGCCCTCGACTCTGACCTTTGGATCGCAGAATCTGCTGTCAACAAGTTCTCCGCAAACCATCACATTGACAAATTCAGGAGCTACTGCGCTCAGCATTTCAAGCATCGTGGCCAGTGGCGATTATGGGGAGACCAACAATTGCGGTTCGTCGTTGGCGGCTGGGGCAAAGTGCAGCGTGCAAGTCACGTTCACTCCCACGGCGACAGGATCGCGATCTGGATTTGTCACCTTTTCCGACGCGGATCCATCCACGCTGCAAACCGTGATGCTCAACGGAACCGCGACCCAGCCGAGCAGCACGGTTTCGATCAGTCCCGTGCAGGCGTCGGCGACGCCTGGCCAGACCGCACAATTTCAGGCCTCCATCAATGGCGTAGTGAGTTCGGCGGTCACGTGGGCGGTCGACGGTATCACTGGCGGCAACAGCACCGTGGGCACAATATCCACCAGCGGCTTGTATACCGCTCCACTTGCCGCCGGCCCGCACCTCGTGAACGCGACCAGCACCGCCAATCCGACGCAGAGCGCAAGCGTTCCCATGGTGGTTACGTCCTACGCAGGGACCTTCGTATACCACAACGACGACGGGCGCACCGGTCAGAATCTGGACGAAACCGTATTGACCACCGGCAACGTGAATGTGGATCAGTTTGGAAAATTATTTTCTTATCCCGTGGATGGGCAAATATATGCGGAACCGTTGTACGTTCAGGGCGTTAACATTCCCGGCCAGGGTGCGCATAACGTGCTGTATGTGGTAACAGAAAACGACTCAGCGTACGCTTTCGACGCTGACGGAATAGGCAGCGCGCCTTTATGGCAAGTGAGTTTCCTGACGAACGGAGCGCAAACGCTCAATACAACCGACATCGGCGGCTGCAACAATATTTCACCGCAGGTCGGCATCACTTCCACGCCAGTGATCGATCCGCAGACGAACACCATATATATCTTGGCGCGAACGAAAGTGGTCACTGGCGGTGTGCCCTCGTATTTCCAGACCCTCCACGCCCTTGACATCACGACGGGCCTTGAAACTCCGGGCAGTCCGGTCATTATTCAGGCATCCGTGAACACAGCAAATGGTTCGGTGATATTCAATCCGCAAACGGAGAACCAGCGTGCCGGCTTGTTCATTGATAACGGTGTGGTTTACATCGGCTGGGCTTCGCATTGCGATATCCAGCCTTTCCATGGCTGGCTCATGGGATATGAGGAAGGTTCCTTACAACAGGTCGCAGTTTTCAACCCCACCCCGAACGGTGTTGAAGGTGGAATCTGGCAGAGTGGCGCAGCCCCCGCCGTCGATGAATTTGGCAACATCTTCGTTGCGATCGGAAATGGCACGACTGACATCGATCAGGGAGGAATCGACTATAGCGAGGGTCTGCTCAATCTCGGCCTCAGTGGGAGCACGCTCAACGTAAATGACTATTTTGTCCCCTCGAACTTCCAATCGCTCAATGGTTCAGATCTGGATTTGGGTTCCGGAGGGCCTTTGCTATTGCCTACCCAACCCGCACCTCCGACTGATGTGCTGGTTGTCTTCGGCAAGCAAGGAATGGTGTATCTGATGGACCGCACCAACCTTGGGAAGTACAGTCCGCTTGGGAACCAAGTGCTGCAAACGTTGCCTGCCGGCACGGTGCCGAATGCCCATAGCAACCCAGCTTATTGGCAGAGCAATGTTTACTTCTGTGGAGTCGGTGATTTCTTGAAATCTTTCCTGCTTTCGGAGGGGCTGCTTTCCACATCGCCAACTTCAGAATCTGCCACCACTTATCCATACCCAGGCGCGACGCCCGCGGTATCGGCGAACGGAAATGCCGACGGAATTGTCTGGGCCATTAGTACGATCACCGGGAACGTTGCGCAACTTCATGCCTATGACGCCGCAAATCTTACCCGCGAGCTTTACAACAGCGGCCAGAATTCGACCCGCGATAAAGCAGGGACATTCATAAAATTTGCCGTGCCGACGGTCGCCAATGGGAAGGTATATATCGGGACCCAGACGGAACTCGACGTTTACGGACTTTTGCCTTAATCCTCCCATTGCACGGGACACCTTGTTGTGCAGATTGACGTTCTCAGGAGTTGGGCTGTGACCGGGACGTTACATTGTTGCGAGGAAGAAAGGTGAGAGGACTAAGTGCCAAACTCCTGGACCAATTCCTCGTGATCCAGTTCTTCATAGCTAAACACGCAGAAACTTTGGAGAACCATAGAAATCGCCTTCATCACGATTAACCTGCAGATTCCCTTCTTACCAAAACTCCACTGCTGATCTCTCTTATTCATTCATCTGTCCCTGCCATCCATGCACCCGTAGAGTGTTCCCCTGAGCGGATGCCAAGTTGCCCTTCGACAAGTTGAATCTGACCGTCGAGAGTTCAAGAACGGCAGCGGAGGCTTGGCATGATGGAGCAGCGTGGTCTGGTTTGGTGTGTGCAACGCGCATTTTTATATCTAAACATTGCAACCGCGTTATGGCTGGTGGCGCTTTCGCCCGCAAACGCGCAGACCACGGTGGGCACTGGCAGTATCAATGGTGTTGTGACCGACCCCACAGGGGCGGTTGTCAGCACTGCTACGGTATCTGTCACCAACACCGCGACTAATTCGATCATTCGGCTGACCTCGAATTCTTCGGGTGCCTACACTTCTGGCGCGCTTACTCCCGGCGAGTACCGCGTCCAGGTTTCAGCCAAAGGCTTCAGCAGCGTGAGTCAAGTGGTGAATGTGCAGGTCGGAAACACCGCGACCTTCAATCCCACGCTGCAAGTCGGCCAGGAGAGCCAGGTGATTGAAGTGCAGGCTGGAGGAATCGAAGTCAACACCGAACAGGCGTCTGTGCAGGGTGTTCTGACTCGCCAGCAGATCGAGAACCTGCCCGTGAATGGCAGAAACTTTCTTGATCTCGCGCAGCTCGAGCCTGGGGTGCAAATCCAGGACGGCACAAACTTCGATCCGACGAAGGTCGGCTACTCCTCGATTTCTTTCGGCGGCCGATTCGGTCGCAGTGCTCGCATTGAAGTCGACGGCGTCGACGTCAGCGATGAGACTGTAGGAACTACGACCCAGGACATTCCTGCCAGCGCAATTGCGGAGTTCCAGATCAGCCAATCGAAGCTCGATCTCTCAAACGACCTGACGTCCTCTGGTGCCGTGAACGTCACGACCCAGTCCGGAACAAACTCGTATCACGGCCAGGCGTTTGGATATTTCCGCGATCATGATGCAATTTCCGCCGCGCTGCCCACGCCTCCGGGCTTGGGCGCTCCCGGGTTTCAGAGAAACCAGTACGGTGGCAATCTCGGCGGCCGGATCATTAGAGACAAACTCTTTTTCTTCGCGGACGGCGAACGCACGCTAAACAACTTGCAATCGCCGGTATCTCTGCCTGCGCCGTTTGCCGCGGATTCCGGCTTTTTCAATGCGCCGTTCCGTGAGACTGAATTGCTGGGAAAGTTAGACTACCAGCTCACAAACAGCGCGAAGTTGTTTTACCGGTATGGTTATTTCGCGAGTCTGACCGACGCGACATTCTTTGCTTCAAGCTTTCAGGTCTACAGCAACAAGAACGATTCGCGCTCGCACGTACTGGGCCTGGATTTCAATACCGGGACCTTTACCCACAGCGTGCGCTTCGAATATCTGAAATTCCAAAACCAAATTCAAAACGGCGATCAGGGGCAACCTTTCTCCGATTCAGGCCTGACGATACTCAACGGTCCGCTTGCAGTCGGCCCCAACTATCTGGCCCCGCAGGGCACGCCGCAAAGTGATCACGAGCTCAAGTACGACGGCAGCAAATCAATTAAGACTCATCTCGTGCGCTTTGGGGCAACCTACAACCATATTCAAGGCGGAGGTTTTGCGGCTTTCTTCAGTATTGCGCCCGTAGTTTTCTCATCTCCCAACTTGCTGGATGCGAATTGCGCGGTTGTCAGCCCCGCCTGTCCTGCTGGCCCGGATGGTACGACCGCTTCTAACCCGCTGAATTATGACGTTCAGGCGATCCAGATGGGCAACGGAATTGGGTTCGCGACAACTCAACCGGCCTTCGGGTACCCAGCGGGAGGCCTCGGACCAGACAACCGCATTGCTTTCTATTTAGGAGATAGCTGGAAGGCCAGGCCGAACTTGAACATCGAAGTCGGCCTCCGCTACGTAAGAGACACAGGACGAAACGATGCGGATCTTCCCGGCATCCCGGCTCTCAACAATATTGTCCCTACCTACCCGGACCTCGGTGCGCGCATTCGTCAACCGAATCTGAATTTTGCGCCGCAAATCGGCATTGCGTGGGATCCGACCCGAAACGGAAAGACGGTGATACGCGCTGGAGCGGGACTCTACTACGAGAACACGATCTGGAATAACGTGCTCTTCGACCGTCCAACACGTGAAGCGACCGGAGCCTTCCTGCAAACCCCCAGTCTTTGTAATGGGCCCGGAGCAGTAGCGCAACCCATTCCCATCCCGGGAGGCTCCATTCCGATTCCCGATGGTATTTGCGGCAACGGCAGCAATCCCATCACGATGGGAGCAGCCGCGGCCAATATCATTAATCTGTTCAACACTTATCAGTCGAGCTACCCATTTACCCCAACTTTGCAGAACGGCGGCTACATCGGCAGTCTACTCGATCAAGGTGTAGGACTCGGTACAGCCACGACTCCTTCCACCTTCGCACCAAACTTCCAGACTCCGCGGTCGGTTCAGATCAATGTCGGTATCCAACGCGAATTGCGCCGCGGGACGATTCTCAGCGCTGATTACGTTCGCAACGTGGAAACCCACTCGCTGCTCGGTGTCGATTTGAACCATGCTGGCGACACGCGCTATTTCAATCTGGCCGGGGCGCAGGCCGCGATCAACAACACGATTGCGGCTTGCGGTGCTTCCTCACTCGCGGGAGCGCTGGCGGCTGGCGGATGCCCGGGGTTGGGAGAACCCGCCAATCTGGGCGCCCAGATGAAAGACTTCGCCAAGCAGGGACTGACCACGACAACCGAATTAGGTGTAGGTCCACTTGGAACCACAGTGACTGGAACAAATGGAGTCGGCGGCTGCCCGCCTCAGGGCTGCGCTTTTCCCGGGCTCAATCCAGGCGCTGCCAATCTGAACTTCCTGCTTCCGATCGGACGCTCCGTCTACAACGCACTCGATCTTAAACTGGTGCAGAACGTGGCCAACCCGATCAAGGGACTGAAGAATGCGAACCTTCAAGTTTCCTATAGCCTGTCAAAGTTCGTGAATCCCGGAGGGGCGGGTCCCACTTCCCAGCCTCCGAACTATCAACAGTATGCGGACCAGGATTTCGTCACGGGCGCTGCAGACAATGCGAATCCGTTCCGCTTTATGGGACCATCCACCCTCGACCGCACACATCAACTCTCATTCGGCGGCAGCTTCGATCTTCCGTTTGGATTTCAGTTGGGAATGATTGGCCACTTCTACAGCCCGCTTTCAACGCCACTCGTGGTGCCGAACTCCGGCCTGGGCGACGGCGAAATCTTCCGCACTGACTTTACCGGTGATGGAACGACGCAGGATTACCTGCCGGGAACGAAGAACGGCTCGTTCATGAGAGGAATTGGGCCGGGCGACTTGGCGAGAGTCATCAGCAACTATAACCAGACGGTTGCGGGACAGCCGACTCCGGCCGGCCAGGTGCTAATCAGTCAAGGACTATTCACATTGTCTCAGCTGCAGGGAATGGCAGGCGTGGCTCCGGCTCTTCCTTCTGCGGTTCCGGGCGCAGTCGGCCTGGCATGGCTCAAGGATCTCGATATGTCGCTTCGCTGGAAGTACCGCATTAAGGAGACGGTCACCATCGAACCGGGCATCGGGTTCTTCAATTTGTTCAACTTCGCCAACTTCGATCTTCCTCCAAACGTTCTCAGCCCGTACCTGTCGGGGCAGCCAGGAAGCATCGGTGGAACGGATTACAAAGGAACGCAAAACGTTCGGGTCGGAGCTGGCACAGGAGTCTATGGACTGGGAGCGCCGCGGGTTGCGGAGTTCACCTTAAAGCTCACCTTCTAGCATGCGCTATGCGCCTGCAGGCCGCCAGCTTCTGCTGGCGGCTCTTTTTATTGGACGAGTGGAATGGAGTGTTCTTCCTTGAGAATCGGGACGTATTTCTTGGGAAAGGCGGTGCCTAATCGGAGTACAGAGCCTGCACCACCAGATCACAGAAATTCTTCGGGCGGAATCCAGATACGTAGCGGAGGGGGCGGGAGCCGATGTGCTCGGGGCTGATCCTACGCAGGTCAGCAAGAGTGAGGTTGACCAGATCGTGAAGGCATTTCCCCGCCTCGGATTCAAGTCTGCGTTTTGCTGAGGCGTGCATGGCGATTCCATCCCAAATCGTCTGAATTCCGGGCTCCGCGTAGGAATGTGACGTGAGGAATTGCTTCGCTGCCTCCGCTCCCTTAATCTCGAAAGGCAAGTCGCCCTGGAATCGGTCCGTCAGCCCCATATCGTGAAAAATGCATGCTAAAAATAGCAGTTCTTCATCGAAGTTCTGTTTTAGAGAGCGGCCGGTGATAGAAGCAAATAGAAATGTCCGGACCGCGTGGTTGAACAAATACGGCGGCGAGCATTCGCGGGCAAGCAGGGCGGCTTTTCGAGCGACATGGGAATCGACAAGGCGAATGCCGGCAACATTCTTCGGCAGCGGCGCCTCATCTACAGTTAACCGGGAGTGAACAAAGGCGTTCGAATGAGCATTTGGACGCGGAGTCGCAGCGGCCAGCCCGCAAAGACTCATTCCGTGCATCAGTTCGCGCCGGTTCACAAATTCCGTTTACTGCGCTTCAATTGTTCCATCCCAGAACTCTGTTCTCAAAATCGAAGCTCAGCTGGTTGGGCCGCAAGAGTGAAACTCCGATCAGGCCGTCGTATTCAGTCTCGACATTTTTCTGGTTGACGACCACGGAGGCGCGCTCCGGGCCAATGATCTCCGCGCCCAGCATTGCTTTGGGCAGGATGATATCCCGATACGACACGATGCCGGAGAGGTTTTTCCCTGACCCCGTCACCGGGGACCATTCGTAGTCTAAGTCCTGCAAAGCCTGCTTAAAGATCACCAGATGCGGCGTGCCCGTATCTACGAGCAGGTGAAGCTCCCGGTTGCCTGTATTGAACTTGACGGTGATGAATTGCGGCCCCGCTGAGAATGGCGCGGAATGACGTTGTCGCGAAGCGTGGAAAGAAATGCGCTGCTTCTTGTAATCAATAGTGAAACTTTGTGCGCCTAAGACGTCGAGTCCGATCACGCCGTCGAGATGCGTTCCCAGATCATTTGCGATCTTCGAGAAGTCTGCCACCATCACCTGAAAATCCCGCCGCCGTAATGGACCAATCTGTAGATCATGTAAAACAATCCTTTCTGCCGCAATTTGTTTGTTGAAAAGCGAAATGCCGTCTGCCGTCCCACTGAGGTCAAGTTTCTTAGCGGCGCTGCTGTCGATCATGCTTGGACTCGTTCCGGTATCGAGCAGTAGATTCTGGTGATCGAGATTGCCGATTCTTCCTTCGACTACGACCAGATATCCCTGATAGAGGTGGAAGGGCAAATCCGGAATCTGTTCGTTCTTCGGTATGGTACCGACGAGGTCGCCGCCCGAAGCATAGCTCCAGAGGCTCAGCGCAAGAACAGTCAACAGAATCCCGCATGCTCTGGAATGTCTGCGAGAGCACAGTCGGGAGAGGCGACGTCCAAATGATGAGCCATCGCGAGCCGCTTCGCCGTTGCAGCGACATCCAGCCATGCCTACAAGACGGGCCCTCGTGCAACGGGCCTCAACTCATGGGACGCTTAGATGATTTGCCGGGATGAAGACAGCGAAAACAGAAAAGAGAGCGAATCAGGAGTTTTTCTCGATCACGCTCTGTAAAAAGCCGCGGTAGCCGCGGCTGCAGGATAGTTCCTTGCCGTTCTTGAGCACGACAATGTATTCGCCGCTGTTGACTGGAATCAATTCCTTGATCTTCTTCACATTCACAATTGTTGAGCGATGAATGCGAATGAAATGATCGGGGTTGAGGCGTTCCGACGTGCGGGAGATAGTTTCGCGCAGAAGATACGCCTCCTTGCCAACGTTCAGCCGAACATAGTTTGCAGCCGCTTCCACCCAGTCAATCTCGTCCATATCCAGGAAAATGACGCGACCTTTCGCTTTGATTATCAGCCGGTTGGGCGAATCTGACGGCGCTGCTACCGCACCGGATTTGATATGAGATAACAATTCCATGATGCGGTGCGTTACTTCGCGATGTTCGGAGTTCAGCAACTCGATCCGAGCGCGCTCGATCGCCTGATGGAGGCGCTCCTGATCGAAAGGCTTCAAGAGGTAGTCAAGCGCATGTGCTTCGAATGCACGAATGGCGTATTGATCGTAGGCCGAAGTAAAGATCACAACCGGCATTTCCTGTGCAGGAATCTCGTCGAGCACCTGGAACCCATCCAGGTCAGGCATTTGAATGTCGAGAAGAAGCAGGTCTGGGCGGAGGACGTTGATCGCTGACACGGTCTGTTTGCCGTCCTGGCATTCCGCGATGACGGTTACGTTCGGCTCCGACTCAAGCAACATTCGCACTTTTTGACGAGCAAGCCGTTCGTCATCCGCGATCACGATGCGCACCAGCTTGCTCGGCGTTACGTCTGTAGGCGCCAATGGAGCAGAATCGGGAAGCATATTTCCGTGCCACCATTCCGTATTAGCGAATAGACGCAGACCAGGCGAAATCGTTAAAGAAGAAGTGCAGATTTTGTAAATGTTTGATGAACCTGCCCCGGTTGCGGATGCTTCTGTCCCCAACATCTGGAAGAAAAAACAAATCGTGTCAATAATGGCGATGTTGCTATGGCTACCGACTACACTCACGTACCCCAACAGGCTTCTGTTTCAGAGGTCCTGAAACTTGTTGTCCTCGAACACCATGAACTCCGGGCTCAATACAAGGAAGTCACGACCCGCATCCGCAATTTGCGAATCGCTGTCAGAACTCTGCGGAGCCTGGGTGGGGGAAGTGCGCCGGCAGCCCGGCAAGAAAAGACCAAAGTCTGTGGCGAGAATGAATTCGCGAGCGACCCGGTCGAAGTGCGGACAGATCCCGATTCAAACAGGCAAAGTGCCGATAGCCAGGATTTGGCGCTTCGGCGTGCGATCCGCATCGCAGTTTTCGAGACTTTCGACGTAGTTTCTAGTCAGGAAGTCCATGCGCGCATCTTGCGGCGCGGATCCTTCTCGTTTCCCAACGACGACCTCGCAGTTCAAGCGATCGCAGAAGAGTTAAGAATTATGACGGAACAAGGGGAACTGCGGCGAGTCGAATCAGTTGCAGGCAGCGGATGGCAACGCGTCTGAAGGCAGCCCATCTACTTCGGACAGCTTCTACACAAGCAGCGTCGAATTGCTTCTACCCGCTGGAAATAGAGGATTAGAGTGATTTCCTATGGGACGAATGCACGTCTAATAGGGATGGAATCCACCGCTTGCTGCAGCACGTGCGTGATTGAATAGTGGATTACTCTCACTCCCGATCAAGAGGCCCGGACAATGAAAGGCAACTGCGAAGCATGCGGAATTGCGCTGCCGCTCGACGGCGAAGCCTACGCATGTTCCTACGACTGTACGTTCTGTTTAGCATGCTATGCCAACCGGCAAAGGACATGTCCGAATTGTGGAGGGGAACTCGCCCGGCGGCCCCGGCGGAATGTTGATGCATTTCGCAAAGAGGTCCCGTCCTTCTCAATCCCATCCCGTGCTCCGTGGACTTGGCCAATCTGGGGAATCAGTTTCGGCGTCTGGTTGTTTGTAGCGCTGGTCGGTACCTTCACCATCTGGAGGCTTTATCTCTCCACCGATATGCCAATGAAGTTCACCACTACTCTGTGGCTCGAACTCAGCCAGATTCTCATGTACGCGCCGCTGACCCCTTTTGTTTACGCATTCGCGATTCGATATCCGGTCAGCCGCCATAATTGGAAGCTTCGCGCATTAATGTATCTCGCGGCAGGAATTTTGTTTTCGATGGCGCACGTGGCGTTGCGCGGTCTTACGCCCTATGCCCTCTATGATGGGAAACTACATGACTGGACTTCGGCCATCTGGAACTCGCATACGCATTCCTTCGCGATCCAATGGTCGGGCCTGCGAAAGCTGTTTCTCAACAACGTCGTGGACGACATCACTGGAACGTTTGTTCCCATAGTTCTCGTCGCGCAGGCGATCTCCTATTACGGAAAGTTCCAGAACCGTGAACTTCGCGCGACCCAGCTTGAAGGCCAGCTCGCCAAAGCGCATTTGCAGTCGCTGAAAAGCCAGCTGCAGCCGCATTTTCTCTTCAATACCATGCATTCCATCTCTGCGTTGATGCTTACGGATGTGCATGCAGCGGACCGCATGATTACACGCCTCGCCGATCTGCTGCGGATGAATCTGGAGTTCGCCGGAACGCAGATCACCACGTTCAACCGCGAACTCGAATTCGTAAACTGCTATCTGGAAATTGAGCGGATTCGTTTCGAAGAACGACTCAGCGTGGTTTTCGACGTTGCACCGGAAACACTCGATGCCCAGGTGCCGTTGCTCCTGTTGCAGCCTGTTGTCGATAACGCAGTGAAGCATGGCATTTCCCGCATGACTTCAGGTGGAGAGATACGGATCTCTTCATGCCGTCAGAATGGCGATTTAAAGCTGGAGATCAAAGACAATGGGCCCGGATTGTCCGCCAGCAATGAGCGCGGCTGTGGGGTCGGCCTCAAAGTTACGCGGCAACGTATGGAGACGCTGTATGGCGAAAATCAGAGCGTCGAGCTGGCATGCCCTCCTGAGGGCGGAGTTTCTGTGACCATCACGATCCCGTTCCGCGTCGCGCCGCGCGACGCGGAGAAGATCTCGTCTGGGCCGTCCGAGGTGCTGGCGCTCCAAATGGAAGAATCAGCCTGACCATTATTCTCGGTTCGTAAGACAAGACGCTTTCTCTTCAGCAAAGACTCCTGCGCGATTTCACAGTCTTGTTCGGTGGGTGTTTTGTCTTGCATTGTGCCGGAAAACCACAATTTCGGATCTTTATATTTATTTACAAATTCCAGTAGACCTCGTTCGACTGTCCCATCGCTTCTGCTCTGCCCCGTCCGCAAAGAGCGTTAGTCCGTCTCCCTAAGCAAGCGGCCGGCCATGTTCTCACGAATAGTTGTCCCCAACACCGATCGCAACAATTATTTGGAGTCTCACCTGCACATTGACAGGCGAGAGCCGTGTGACAAAAGGAGGCTCTCCGCATGCAATCGAGTCCTGGTCGATACTTCGTACAAGTTGTGTTGATGGTTGTTTCGGCGCTTTGTCTTGTTTTGCCGTCCTTGCTGGCAGCGCGGGATGTTTCCTCCCTTAATGGCGTCGTCACTGACGCGAGTGGAGCGCTAATCCCTGATGTCATGGTGAAGCTCACTGACACAAAAACCAACACCAGCTACGAGACCAAGACGAACGCGGTTGGCGTGTACACGTTTCTGAAGGTGTTGCCGGGCGCAGCATACCGGCTCACCTTCACAAAGGAAGGTTTTGCACAGCAGAACATCGACAATGTGTACGTCGGAGTCAATTCCGCGCATACGCAAAATACTCAGCTGAAGATCGGCAACGCGACCGAGGCAATTGAAGTCAACGGAACCGGCTCTCAGGTCTCGCTAGATACGATGGACACCACGGTCGCGGCATCTCTCGACATGCTCATGGTCCACGAACTTCCCCAGGCCATCCGGGACACGCCGCTGCTATGCTGTACAACTTTGGCGGCAAAGCGAACCATGCGCCCGGCTACTACCATCCTGATTGGCACGACTTCGCCCCACGTTTGAGCTTTGCCTACAACCCCTCATTCACCGACGGATTTCTGGGCCACGTGATGGGGTCCGCAAGACCGTGATTCGCTGCGGGGTGGAGTCCTCAGGTGTGTCCGCCAGAAAGATCTTTTCGCCAGAAACGAGCGGAAGGCGCCTCGGCGCCAACTGGAGTGGAGATCACCGCTTTCCCCATCGCCATCGCTTCAATGATTTTCAGCTGCGTGCCTCCCCCGACGCGTAAGGGCACAATGAAGATAGCAGCGCGCCCCAGGTATGGACGAATGTCTTCCACCCAACTAGTCACCCGGATTAAAAGGCAGTGCATGGGAGACGATGATGCCCTTCCCCTCGCGAATCACGATGAACTGGTTTGGCTTGACGTTTGCGATCGACTCTTTGAGGCCACTCGGCCACACAACATCGACACTCACAGTCTTGCCGCCAGGCTTGCCTAACCCGAAGGTAAGAGGCAACTCGCTTTGCGAAAGGTAGCTCGATCCGGTCTTCACCATACCAAATAGGCGAGTTCCGGTACTGGTTCTGACGGTGACTTTAGCTCCGATGCCGTCGCGGTTCGACTTCGTTCCCACGGTCTTCACGCGAAGCACGTCATTCTGATTTCCGTTGTCATTTCTGAGCAAGCGCGCAGTTCCGCCATTGGCCATGATCACCAGATCAAGGTCGCCGTCGTTGTCGAAATCGGCGTATGCAGCGCCGCGGCCGACGATCGGCTTTGGCAACGCAGAGCCAAGCTTCGCCGTCACTTCATCGAAATGGTTGTTGCCAAGATTATGAAACACGTGCGGCGGCTGCGCATATTTCACATTGGGCTGTACTACGCTAATGTCGTCGGAGACGTGGCCGTTAATCGCAAGAATATCGGGCAATCCGTCGAGATCGTAGTCGAAGAAAAGCGCGCCGAAAGTGAGCGACTTCGAGGACAGGCGGGCGATGCCCGTCGAGGGCGCCTGATCCGTGAACAGCCCCGAGCCGTCGTTGTGATAAAGCGCCATGCCCTCGTTTGTGAAATTGCCAAGCACTAGACTTTGCCATCCAGAGTTGTCGTAGTCGGCGGCGTCAGTTCCCATGCCGGCGCGCGCGGTGCCGGCTTCTCCGTACGCAAGCCCCGCGGGTACGGCTACATCCGTAAAAGTTCCGTTGTGATTGTTGTGGTAGAGCTTGTTGGGCTCCGTGTCATTGGAGACGAAAAGATCCATCCAGCCGTCGTTGTCGTAGTCGAGCAGCGCAACTCCCAAAGCCTTGCTGCTAGGGTCGTAAAGTCCGGCTTTACGCGTCACATTCTCGAACGTGCCATCCCCCCTGTTGTGAAAGAGAGTGGAACTCTCGCCTTTAAAACGCTGAGGCGTGCAATAGGATTTGTTCTTGTTGTCGAGGGAGCAGTATTGGTCGTTGGCGGGCGACCAAACAACGTAATGGGCAACAAACAGATCCAGTTTGCCATCGTTGTCGTAGTCGACCCATGCGGCGCTGGCAGAAAATCCGGAATCGGCGACGCCGGCCTTCGCAGTCACATCGGCAAACTTACCGTTACCGAGATTGCGGAACAAATGATTCGATCCGACCGTCGTGATATAGATGTCGTCATATCCGTCGTTGTCGTAATCGCCCACGGCGCAGCCGAGACCATACATTTCAATCGCGAGTCCGGCCTGGCGGGTCACGTCGCTGAACGTTCCGTCTTTATTGTTGTGATAAAGCGCCGGATACGATTTGCTAGTTTTGTGCCCGGGCCAATCCATCGAGTTGATAAGCAGAATGTCCTGCCAGCCATCATTGTCATAGTCGATAAAGCACACGCCGCTGCCCATCGTTTCCGGCAAGTATTTTTTTCCGAATGCGCCTGTGTTGTGCTTGAAGTGAATTCCGGCTTTCTCAGTTACATCCATGAACTCGATGGGGCCGGATGGACGCGTGGCAGGTGCGGCCGCCACGGACGAGCGCGCCGGAATGGGACCGCCTGGAGCGGACGTTGGCCTCCGAACCGGATCGTGCGTCGGAAGCTCCGCGACAGCTTGGATCGATTTCGCCGATGTTTGTGTGCATGCAGATAAACCAAGCACCATCGCGCCAAGCAGAACAAGGGCAGGCTGAATTCCAACCATTTGATAGCTCATTCGTCGTTTTCCAATCATCGCTTTGCCGCCAATATCTTCTCGTCTGAGCGCCGCGAATCCATCCAGATTTCTACCAGCATTGCAGCCGGGCCAACGATAAAGAGCGCATAGAACGGCGCGTAAACGACCTGGAGCAGGCGCAGCACCATTTCCAGCACAGCCACCAGAAACACGACGACGCATTGGCCACGCTTCGAGCGGACGGTCGTCTTTGGATCGGTGATCATGAAGAAGATGAACAGCTGATACATCGGTCCAGTTATGGGCGCGACTTCTGACTGCCAGGGACTTCCTACTATCCAGCTTCGCAAAAAAGCGAACGCGAGAAAGGACGCGACGTAGATTCCGGTGATGTGAAACCGGTGCAGGCGCGCGATGATGAGAGAACCGAGCGCCCAGATCACCAGCATCGGCCAGAGATAGTTTCCCCACTGGATACTCAGGCTAGCGACGGCGTCTGCTGCGAGAAAGAGCATTACCGAAATGCCGAAGTTGGACGGGTTCCAGATGTGGCGGCCCTTCACGCGCAGCACATATTTGGACATGATCGAGATTGCACTGCACAGGGCGTAGGGCCAGAACGCGGGTGATCGAACCAATATGCCTACGCTGATACCCGTGATGTATGCGCTCGCGGGATGCAGCCATTTGTGAAAAAAAATGCGGCCGAGAATAAGTTCGAGAACAATGCTCGTGACGATAGCCAGCAGCGTCTTTTGATAGCTTTCCAGAATCCCGAATGACAGATGCCCTGCCAGCAGGATGCAAGTGATGAATGCGGGCGCGATGTAGCGGTTGTCGAGGCTGAAGGGCCGCTTGGGTGGCGCAGTTGCCGGAGGCAAAGCGGCAGGCGCTGTCATTCCGCTCATTTCGGCTCCTCGACGGCGTGCAACTGATCGGCGGCTGGCCGCTCGATGGTCTGAACTTTATCCGACGGCCAGCGGATCACCGCCTTTTCCAGTTGCGGGTCCTTGCCCAGCCCGAAATGCAAGCGCCGATCGTTCTGCGCCGCGAATCCGCTGCCGCCCGAGACTTCCTGTACCTGCTTCTGACCGTTCCAAAACACGGTCACCTGCGCACCGATTGCACTGCGGTTGCTGCCCGTCCCCTTGAGTTGGAACTCTATCCACTCATTCTCGGGCGTGACCATATTCTTATAGACGAGCAACGGCCCTTTCTGATTTGCAACTACAACGTCAAGAACTCCGCGGTTCCACAGGTCCGCGAGGGCCACGGCCCGTCCATCGTAGCTATCGGTTACTCCGACTGACTGCGCAACATCAATGAACTTGCCTGCGCCGTCATTTAGCCAGACTTTTTTGTTTTGATATCCCGAAAGACTACGCCCATCGAATGCCGGCCAATTCCTCGCGTCGCCGATGATTGTGCTGTTTCCGCCTGCAACTTTCGAGAAGTCGTACCAGTAGCTGCGATTGTGGTCGAGCGAAATGTATCCATTGGCAAGATAGAGGTCTAGGTTCCCATCGTTATTCAGATCGCCAAATTGCGCGCCGAAGCTCCATCCGCCGAGTTCAACGCCAAAGTCGCGCGCGAGGTTTTCGTACTGAATCGCATCGCCGGCGGTTCCCTCCTTCGGCATCCAGAGGTTGTTTCCCTGAATCAGAATGCCGTCTTCCGAAATGTTCGAAACATAGACAGCGTAGCGGCCTCGATTGAGAATGTCGCCGAAGGAGGCGCTCATGCCACTCTTGGGAGCGAAACCAACGCCGGTCTGTTGTCCTGCCTCGTGGAACCTGCCTCCATCGTTGAAGTAGAGTTCTGACACGCCGTAGTCATTCGCGACAAACAGGTCCGGATGTCCCGTGCCGCGCAAATCTGCCGCTGACGCCGCCAGCGCCCAACGGTGGCTGTTGATGCCAACCTTTTCGCTTACTTCCTCAAACTTTCCGTTGCCCAGATTGTGGAAGAGATACTTTCGTCCACCATTGTTCGCGTATTCGAAACTGTCTGGCATGATCCGCGTCGTCGTGAGATGCCAGAGATCAATGTCTTGCGCGTAGTAGCCGCCGACAAAGAGATCGAGCAACCCATCGCCGTCATAGTCGAACCAGATCGCGGTGTTGGCGTTGATCCATGGCGGCAAGCCGGCTTGCCCGGTAACGCGCGTGAATCCGTGGCCCTGATCGTTGTGATACAGCTCTGGACGTCCCCACTTGATCAGGAAAAGATCTTCGTAGCCGTCGTTGTCATAGTCTCCCCAAACCGCGCCGGTAGAAACGCCAGTGCCTTCCTGGTTGACGTCTGCAATGCCGAGCTCCGGCGCGACGTCCTGAAATTTCCCATTACCCAGGTTGCGGTAGAGGGCGTTCTTGCTTCCGATCGCACTGTTGGTCACGTAGATATCAGGCCACCCGTCGCGGTCGTAATCAACGATCGACACCGACGCGCCCATCGAAGCGACTTCGGGCATGATCGGCTGGAGTTTCGGATCGAGCTGTGGCGCTTGATGAACGAAATTAATTCCGGCTTCGTGCGAGACTTCCTGCAAGTAAAATCCATGACGCGCGATCGCAGTCTGAGCGCTCGAAGCGGAGCGGTCCGACTCGCGCCGCGCCGCATAGCGCTTCATGGCAAGGGGAACGAGCAGCAGCCCGACGAACAGGACTGTCAGAATAATTCTTGCGATTCGACTGCCGCTCATTGAGTCGCATCACTCCGCAATGCATTCTTGAAGACTTCCGGCGTGATGTATCGCGTGTGGTAGGTCTGCCAATCCTCCGGATGCTGTTTGTAGGTCCACTCATCTTCCAGAGCACCCGGCCGGACGGTGTACTCATTCTGCGAGTGATGCGGCAGCGGTAGAACTGTCTTTGAAAAAGTCGAGTTGTAGTCGCCGTCTTTGATCCAGCCGTCGCCCTTGATGACAAAGTCACGCACCCAACCTGTCGGCGGTGGGGGCTGTTCTGCGAAGCGCATAGAAAGTTCGTCACCGGAATTCACAATCAGGTAGCGATCGTCAATCGTCTTGATAAGCTCGCGCACATCACCGTAACGCGTGTAGTAGCCGATCAGATCACGCCAGCGCTGCTTGGTGCCTTCGATTCGGTTGTAGTCAGGAATCTCCGGTGCTCCGGCGCCGATGGGCATCTGCATGATGGAATATCCGCGATAGTGCAGATCTGCAACGGTCGGATCAAGTGTGGTCTCTTTCAAGGGCGCATCCGGCGCTCCTTTGGCCCAATGAATTGCGTCCCAATAGATTTCGAGGTTTGTCCGGAGTCGCACGCGATGCGGAGTTCCAGGCCGGAAGATATTCGTCAGATTGAACAGAACTGTCTTCTTGCGCCCAGCGGGGAATCCCAAATTGTCTTGCGCCGTGACCCAGCCGCCGCGGCCATCCGGAACTTCGACGCTCAGCCCGTGGGCGCGCCAGCGATTGCCCTGGGTGATGGCTACATTCACCGACGATTCGGTGTCGTGGATCGAGCCTTGCGCGATCAGATAGAGGGGACCGCCGGTCGGCGCCTCATCGCCAAGATCGACTTCCAGATAGTGATCGTGTGTTACTCCCTGAAACTGCCCCCGCCCAAAGCTGCTTACAGCTTTTCCGTCGAGAGTGCGGACTAGTTCGGTTACATCCTGGCCATTGTCATCTGTGGCGCGTGCGATATCGTGCGGAGTTTCGACAACCGTGACGGCGAGTTTCGCGGGAGGAATCACAAAGCGCTCATCCACGAAGATTTCTGTTCCCACGGGATGATCGACTGTCATCAATGCGAGATAGTCGTAGTAGTAGACCTCCCACAATTCGGCAGTGACGCGGATGTCATAGTAGCCATCATGCGGCGTAAGTTGATCGCGCCCGATCTTGTACCATTCGCCGGTTGCAGCAATCTGCGCCGATCCGAGCGTGTTGATGCGCAGACCGATGGCCGAGCCCCAGGGCACGGCGTCTTTCACGAACTCCATCTGCTTGCCGTTATAGGCAAAGAGGAATGGGCAGGATGCCTTCAATCGCTGCTCGGTCACGACATCCTGGTCGGCCTTTACGCCAAACTCGGCGCGCACCGTCCCATTCGGCCACACTACGCGAACGACTTCTGCTTCCGATTGTTCGCCCAACCCGAAATGAAGCAGCGGTCCGGTGATCCGCTGCTTCTGCACCAACAGGCCTGAACGAACTTCGATTTCTCCACCGACACCGAAAGGATTGATCCGCTGATCGCCAACCGCCTGGACCGCATGAGGCCGCACAACCTGCCAGTGATAATTCTTCGTGCTTTGATTGACTTCGCGAATCGCCTGTCCATCCGGCGACAATGCCATCAGATCGAGCTTACCGTTGCTTTTCAGATCTGCTGCAGCAAAAACCGCGAGTGATCTCATGACTTGCTTCAGCAGCGTGAACTTCCCTTGCTCGTCGCCAAGCCAAATGAGCGGGCCACTGGAAGCGGTCGCCGAAACCGGCGACAAAATCAGGTCGACCGCACCGTTGTTGTCGATATCGGCAGTGAATAGCCGCACATTACCAGCAATGTCGCGCGAAGCATCGGGCACGTGTGCAATCTCTGCCGTCTCCCAGCTCTGTCCATCGTTCTTGTCAGAGATACGAACGATAGCGCCATCGCTGAGGAGCGCAAGCAGATCGAGAATCCCGTCATTATTTGCATCAGCGACTGCCAGGGCCTTCACGGAAGCAAAGATGTCAGCCAGTGCGCGCTCACGGAACTGGCCCTGCCGTTCATTCATGAAGACATGAAGTTTGCCTGCGCCGTCAATGATCGCTGCATCGGGGTTCCCGTCACCGTCAAAATCAGCCCAGGCAAAAGAGCGAATACCTGCGATTCCGGCAAAAGGATGGATTGCCAGAAACGTTCCGTCTCCATTGTTCCTCAGGACAATCGGAACACCGTTCTTAGCGCCGAGAACAATGTCCAGATCGCCATCAGCCTCAATGTCGACGGCCCACGCGCCGGTGTAAGACCCGCCCGTCACCGATTTCGGCAGCTTAGTTTGGGTGGTGACATCGGTAAATGCGCTGGGGCTGTCCTGCCGAAGAAAGCGCACGCCGCCAGCCCCTGCGAGAACGAAATCCGTTTTGAAATCGTAGTTGAAGTCAACGGGAACGATGCCTTCGGGTTGCGGCGGTACGGCTGAAGGCCCTCCCGGGAATGGGAAACTTGTGCCACTTGCGAGGTGGACTTCGCGTCCATTGGCGGTGGCCACTACCGGCACGCCTGTGCTGCCGAGAGAGACGGCTCCGATCCAGTCCCATTTCGCTGAGCCTTCACTTGGCAAGGGCTGCGAACTGAATGTCAGCGCCGTATCGGGCGGTGCTGGTTTGAAGGTCGGCGTCGACATCAACAAAAAATGAGTAAACGGCTCCGCTTCATCTCCCGGAGCCGCCTTGATTACGCGTAAGCTGTGACGATAGTCAGGATCGCGCATCAGCACATTGCGCAAGAATGTCGTCTGCGTGGCCGCAGCCCGCAGATCGCCGCTGGAAACAGCGGTCCGCACTGCCGCAAGTTGACGCTGCGCTTCGGCTGGCCATGCGGACGATTCGGCGTCAATCTGAGAAAGGCTTGATTTCAGAGCAATGGCATCGCCGCGCTTTGCCGCCATGCGGCTGAACTCAAGTTGGGCGGCTAGGTTGCCGGGCTGAGCGGCAAGAATCTTTTGCATCAGCGACTGAAAATCCGAGTCGTTATTGGGAGCGCCTTGCCGCTCAGTTTCCTCGGCGAGAGAATAAATCGCCCGCAGGTTGCGAGGATTGAGTTCTGCCGCTTTGCGAAAGTCAGTAAGCGCCTGGGCAGAATTCCCGCGCTGGGTTTCAAGAATTCCGAGAAGGTTGTAGATTTGATCGTTCTGCGGAGCGAGGTCGCGCGCTTTCTCCAGGCGTTGCGCAGCCAGATCGTAATTTCTCTGTCGCAGGGCGAGAATTCCCCAGTTTGCCCAACCGGCCGGTTCACCCGGAACGAGTTGCGTCACTTCGGAAAGCTTGGACTCGGCATGAACGTCGTCGCCAACCTGTAGGGCCGAAAGTCCGATATAGAAGGCGGAGACGACATCTTTATATTCCTTCGAATTCGTTTCAGGGAACTTGGGTTTCGAAGTGCAGCCAGAACCGAAGATCAGTGACCCAAGGAGTACGCCTGCCACGAAACTGCGTTGCCCGATTTGCATGTGAACGTTTAATTCAAGAACGTCGAGCCTTGCTGCCAAATCTCCCCGTCATCCAAGCGGCGAAAGAACCACTCCCTCGTGAAACTGTTCGGACGTTCTTTCTAACACTCAGCTTTCTGAACGCAGACGATTCGCTGCGCGCGCAAACGTCTTAATGCACCGCTGTATCGGCAAGTCGCGCAGCCCGGAGCCTAGCCTTTTGCCTTCGCCGGCGCGTCATGCCGAAAAACCACAAGAATGCGATTGCCAGGAAGGGCAACATGTAGAGCAGCAGGTCCCAACGCCCATATCCGGGAGGCGTCGCCTCCACTCTCGACAAGGCCTCCCCGCCACCCTCCGAACTCTGCAGAATGAGCCGTACCCGCCAAAATTCGTCGCGATCAAACTGAGCCGCAGCGTCGTATTCTACCTGCCCTCGCGTGCTGTCACGTTGCGCGCCGTAAATGACTTCCGTAAGCCGGCCGCTCTCGGGTTGTACTCCAATCGAAATCTTAAGATCGTCCGGTACTTTGCCGCCGGGAACTGGATCGACCAGAACAAAGAATGTTCCCGTGCCCACATCGGGATGGGTCCATAGAGCAACAACGTAAGGACCGACCCGACGGTTCTCGATAATCGGAAACGGTGGTCCTTTGTGCGCACCGGCGGGAAAGGGAGACATTAGCAAGACTACGAACACCGTGCACGCGACCAACGCTCCCTTGCCTCTGGAATCAACCCGTGAGGTTGTGCTCTGCATATCTACCCGTTCATCAGAGTGGCGCGCATTTCCATCGGCTGGAAGATGAGCCACATCGAGGCTATCCACAGAATCGTACAAACCATCGCCCAAGGAATAAACGCCCGCATGGGATGATCAGGCGAGTCTTCTTCTGCCAAGCCGTGGGTCACCGTCAGAGACCCGGCCAGTCCAAGCAATAGAAACCCAATCTCAATGACTTGAACGATATTCGCCGGAATCCCGGTCAGGAGCCATCGTGGCTCTCCGAGAAACGCCCGCCCAAGATTCGCGACGGCGCTCTGGGTGACCGGAACGATAGTCAGGATCCCCGTTAAGAAATGAAAACCATAGTGGGCCAGCCACATGCCGAAGCCCAGAGGCACCAAGCCATACGTATAGCGGACAGCCAAGGGAAGCGCCGATTGCCGAACGCCTGCCCAGGCGCGGGTCAGCCAGACGGCAGCACCCAAGAGCAATAGCGGTTCCAGCACAAGGAAGGCAGCGAAGATCAAACCAAGCACCGGCGCTTCATGGCTGACATGCAGAATTTTCCCCAGCCAATTCTCCACCGCGTATACCGGGCTCACCATGCCGAAGGCATTCAGCAGCGCGCCGAAGCAGAACACGATGACCAGTGCGGCGAGGTCTTTGCGCTTGGAGAAATATCCAACTCCCGATCGCAGCGGATTAGTCAGCAATTCACTGCCCGGCAAGCGGCTCAAGATGCCGATGTTGTCATGCGGGCAGGCATGCACGCAGTCGAGGCAGAAGGTGCAGTCCATATTGCCGACTTTGCTCGGCTGGAAGAGCGCCAGTTCGCAGCCGCGGATCGTCACCAGGTCAGATGAAGACTCGCGCCGGCCGCGAATGCAGTCTTTCGTATGGCAGGACGTGCAAACCGCCTGTTCGCGCACCTTCACTTCGAACGGCGATAGCGTGGAAGCGACAAAGTTGAATTGACCGATCGGGCAAACGAACTTGCAGAACGAAGCGTGTTTGAAGAGTCCATCCACGATCAGCACGCTAAGGAAGTAGCCGACGATTAAGCATGCGGTCCACCAGGGCGATGACCATAGATCGAAGAGTTCGTAGGTGAAGAGAATCAAGACGAACAGCGCGACAGAGATCCATTTGTTACGCAGGTGCCGTGGCCAGTTCCATCTCGGCTTGAAAAAGCGCCGGGCCGCATTTCTGACGAGGATGAAGGGACACGCAAGGCAGAAAAAATTTCCGGCGCAAAGAAGAACAAGCACCAGGACGCCGCGAAAGTGCAGCCAGCTTAGCGTAGTGGCAAGATTCTTCGGAGCAAGCGACGGCCCGAGCAGCCCATGAAGAATCATGAGCACGCTAACGATCAGCAGCGGCACTTGCAGAACCGGGCGTACGTAGCGCCAGCGAAACAAGCTGCCGAGGACCGGCATACGCAGCAAGTCAAGACTCGGCGCGTCGAGGTCTTCCGAGGCCGGAATGGAGGTCGAATTCAATGCAAGCCTAGTTGGCGCGAACGCCCCTGAGATCGAATTGCCGCTCGAATTTGTCTCCGTTGGGGAGCGAACCGTGAAGCAATACCACCCAATCGCCCGCCATCCTCAGAAGTATCGTCGATTGATAGCGGCCGGGCGCGATTTCCTTGGCGTCCGCGAATACCGGACTCATGCCCGGATGCGACATATCTGCCTCGGTAGTCACGTGCGCTCCCACGATGGGGCGCTTCGCACCGTCGGCAATTGCAAAAGTCACTGTCGTTGGTCCCACATGAGGGGGTTGTGGCGTAAATTTGCAATCAACGGCAAGTTGCTGCGACAGCGCATCTTTTCGCTGACACGCCACGAGAAATAGCAACGCAGCGGATATAACAACCAGGCACTGCTGGCGTGAAAAGAGGCGGGCTCCTTGCCCGCCCCTCGCAGGGTCCGGCCTTCTAATCGTTACGTTCCCGGTCACAAGATCAGGCAGCGCTGGGCAATTCCTCGCGGTGCCAGGCGCAGGTACAGACGGCCGGCTTTTCTCCCACTGGCGGAAAGATGTGATAGTACATGGCGATTACCATCGGGACGAAGACGACCGCGTTATAAAACAGATGAAGTTCCGCGCGGGGTAAAACCAGTTGCAGAACACTGAACGGAACAGGCTTGCCCCAGAAATTGTGGTGCGTTGTGGCCTGAAAGATCAGCAAAAAGTGCTCGATGTGGTGCCAAAACTGGATCCAGAATGCCACCATCCACCAGGTGTGCGACTTTCCCGTGAATCCCTTGCGGAGCACCCAGATGCCTATCAGCATCACTACCGCATAACCATAATGAAGCGCTTCGGATTTAATGAGCCATGGGTACCACAACCCCAGAATTCCATTTGCCTTGGGCCGCGGCCACCCCATTACGTAAATCTGATACGCCTGGACCAGGTGCTCTCCCCAATGCGCCAAGACAATGACCATGAATCCTTGGAGCGCCCGCTCATGCCAAACAGTATTCAGCTTCTCGAAGAAGCCGGCATTTGGACTGGGAGCAGCGTGAATATGGGGAACCGCTGGACTTGAGACTGCCATCAGTTTTCTCCCTGAACCCGAGACCCGCCCTGAAGCGTTGATAACAATCCCATTTTGAGTATCTTAGTTCAATAGTCAAATCATATTACCTGTTGCCGTAGCGGAACCCCGAACCGCGTTCAAAAGTGAAGGTTCGTCTCGAGGAAAACCAATTGGCCATTCTTGTCCTTGGGGTAAATTGGTGAAATCACGCCCTTTCCCCAGGCATGGCCGTAATAAAGTGTCGTGCCAAACATTGGCGTGAACTGATAGTCGGCGCTCGCGTCCCAGACGTTCGCTAGGCCCCGATTGCCGTTGCTGGGACGCCCGGTATAGCCGAACGTCGATGGCTGAAACGCCCCGCCGCCGCTGTACCAGAGATCCGAGGCGCTGGCCAGGCGCAAAGCATGAGCTTCGCTGCGAAGTGCCAGCTTTGATACTGGTTTAAGGTTCAACGTGCCGTACCAGTCCTCGTTGTTCATCATGTTGTAGAAAGGGAAACGCGCATACTGGCGGGGCGTGGGTAGATCCTGAAAAAACGTACCGTGACGAGAGTCATTGGGATTATTGTCGCCGCTGCCCCAGGAATAGCCGACGCTGGCCCACGGCTTGAGAATCTTGACTGGCGGCTGCCATCCGGCTTCGCCAACGAATGAGCCGGCGTGTTGCGATTGGCTGCCCCACGATCCGGTTTGGATCGCACCCCATGCCAGCACGTCGAATTTTCCTGCGCCGGCCGTGTTAATGACGTGAACATAGTCCGCTCCCCAGGTGGCAATTTCAATTTTGCCGAAGTCTGCCGCTCGGATTGGGGCGGGGCGGTTGTCAGTTTTTAGGATTCTCGTGCGGTGGTCAATATAACCAATCGCGAACAGTCGGAATTGACCTGAACTCTCGCCTGCCGATACTGAATGTGTATAAGCGCCGTAGTAGGTGTCAACATCGAGTTCATCCATGCCTTTGACCTGAAACACGCCCTGTGTTGGACGGCCGCCGAAGAAGGTGAAATTGTTGGAGCCAGCATTCGCTGAGAATTTAACGCCATCGAAGCTTCTCTGCACGGCAGTGAATGCGAAATTCGAAATCAGGCGGCTGGAGATTCTCGTTTGTATTACGGTCGCCAACAGGGAATCTTTCGGCTTCACTTCCAGGCCATCGAAGTATTCGAAGCGTCCGATTTTCAACGCCGCCGGACCAAGCTGCTTGAAGTTCACGAACGCCTGCTTGACGAATCCGTTGGCGACATTGGTGTGGTTGTGGTTTGCGGCGTAGTAGCTTCCACCCAAGCCGAGCTGTCCTTGAGGCGCGCCAATGACGGCATCGCCGGGCAATCCGAGAATTAAGGGCTGTTCGCCCTCGAGGAACCACTCGACTTTTTCACCAGTTTGTCCGATTCCAACGCGGAGCAGAGAATTCCAAAACCCGTAATCGCTGTTTCCTGTAGGCGCTTCGAACCAGTTCCATCCTTCCGCCCGCGTGCGCCAATTGACGGAGATTCCCAGGGGGCCAATCTTGTGCTTCATTGGAGGGCCATCTTTTTTCCCCCTCGCTTGCGGGGAAGCCGAAGCCGCCAGCTGCGCCGGAGCATTTTGCTGTCCGAAAAGAAATGAAGAAAGAAGAATGGTCACACACAACTGCGCCGCCAACGCCAGTTTCATCTCAAGTTCCTGATGTGTTTGCGAAAGACTTAAGACCGCGCTACTCGACAACTTGGGACTACAAGGTTGCAGAGGAAGATACGGGCGATTGTGGGGCCGAGCAATACTGGAAACGTACTACTCAATGTTTAGACTTTGGGCTTTTGCTTCCAGGATTGAAGGCCTATCATTGTTGAACCGGGTGCCAGGTGGCGCTCGCAGCCATGAGCCAGAGTGTGGTCAACGAGCTCGATGTGCTGTGGATCACAGCTGGCCTCGGCTGTGACGGCGATTCCATCGCAATGACAGCCGCAACGCAGCCGAGCATTGAAGACGTTCTTCTTGGCCAGATCCCCTGGATCCCGAAAGTTACCCTGCACAATCCCTTTCTCGCCATGGCCAATGGCGATAATTTCCTCGAGCCCTTTCATCACGCAGCCGAAGGCGAGACGAAGAGTTTCATTCTTGTGATCGAAGGTTCCATTCCAAACGAACACAACAAGACGGAAGGATATTGGGCATCGTTCGGGACTGATCGCGAGACCGGGCAACCGATCACCACGTGTGAGTGGATTGACCGCCTCGCTCCCAAAGCGTGGGCAGTACTAGCCGCGGGCACTTGTGCCACTTATGGCGGTATTCACGCCATGGAGGGCAATCCTACCGGGTGCATGGGACTTCCCGACTACCTGGGATGGGAATGGAAATCAAAGGCGCAGATTCCGATCGTCTGTGTGCCCGGCTGTCCGGTTCAGCCGGATAATCTCATGGAGACGCTCTTGTATCTGTTCTATATGGCATCAGGCCGAGCGCCCATGATCCCGCTGGATGACGCCTTGCGGCCGACCTGGATTTTCGGTAATACCGTGCATGAAGGCTGTGATCGCGGTGGCTTTTACGAGCAAGCGCAGTTTGCCGAAGAATACGGATCTCCGCTTTGCATTGTGAAGCTAGGATGTTGGGGGCCGGTGGTCCAATGCAATGTTGGAAAGCGTGGCTGGATGGGCGGGATTGGCGGTTGCCCCAACGTCGGCGGAATTTGCATTGGATGCACCATGCCAGGCTTTCCTGACAAGTTCATGCCCTTTATGAATCAACCTCCAGGCTCGCTGCTGTCTTCCGCTGCCGTTCAAACGTATGGCCGCGCCATTCATGCATTGCGCCGGTTTACTCAAGCCTCACTGAACAAAGAGCCGGGGTGGCGGAAGCCGGCCCGGCCAAATCAGCATCCAAGCACAGCCCTGTGAAATTGTCGTTGGGCAGTTCGTTGCAGGAGTAAAGATGGTTTCGTCGTTCTGGCCCAAAGCGAATACTCCCCTTCACGATGATCCAGGGTCCCTGAGTCCCAATCCCACTCCTTCGCAGGCAGAGGCGATTCTCCAGGACCTCGCCGGCATGCTTCATCACTACAGCACAAACAGCGCGCGCCGAATCGTCTATCCGCCGAAACAGGGTGAAGCGGAATGGCCCGACAACTCTCAACTCCCGAACCTCGAAGCAAGATATCGAGCTCTAGTCGAACAGATTCCCGCGGTAGTTTTCATGGCATATCTCGACCGCGGAATCGGAGAAGCCTACGTAAGCCCGCAAATTGAGGCTGCGCTCGGGTTCTCCCAGGAGGAATGGCTGGAGGACCCGGTTCGCTGGTACAGGCACATTCATCCCGATGACAAGCAGCGCTGGAGCACCGAAGCGGCCGATATGTTTCTGACAGGCAATCCGCTGCGCTCCGCCTATCGAGTAGTTTCAAAGGATGGCCGGGTCCTGTGGTTTCACTGCGAAGCCAAAATGGTGCGCCAGGAGAACGGCGAGCCCTGGTTTATTCATGGTGTAGGCTTTGACATCACCGATCTGAAGCGCACTGAAGAAGCGTTGCAGGAAGAGCGCAATGTAGTTTCAGCGATCCTGCACACGGTCGCTGCGCTGGTCGTCGTTCTCGATTCGGCAGGCCGGATCGTCCGTCTCAATCGCGCGTGTGAGCAAACCAGCGGATATTCGCTGGCGGAAGTTGGCGGGCAGAAGATCTGGGAAATTTTTATTGCGCCGGAGGAAGTGGACCGCTTTCGATCTGTGTTTGACGAACTCTGCGCAAATCGGCTTTCGATTGACGACGAAACGTATATGGTCACTCGAGATGGCAGTCGCCGGTTGATCTCATGGTCGAGCACTGTATTACCGGGCGACAATGGCAGGCCGAATTACATCATTGCCACCGGCATTGACGTCACGGAGAAGAAGCATCTGGAGAAGGCGATCCTGGAGGTCAGCGCACACGAGCAACGGCGAATTGGCCAGGACCTGCACGATGGCTTGGGCCAGCATCTGACCGGCATCGCTTTTATGAGCAAGGTCCAGGAGCAAAGATTGGCCGAGAGGTCGCTGCCCGAAGCGGCTGACGCAGCCAAGATTGTGCACCTGGTCAATGAGGCCATAAATAGAACCCGGGAACTGGCTCGTGGACTGCTGCCAGTCGTATCCGAAACACAAGGACTAATGTCTGCCTTGCAGGGATGGGCCGGTGAGGTAGAAGATCTGTTCGCGGTGAATTGCCGCTTTGAGTGTTTTACTCCCGTGTTGATTCACGACGACACGGTCGCCACTCATCTTTATTACATTGCACGCGAAGCGGTGAACAACGCTATCAAGCACGGTCACGCACGCCACATCGTCATTCGTTTGGCTGCGGACGAACAGCAGGGACTTCTTACGATCCAGGACGATGGCGCTGGAATCGCCACTGTTCCGCTGACGGACAAAGGAATGGGCCTGCATCTCATGAACTACAGGGCCCGCATGGTCGGCGGTTCGCTCGACGTGCAAAGAACCAACAGCGGTGGAACAACTGTGACTTGTCCTTTTCCTGTTCCACCTCAGCCTGCATCGAAAGACCGAAGTGAAACATGACTACTGCCTTGAGAGCACAAAGTCCGTCGGCAACAAAGAAAAAAATACTTGTAGTGGATGATCATCCGATTGTTCGCCAGGGTTTGGCTCTGCTCATCAACCGTGAGTCCGACCTGATGGTGTGCGGGGAAGCGCAGGAGGCAACTACCGCGATTCACATGCTCACCATGAACCGGCCGGACTTTCTCATCGTAGATATATCGCTGAATGGCCCTGATGGCCTCGACTTGCTGAAAAGCGTTCGAACGAGTCATCCCTCTCTGCCCGTCTTGATTCTCTCTATGCACGATGAGGGTATCTATGCGGAACGCGCGCTGCGCGCGGGAGCAAATGGCTACATCATGAAACAGGAAGCGGCTGAGCGGGTCCTGGTGGCAATTCGCCGCATTCTGGGCGGCGAGATTTATGTGAGCGACAACATTGCTAACAGGATGCTGAAGCATTACATCACCGGCCCCGGAACGCTGCGAAGTTCTTCAATTGCGGATCTCAGCGACCGCGAACTAGAAGTGTTCCGCCTGATTGGCGAGGGCCATGGGACTCGCCAGATCGCAGAGGCGTTACACCTGAGCGTGAAAACCGTGGAATCTTACCAGGCGCACATCAAGGAGAAATTATCGCTGCGCAGCGCTCGCGAACTTGTGCAGCATGCCATTCGATGGAACATGCAAGAGAAGGCGAGTTGATCCGAAGCACCGCCAATCGCGCTTATTACCTTGTTTACTTGCATTCGCTAAAACCCTCGAAGCATAAGGGAATCCCTGACCATTCCTAAGGTGGTTTCCATGCCAGGCAAAACGTGGCACTCCTGCTTGTAAAGCACTAAGCAAATTGTTGATTCTACTTACACCAGCTCCATTCTAAGAGCGGGCCGGCTAACTCCGCGAAGCCAGACTTTAGGATTTTTTGCACAGCATCCCACAGCGAGATATTCGGCAACCAACCCCGTTACAGCGAGCACGGTGAGCGCGAGAGGAGACTCCAGTATGCCAGCGGAAACAGTTCCGTACGGTCGGGTCACGCAAAAACCATCGCCAGTTCCCGAGGTGCATATTCTTTGGATAACGGCGGGGCTCGGCTGTGACGGAGACTCAGTGTCGGTCACGGCTGCGACGCAGCCCAGCATCGAAGACGTCTTGCTGGGAGCTATCCCCGGACTTCCGAAAGTGCATCTGCACAATCCTGTGCTGGCCTATGAAGTCGGAGACGACTTCATGAAGTACTGGTATATGGCAGAAAAAGGTGAACTCGAACCATTCGTGCTGGTGGTGGAAGGGTCGATACCGAACGAAAAAATAAAGAAGGAAGGCTACTGGGCCGCGCTGGGCACCGATCCCAAAACCAATCAGCCCATTACCACGAACGAGTGGATCGACCGCTTGGCTCCAAAGGCTCTCGCGATTATAGGTGCCGGTACCTGCGCCACCTATGGCGGCATCCACGCCATGGAAGGCAATCCAACGGGTTGCATGGGGCTCGCTGATTATCTTGGGTGGGATTGGCGCTCGAAAGCCGGACTGCCCATCGTCAATGTTCCCGGATGCCCTGTGCAGCCTGACAACTTCATGGAGACGGTGCTCTATCTCCTCTATCAGGTAGCCGGACTCGCGCCTATGATTCCGCTCGACGATCAGCTTCGACCTACCTGGTTGTTCGGCAAGACCGTCCACGAGGGCTGCGATCGGGCTGGTTACTACGAGCAGGGCGACTTCGCCGAAGTTTATGGCTCGCCGAAGTGCATCGTGAAGCTGGGGTGCTGGGGCCCGGTCGTCAACTGCAATGTTCCCAAGCGCGGGTGGATGGCAGGGATAGGTGGCTGTCCTAACGTAGGTGGTATCTGCATCGGGTGCACCATGCCCGGCTTCCCCGACAAATTCATGCCTTTTATGGACGAACCGCCTGGAGGAAAACTCTCAAGCACGGCGGTAGGCGCGTATGGGCGCGCCATTCGGGCACTACGCTCGATGACTCAATCCACTGTCAACAAAGAGCCGAAGTGGCGCCACCCACGTACAGAACTGACCACCGGTTATCATCCACGATCTTACTAACGAGCCGATTGGAAGGCCCACCGTGAAAATAAGGAGCGATCGCCATGAGCACGATTACCGCACCGACCAAAGATGTTCCCAGCCAATCGAGGAATCTGGTGGAAATGAACTGGGACCCGATCACCCGCATCGTGGGCAGCCTCGGAATTTTTACCAAGATTGATTTTGAGAATCGCCACGTAGTCGAGTGCCACAGCACTTCATCCATCTTTCGCGGGTACAGCATCTTCATGAAAGGCAAAGATCCGCGCGATGCTCACTTCATTACCAGCCGCATCTGCGGGATCTGCGGGGACAACCACGCGACCTGCGCCACCTACGCGCAGAACATGGCATTCGGAATAAAGCCTCCGCCCATCGCCGAGTGGATCGTCAATCTCGGCGAAGCCGCCGAATACATGTTCGACCATAATATTTTTCAGGACAATCTGGTCGGGGTGGACTTCTGCGAGCAAATGGTCAAGGAGACGAATCCGAAAGTCTGGGCCAAGGCCCAGTCAACCGCTGCACCGCACTCGAATGTGCATGGCTACCGCACGATTGCGGACATCATGACCGCGCTTAATCCGTTCACAGGTGCTTTTTACCGGGAAGCTCTGGTGATGAGCCGCATGACGCGCGAAATGTTCTGCCTGATGGAGGGCCGCCACGTTCATCCTTCCACGCTGTATCCGGGTGGCGTGGGTACTGTGCCAACCGTTCAGCTCTTCACGGACTATCTGGTTCGCCTGATGAAGTATGTGGAATTTATGAAGAAGGTCGTGCCCTTGCACGACGATCTGTTCGATTTCTTTTATCAGGCGCTGCCCGGTTATGAAGAAGTCGGCCGCCGCCGAGTGCTGCTGGCCTGCTGGGGATCATTTAATAATCCGGATGTCTGCGACTACACCTACAAGAATATGTCGGAGTGGGGCAAGGCAATGTTCGTGACTCCCGGCATCGTAGTGGATGGGAAACTCGTCACCACCGATCTAGTGGATATCAACCTGAACATCCGCATTCTGCTCGGCAGTTCGTACTACGACGATTGGAAGAATTCACAGACGTTCGTCAAGACTGATCCGCTCGGGAATCCGGTTGACAGGAATCATCCGTGGAATCAAACGACGATTCCCCGTCCACAGAAGCGCGATTTTGGCGGCAAGTATACATGGGTGATGTCGCCGCGCTGGCTTGACAAGCGAACCGGCGACCATCTCGCTATGGACACCGGGGGCGGCCCCATCGCGCGCCTCTGGTCCACGGCCCTCGCTGGTTTGGTCGACATCGGCTACATCAAGGCTACCGGGAGCAGCGTGAAGATGTATCTGCCGAAGACCACCTCAATGCCCGAGGTCGAATTCGAGTGGAAAATCCCCAAGTGGAGCAATGCCATCGAGCGCGACCGCGCGCGCACCTACTTCCAGGTGTATGCGGCCTGCTGCGCCTTGCACTTCATGGAAAAGGCGCTGGCGGAAGTGCACGCCGGTCACACCAAGACGTGGACGGATTTCAAGGTGCCGGAGGAGGCGATCGGCTGTGGATTCCACGAGGCCGTACGCGGCGTGCTCTCGCACCACGTCGTTATCAAGGGCGGCAAGATCGCCAACTACCATCCATATCCACCGACGCCTTGGAATGCCAATCCCCGCGACATTTATGGCACGCCGGGTCCTTACGAGGATGCAGTTCAGAACACACCAATTTTTGAAGAGAACGGCCCCGAGAAATTCAAAGGGATTGACATCATGCGTGCCGTGCGAAGTTTCGATCCGTGCCTGCCGTGCGGCGTACACATGTATCTGGGGAATGGAAAGGTGCTGGAGACGCATCATTCTCCGATGTTTGGTCTACAACCCTGACCTGCACCGGGGTTGACCGGGAGTGAGGGCGTAGCTAATGGGCTGTCGGTTGTGGTCGCCGGCGATCGCAACTGACGCCTCCAAACTGCGGCCCTCATTCCCTACTTCCGATTGGAAAGGAACCTGGTGAGCAACGGCGAGGTTCAACATGACATCCAGCGGATCGGCGGACTCGTGCAGGAGATCGAGTCGATTGCCGATCCCGCAATTCGTGCGTCCACGAAAAACCTCGTTCAATCGCTGATGGAGTTGCACGGTTCCGCGCTGGAGAAGGCGCTCGAGATCATTTCCGAAGCCGGGGAACCAGGGATGGCCATTATTGATCGATTGGGGCATGATCCCCTTCTGAGCAGTGTGCTGGTGCTCTATGGGCTACATCCAGAAGATATCGAAAGCCGCGTGACGCGAGCCGTGGAGCGTGTGCGCCCGCAATTGCGCAAACACGGCTGCGAAGTACAGCTGCTCGCGGTGACCGAAGGTGTAGTCCGGCTGCGTGTCGAAACCGGCTCACACACATGCGGCTCTACGGCAAAAACCCTTCACGCCACGCTGGAAGAGACGATGTATGACGCCGCTCCGGATCTGGCATCTTTAATCGTTGAGGGATTCGAAGAGAAGCCTGCTTCCGGATTTGTCGGTCTGGAAAAGCTGATGGTGGGCGCTGCTCCATCGTTGACAGAGGGTAATTCCCTGGTGGCGGAGCGGCGTACGGACTAGAAATCGAAGCCGTCTGGTTATTTTGGAAGTGTTGCGATGAGTGCAGGACAATTTGCAGGATCCTCGGGTTTTGGGGCTCTCCGTCAGTTTGCGCGCCGCGAGCGCAATGTCGAGCGTTGCGAACTATGCAGTCTGGAGTTGCGCTCGGATCACGCCCACCTCCTCGAACTGGCGGCACGCAAGCTGCTATGCGCCTGCGACGCCTGCGCGATTCTGTTCGGCGGCCAGGGAGTGAAGTTCAAACGCGTTCCCCGGCAGGTCCGCATTCTTCGCGGGTTCCTTCTCGACGAGAATGAATGGAACAGCCTGATGATTCCCATCAACATGGCCTTCTTCTACAAAAGCAGCATGGAGAACCGAGTGGTCGTTCTCTATCCCAGTCCTGCGGGCGCGATCGAATCTTTGCTGGCTGTCGAATCCTGGAACGATATTGTGGCGCGCAACCCGGTGCTGCACGAGATGGAATCAGATGTGGAAGGGCTCCTGGTCAATCGCTTGGGAGACGCGCGAGGATATTCCGCTCTTCAGTACTACCTGCTTCCCATTGATGAATGTTACAGACTAGTCGGTTTGATTCGCATGCACTGGAAGGGCCTTTCCGGAGGAACGGAAGTGTGGCGGGGGCTGGAAGAGTTCTTTACGGGATTGAAAGCGCGTTCGATCGAAACGGCGGTCGCAACTACCGACGCGTTTGCAGAAAAACAGTAATTTCATGCCTGACCTGAACTTCCAAGTCGATGGTGTTGAGGTCGTCGCCGGAGCGGCGGCGCCTTTCCTTGCATTTAAGCTTCGGATGGACTGTGCAAATCCGGATGAAGCAATTCACACAATCGCGCTGCGCTGCCAGATTCTGCTTGAAGTTACTCGCCGAGGATATACGCCGGAAGACCAGGCCCGATTGCTCGATCTTTTCGGCGAGCCAAGCCGATGGGGGCAGACTCTGCGCAGTCTTTTGTGGACGCACGTCAACGTGATCATTCCCTCGTTTACCGGAACAACGGTAGTTGATCTTCCTGTGCCGTGCAGCTTCGATTTCAATGTGGCTGCCACCAAGTATTTCGACGGTCTTGCCGGGGGAGAAGTTCCCCTTTGTCTGCAATTCAGCGGCACCGTTTTTCATCCGAACTCGGAGGGTTTGCTGCAAGTCGCTCCTATCTCCTGGGACAAGGAGAGCCGGTTCAGACTCCCAATCCGAGTCTGGCGAGACATGATGGAAGCGCACTATCCCAATAGTGCCTGGCTTTGTCTGCACAAGGATGCTTTTGATCGGTTTTATCGATATAAAGTTCAGCGCGGGATTCCAACGTGGGAACAGGCGCTGGAGAGCATATTGCCTGCCGAGGAACAGCCAATTCGAGACCGCCAGAGCGAGGAGAAAGCCTTGCAATGAATCTCGCAACGGTAGACAAGATCGCGAGAGCCGTGCTCTACGAGGGATACATGCTCTATCCCTATCGTCCATCGTCTGTGAAAAATCAGCAGCGCTGGAATTTCGGAGTGCTTTGTCCTCGAGCTTACAGCGAAGCGCAAAACGGCACCGAAGCGTGGAGTATGCAGACCGAGTGTTTGGTACAAGGCGATGCGCTGACTGGATTGGAAGTGCGAGTGCGATTCCTCCAGTTGGTGAACCGTACGGTAGGGAAACTGAGCAAGTCGTCGAGCGAATTACCTTTGGAAGGACCTCCTGAGTTCTACTCAGTGGAGAGTCTCTTGGTAAATGGCCACCTCTATCAACGGTGGCAAGAGGCGATTGAGCGGGAAGTCGTCGTTGCCGCTTGCAACGTGAAAGCTCTCGCGCAAAGACCGATGCGACAAGAATTTTCCTTCCCGGCGGAAGAGCGAGTCGATCCGCTCCGGGAGCCCGATGCCGCAATCGCTGGCATTCTCCTCCGCAAAACCGATGTTCTTTCCGGCGAAGTCGAGATTTCGGCGGTGGCGAAGAATGACAACATGTTCCTCGTTAGAGTTGTTGTTCGTAACACTACGGACTTCGAATCGGGGCGTCAGGCGAGTCGAGACGAAGCCCTGTTAAGTGCTTTGATCTCGACTCATACTATTTTGGGCATGCTCGACGGAAGCTTCGTTTCCTTGCTTGCGCCCAGCGAGGAGACGACTGTGTTCGCCGCGGACTGCAAAAACATCGGCACGTGGCCGGTGCTCGTTGGTGAGGAAGGCCAGCACGACACTCTTCTTTCTTCCCCCATCATTCTCTATGACTATCCGCAGATCGCCCCAGAAAGCGCGGGAGACCTGTTTGACGGCACTGAGATAGACGAGATTCTCTCGCTGCGTATCATGACGCTGACGGACGAGGAGAAGCGGGAGATGAGCCAGTCTGATGAGCGCGCGCGCGAAATGCTCGAGCGTACGGAATCTATGCCGGCGGAGCAGTTCATGAAGCTGCACGGAGTTCTGCGCGGAATGCGGCCCCTCAAGGAGGCTCGATGAACGAATGGGAGTGGCAGCTTCTTGAAGAGAAGACTCCGGTCGACCACCTGGAGATTGCGGGCGTCGAAGTCAGAACTGGAAGCCGCGTCCGGCTGCATCCTCGCCCCGGGGGCGACGTGATGGATATAGCCCTCAAAGGCCAAACTGCAACGGTCGAATGTATTGAGCAAGACTATGAAGGGAAGCAGCATGTGTGCGTGGTTCTCGACAGCGATCCAGGAAGAGACATGGGACTGCTTCGCCAGCCGGGGCATCGTTTCTTCTTCAATGTCAACGAAGTCGAGCCGCTATCATCCGATGGAGTTCCGGAAATCGTAACAAGAGAGGAGCCGACAATTCTCGTCGCCGGCATCGGAAATATTTTTCTGGGTGACGACGGGTTCGGCGTGGAAGTGGTTCGCCGTGTCGCGCTATTTGACCTACCGGCCGGGGTGCGGGTGGCGGACTTCGGAATTCGTGGCTTCGATCTTGCCTATGCGCTGCTGAATGGCTACGAAACCGCTATTTTGATCGACGCCTGCCCGCGCGGCGAGGCGCCGGGCACACTCTATGTTGTTGAACCAGACCTGAAAGAGTTGGACGCTGCTCCACAAAGCATGGCAGACGGTCATGTGATGAATCCGATGGTCGTGCTTCGCATGGCGCGTGCAATGAATATCGAGGTAAAGAGTGTGTTTATAGTCGGCTGTGAGCCCCAAACGCTCGGAGGCGAGGAGGGCGCGATGGGACTCAGTCGGCCCGTGGAAGCGGCCGTAGATCAGGCAGTCAAACTGGTGATGTCGAAAGTTAACGAAATTCTCAACGGAAATCGACCGGATTCAGGCGTGAATTTTCAGGAATGAAAGGAGACTGCCGTGTCAAGGGAAGAGAAGAGCAATGGAAGCTCAACCGATAAAGACACTCTCTACATGCTGGGCGGAATCGCACTGGTCGTTTTCGGGGCGGGCTTGATACTTTCCAATCCGGTTGCGCGAAAGTATTTGGGCCGTCTTGGGGTTGGAGATTTGGCCCAAGCCGCATTGCCGGATCTCGACCGGTACTTGAAATTGAGATCCATGTAACGAAAACCGAACTCGTAACCCGAGGCCCCTTGGGCCAGCGATCAATCGATATAGCATGATCGCGGAGGTGGACTTCGATGGCGACGGGTGCTGCAAGCGCGAATGCGCGTTACGTTGTGGATGCGCAAAAGAGCCAGTTTACGGTTCAGGCTTTTGCCAATGGACTGATTTCGTCAGTGGCGCACAGTCCAAAGATTGCGATTCGCGAGTGGACAGGTACCGTAGAGCTTGCGCCCGATGGATTGGAAAACGCGCTGCTCAGCATTCATGTCAACCCAGCTTCGCTCGAGGTGCTGGATGAGATGCGAGACTCGGACCGCCGGGAACTGCACAGAGTGATGAACAAGGAAGTCCTGGAAACGACCCAGTATCCCGAGGTGATTTACGAGAGTTCGGAGGTCAAGGCGGAAAAGCTGAGAGACGATCTGTACCGGCTCTCCGTGCGCGGAATGCTGAGCCTTCATGGTGTTTCGAATGAGCAGGAGTTGGTGGCTCAGGTTGCCTTAGGTGTCGAGAGCGCGCGAGCATACGGAGCATTTACTTTGTTGCAAAGCGATTACAACATACGCATCGCGTCCATCGCGGGAGTCTCTTTGAAGCTGCAGGATGAATTGAAATTTTCCTTTTACGCGGTGGCCCGCAAATCGGAGTAAGTTGTTCGGCCTTGGTAAGCGAGGCTTGGCAAATGACGGAAGGGATCCTGTGCATTACGCACCGGAAATGACGATAAAAACCGAGAACGCAACAGTTGACTACATTGTTGTATCCAAGGGCAGTAAGTTTACCGTGCGGGCTTTCGCTGCCGGGCTGCTTTCTGCTTTGGGCCACAATCCGACGATTGCGATCTCCGATTTTGAGGGCACGATCTCGCTGCATCCCGAGACGATTGAACAAAGCTCACTGCGACTCGTATTTCAGGCGGCTTCAATGGGCGTGATTGATGACATTAGCAAGAAAGACCGCGCAGAAATGGACCGCAGGATGCACGAGGAAGCGCTGGAGTCCGATACGTTTCCCGAAATTGTCTACGAATGTGGCCGCATTTCTGCCAGCAAGGCCGGAGAAGGACAGTATTGGGCGGCATTGAACGGCGAATTGACTCTGCACGGAGTTACACGCAGCCAACCGGTGTCCGCGCGTGTTCGTCTGAATGGCGATACTTTACGTGCGACCGGTGATTTCTCCATCCGGCAGAGTGACTATCAAATTCCACCTGTCTCCGCTGTTGGAGGAGCAATAAAGCTCAAGGACGAACTCAAGCTATCTTTTGATATTACCGCCCGCAAACAAGAGTGAATGGCTGGCGGTTTCGGGACGAGCGAATGAAAAATGAACCTGAATGATGATGTTGCAGGAGGATGCCGCATGTGTTTGGCGATACCAGGAAAGATCGTCGAGATTTCTTCCGAGAACCGTGATTCTGCGCTCGTCGAGGTTGTCGGCGTGCGGCGCAAGATTGATCTGGGTTTATTGCAGCACGACAAGCCTGTTCCCGGCGACTGGGTGCTGGTTCATGTGGGTTTCGCCATGAGCAAGATCAGCGAACAGGATGCCGCGGATCAAATGAATACGCTCCGAATGCTAGGTGAAATTGACGGCGCGATGCAGGAAGTCCAGGGATATGGGCTGGAGGACTTGAATTGATGTGGCCCAGATCAAGTGAGGAGTGATGAGATTCGTAGATGAATTCCGGGAGCCCGAACTGATTTCGAAGACGGCGGAAGAGATCCGCCGCCTCGCCGGAACCGAGCGGCACTACCGCATGATGGAAGTGTGTGGAGGACATACACATGCTATCTACCGCTTCGGCCTGAAAGATATTCTTCCGGAAAACATCGAATTAATTCACGGTCCCGGCTGTCCGGTCTGCGTTCTTCCCATGGGAAGGATTGACGACGGGCTGGCGATCGCTCAGCAGGGGAATGTCATTTTCGCCGCCTTTGGCGACATGATGCGGGTGCCGGGAACACAAGGCAGCCCGCTCGAGCGCAAAGCGCAGGGCATGGATGTGCGCATCGTTTATTCTCCCTCGGATGCTCTGAAGTTGGCGCGGCTCAATCCCGAAAAACATGTAATGTTCTTCGCGATCGGCTTTGAGACCACCGCTCCATCCACTGCGCTCACAATGATGCGGGCCAAGGCTGAGGGCATCCGGAACTTTTCGGTTTTCTGCAATCACGTCACGATCGTCCCTGCTATTCGTGCAATCCTCGATTCCCCCGACATGCGACTCGATGCGTTTATCGGGCCCGGTCACGTTTCAACCGTCATCGGATGCCGTCCTTATGAATGGATCGCGCAGAACGAGCGCAAGCCGATTGTCGTTTCCGGTTTTGAGCCTCTCGATATGCTGCAATCGATCGTTATGCTTTTGCGCCAGCTTAAGGCGGGTGAGGCCAAAGTTGAAAACCAGTACAAGCGCGTAGTTCCCTGGGAAGGCAACCGTGCGGCGTTGAAAGCCATGGCTGAGGTCTTTCAGCTTCGTCCTTATTTTGAGTGGAGGGGACTCGGCTTCATCTCGCAGTCGGCCCTTCGGATCAATGACCGATATGCCGAATGGGATGCGGAGCAGCGCTTCGAAGTTCCGGGCATTCGAGTCACCGACCCAAAGGCCGCGCAATGTGGGGAAGTGCTCAAGGGCGTGTTGAAGCCGCACCAGTGCAAACTTTTTGGCCGCGAGTGTACGCCGGAGCATCCAATCGGCGCGCTCATGGTGTCATCGGAAGGATCATGCGCCGCATATTACAACTACGAACACCGCAAAGCAGCGCAGGGAACGCTGCTGTCGATCGCCTGACCGCAACCATCGATCCTCTGCGAGAGCCCGCAACGAGGTTCCGCGATCCTCAGATTGAAATGGCTCACGGCGCGGGCGGAAAGGCCAGCCGCCGGCTCGTCGAGGGCCTTTTTGCTCCATTGCTGTACGGCGCAGAAATCGGCCCGCTTGCGGATGCGGCGCACGTCGATATTAATGGGACGCAGGTTGCTATCACCACCGACAGTTTCGTCGTCAAGCCGCTGAGCTTTCCCGGGGGATCCATAGGTGAACTTGCAATCAACGGAACCGTAAATGACCTCGCAGTTTCAGGAGCGAAGGCGGAAGCACTCGTCGTCACATTTGTCTTGGAAGCCGGTCTGCCTACGCCGATTCTCGATGCAGAAATACGAGCCATGGCGAAGGCCGCGCGGAATGCGAGAGTTCGCATCGTAGGCGGCGACACCAAGGTGGTCGAACACGGCAAAGCAGATCAGATGTACATTACAACGACCGGCATCGGACGCCCGCTGCATGGCGTTTGTATCGATCCGCATTCGGTTCGCGTGGGCGACAAAATTCTGCTTTCCGGGCCCATCGGCGACCACGGCATTACCATCCTGCTGGCGCGCGGCGAGTTAGATCTCGAAGCCGATCTCCATTCCGATACGCGCTCGGTGTTGCCGTTGGTCGAGGCCCTCGTGAAAGCAGCGGGCCCCGGCATTCGCTGGATGCGCGATCCCACTCGCGGAGGCGCCGCTACTTCGCTGAACGAGCTAGCTCGAGATTGCGGGCTTGGAATGGTCCTGTTCGAGGACCAGATTCCAGTGCGTGACGGCGTGCGTGGCGCTTGCGAATTGCTGGGTCTTGATCCACTGCACATTGCGAATGAAGGCCAATTTCTCGCCGTCGTTTCACCGGAATATGCCGATGCTGCGATCAATGCATTAAGCCTCGCTTCGGATGGAGACGAAGCGCAGGTCATCGGCGAAGTTCGTGAACAACCGGCCGGCAGTGTGCTGGTGACAACCCTTTACGGCGGCAGTCGAATCGTAGACATGCTTGTCGGCGATCCCTTGCCGAGAATCTGTTGAGGATGGATTCGGCAAACACAAATCAAATGGCTACAACCTGCAACCTTGCAAGCCAGATCGAAGAGCGCCTGCTCGAACGCAACGAAGTGTTCGATCGCTTCTTCTCGCGTGAGGCGCAACGCCTTGCCGAAGCTTGCCGTGAAATGTCTGAGCGCTTTCTGCGCGGCGGCCGCTTGCTGGCGTTTGGCCGTGGCCCCTATGTCACCGACGCGCAGCATGTGTCGGTGGAGTTTGTTCATCCGGTCATCGTGGGAAAGCGCGCCCTGCCGGCACTGGATCTCTCAGTGTTGCCGCGGCCTTGGCTCGAAGCCATTCTTCGCCCCGAAGATATCGTGATGGGGTTCGGCCCTCCGGAAGGCGACCCGGAAGTTTGGGCCACATTGCAATTGGCGCGTACACAAGGAGCGATGACCTTCGCCTTGCCGGGCTTCGAGGGCTCATATGCAGTAGAAGCGGCGACGCGAGATTCCTTTATCCATCAGGAATTGATCGAGGTTCTGTATCACACACTGTGGGAAACGGTTCACGTTTTCTTAGAGCATCGCGAACTTGGCCACGATGTCGGGGAGTCGGAGTTTCTCTATCCTTTTCTAGGCAAGGAAAAGCAGGGGACCGCGAGTCTGGTCGCCGAAGTGGCATCGTCAATATTGATGAAGGTCCATGATGACGCTAACCTGCGCGCGCAGGTTGCGCGAGAAGAATCGGAGCAGATCAGCAACACAGTAGTCGCGATTCACGAGCGACTTTTGTGTGGTGGCAAACTTATCCTGTTCGGCAACGGCGGTTCTGCCACAGATGCGAACGACTTCGCGATGGACTGCGTTCTTACCCCGCCTGAATATGAAACTGTGCCCGCAATCTCTCTTTCCCTCGAACCGGCCAATATCACTGCCGTTGCCAACGATATTGGCACGGATGCGATTTTCCTTCGTCAGTTGATCGCGCATGCCTGTCCGGAGGATGTCGCCATTGGTATTTCCACGAGCGGCGGATCTCGCAACATCATCATGGCGCTGGAGGAAGCTCGAAAGCGAAAGCTTTTGACGGTAGCTCTATTGGGCTATGACGGCGGCGAAATCAAGCGCAAAAACCTCGCCGACTTTCCCGTAGTCGTCAACTGCGACTATATTCCGCGCATTCAGGAAGTACAGGCTTCGATTTACCACGTTATTCGCGAGTCGCTGGAGGTGCTCAGACGTGGCCAGGCTTGAACTCTATGGGACCGCGCGATGCCCTCATACCGGCGAGATGCGTGAGTGGCTGGAGTGGAAGCGCAGCGATTTTGTGGAGTACGACGTCGAGAACGATCCATCAGCGCGGGGACGCATGCGCGAGATCGCACGCGGACAGCGCACGGTACCTATCCTGGTAGAAGATGGAAAAGTCATTCAAGTGGGATGGCAAGGACGCGGCTGCATAATCGACGATTAGTTACGCAAACACATTATGGCGAGCGCTTGCTCCATCCGGGTTCGTGGTATTGTGCAAGGCGTGGGCTTCCGTCCTTTCGTCTTTCGTCTGGCGCAGGCGAACACGCTGAATGGGTGGGTTCTGAACGCTGAAGAAGGAGTGGAGATTCACCTCGAAGGCACAGCGCCCCGTCTTGAAGCCTTCGTTCGGGAACTCAAAGCGCAGCCGCCACCAGCGGCCAGCATCGCGGAGATCGATGTGCGCACAGTCGAGCCAGTCGGCTTGCACGAATTCACGATTCGCACCAGCAAACGACGAGATCGGCCGACAGTTCGCATTTCTGCTGATCTTCCTGTTTGTGATGAATGCCTGCGTGAGCTGTTTGATCCGGGCGACCCGCGTTACCAGTACCCGTACATCAATTGCACCAACTGCGGGCCCCGTTATAGCGTCGTGACCGCACTGCCGTATGACCGGCCGAACACTACGATGGCAAAGTGGCGGCTGGATGATTATTGCGACGCGCAATATTCCGATCCCGCGAACCGCCGCTTTCATGCGCAGCCGGTTGCATGTCCGGCATGTGGCCCCGATTACTATCTCCACCGCAAGCGTGATTCCGTGGATGGCAGTGCAAGCGATATTCGCACGGCGGCTGAACTGCTTCGCGTGGGCGGGATTCTGGCAGTGAAGGGACTCGGCGGTTATCACCTCGCGTGTGATGCGAAGAACGCCGACGCCGTCGCCGCTTTGCGTGAGCGCAAATTTCGCAAGGAGAAACCTTTCGCGCTGATGCTGCGCGATATATGGACTGCTCACAGTTTGGTTGAGCTTTCTCCCGAAGCGGAAGCGCTGCTCACTTCGATCGCCCGTCCTGTCGTGCTTGTGCCGGCGAGAATCGATATTGCCGGAGTTGCTCCCGACAACAACGAATTAGGGATTATGTTGCCTTACGCGCCGCTACACCATTTGTTATTTGCGGCAGGAGCTCCGGACGTTCTCGTCATGACCAGCGCGAATCGTTCAAGCGAGCCGATCGCATATGAAGATGAAGACGCGATTCAGAGGCTTGCAGGAATTGCCGACGCATTTCTGATCGGCGAGAGACCTATCGCTCGAAGGGTCGACGATTCCGTAGCACGTGTAGGTACCTTCGGCCCGGTCATTCTTCGCCGTTCGCGTGGATACTCCCCGGGCGCGGTAACATCTCTTCCGAGCGAGCGTCCCATTCTCGCACTGGGCGCGGATCTCAAGAACACGATTACTCTGGTCATTGATGGTCAGGCTTTCGTCAGCCAGCATATCGGAGACCTCGATCATTATCAGTCGCTCCAGGCGTTTCACGAAACGATTGAAGACCTGGTCTCGATGTACGAATTGCCATGGGAAGAACTGCTCCTGGTTCATGACCTTCATCCCCAGTATTTCTCCACCATCCACGCCGAAAAACTTCCGGCGTGGCAGATCTGCGCGGTGCAACACCACCGCGCTCACATCGCATCCGTGCTCGCCGAGCGCGGAGAGTTGCGGAAGCGAGTCGTCGGAGTGAGCTTCGACGGCACCGGCTACGGTGACGACGGATCCATTTGGGGCGGAGAGATTTTCGTGGGCAGCGTTTCAGAGGGTTTTACTCGCGTCGCGCATTTGCGTCCTGCCGCTCTTGCGGGCGGCGATGCCGCGGCGTGTTATCCCGTGCAGGCGGCCGCCGGTTTTCTGGAACAAGTGGAGGATTTGCCGGACCTGTGTGCCGCGCCCTTCTCCTTCCCGAATCGTTACGAGACAGCAATGGATCTCATTCGAAAAGGAGTACGCACATTTTCGACGACTTCGGTCGGCAGGCTGTTCGATGCGGCAGCGGCTCTTCTCGGTTTTACGCGGGACGTCACCTTTGAAGGACAGGCAGCCATCTGGCTCGAACAAACTGCGCGTGGATCCTCCTTGACGGAGCCGTATCCATTTCCCTTCGCAGGTGGGAAACTCGATTTCCGTCCTTTGCTGCGGAGTGTCGCTCAAGACCGCCTTCGCGGGCGCGATGTCGGCGAGATTGCCCGGTCTTTTCAGCGCGGAGTCGCCTGCGGATTAAGCGATGCCCTCAAGACGATCTCTACGGAACACGGACTCGACATCGTCGTCCTTTCCGGAGGCGTCTTCCAGAATGAATTGTTGCTTGCAGATTTGAAGTCTCTCTTGGCGAACAGTTCGTTGCGTATTTGGACAAATCAGGCTGTTCCGCCAAACGATGGCGGCATTAGCCTGGGCCAAGCCGCATTGGCCGCGTGTAGCCGCTTCGACGGCGGCATCGAACGGAGTGAATAGAGAATTATGCACGAACTTTCCATTGCGATGAGCATCGTCGAACTTGCGGAGGAAGAAGCCAGCAGCCGCGGTGTTCAGATCATCGCCGTGCACGTGAAGCTGGGGGCTTTATCTGGAGTGGTGAAAGAAGCTCTGTTGTCTTGCTATGAGATGGCCTGCGAAAGCACTTCGCTTCAAGGTTCACGTCTGGTGATCGAGGATGTTCCGATCCTTATTTATTGCGATAGCTGCCGGGCGCAACGAAGGATTAGTTCCGTGCAGGCATTTTGCTGCTCCGAATGCGGCACGCCCAGTTCGGAAATCCTTCACGGAAAAGAACTCGAAGTCATTGCTTTGGAGGTGCAGGAATGCGTCCCGAACCGCGCCTGATCGAAGTCCGGAAAAATGTTCTTAAGCAGAATGACGTGGTGGCCCGAGCGTTGCGCGAACGCTTTCGTGCCGCCGGTGTATTCGTCGTTAGTCTGGTTTCGAGCCCCGGTTCTGGCAAGACGACCTTCCTGGAAAAAACCCTTACGCTGCTCAGGCCTGACTACAAGGTTGCCGCGCTGGTTGGGGACCTTGCCACCGAAAATGATGCATTGCGCCTTGCGCGGAGCCAGGCTCCGGTCCGGCAAATCACTACTGGCACACTCTGTCATCTCGAAGCTGCGATGGTACAAAACGCGCTGCAGGGTTGGGACGTGAATCAGCTTGATTTCCTCTTTATCGAAAACGTCGGCAATCTTGTCTGTCCTTCTTCTTACGATCTGGGGGAAGATCTGCGACTGGTCATCTTGTCGGTGACTGAAGGAGAAGACAAGCCGCTTAAATATCCGACCATCTTTCACAGCGCCGACATGGCCGTTGTCACCAAACTGGATCTTGCCGAAGCTGTTGAGTTTAGCTGGCCGACTGCCTATAAGAACATTCAGGCGGTGCGTCCCGGCATGCCGGTATTGAAGCTTTCCGCGAAGACCGGGGAAGGCATAAATGAGTATTTAGGGTTGCTTGCTGTGCGCCTGGCAGAACTCAGGCATCCAACGGCTGTCTGAATCGCTTCTTACGAAATTGAGTGCCTTGACAACGCCCTGTCAGATACGCGCTTCTCTCTGTGACCATCGGTACTTGTAGGTAGCCCTGGCGTTGCTATAATTAGGTAACTAATGAGAGTGTCTGGAAATCGCGATCTCGTGCCCCGTGCATGGCAGATTCTCATTATCACGCTTGCTATCTGCGGCTTGAGCGTCAGTTTGGCCACTCGCACTTTCCGGCTCCAGCCTACTACCGACGCGGTAAAGGTCGCTTCCAGCACATCGCAGCCAGTGCGGCAGCATCTGGACCGCGATGCCGTGGCTTGGGTGCCTCCGGTTCCAATTCTTTTCGCTCTCCAGGGCCCCACGTTCTATCCCCGTTTCGCGCCTGCGCCGCCGCCGCTGCTGAGCGTTCTCTTTGACCAAAGCCTCGCAAATCGCCCGCCTCCCAGTTGCTGACCATGTCGTTCCTGCGCGCAGTACGTTTCAACGGATCAGTAACAATTTTTGGAAATCAGGTCGAAACTATTCGTTCCATGCGCGCGTACCTGGGCAAACGGGAAATCAGGTAAAAGCTCTACGCCGCTGCAAAACCTGGCGCCAGTGCGTACGGCAATGAAAGTGATTGGATGGTAGTAAAAATGAGTAAGAGATCCTGGGTGGTGCTGGGCGCGGTGCTCGTGCTCGGGATGCTGCTCATCCTGCGCTTTTGGGGAAAAAGCGCAAAGGCAGATGTCAATCCCGACACTCTCCTCCGGCCTGCCGCCGTTGCGCTGGTGAAGCGCACGACAATTGCAAATGCTCTTACTCTTTCCGGCGCGTTTCGCCCATACCAGCAAGTGGATGTTCACGCGAAAGTGGCCGGATACATCCGCACAATCTACGTCGATGTCGGCGACCACGCGAAAACCGGCCAGGTGCTTGCGGTTTTGGAGGTTCCGGAGCTGAATGCACAGGTTGCCGGAGCGAAAGCCGATATCCGCCGCTATCAGGATGCGATCCGGCGCTCACAAAGCGAAATTCAGCGCGCCGAATCGACTCACGCTGCGTATCATTCCGCCTACACACGATTGAAGCAGGCTTCGGATGCCCGTCCGGGATTGATCGCCGAGCAGGAACTAGACAATTCCATGGCGAAGGACAAAGACACAGAAGCTCAAATCGAAAGTTCTCGGGCGGCGTTCTCGGAATCGCAAAGTCAATTGCTGGCTGCCCAGGCTGATCTCGATCGTTTGTCTGCGCTCGAAGGTTACTCGCGCATAACGGCGCCCTTTTCGGGAGTTGTGACCAAGCGCTACGCGGACACGGGTGCCTTAATTCAGGCAGGAACCGCCTCAGATACGCAATCTATGCCGGTCGTGCAATTGGCGGAGTGGTCGCGGCTGCGCCTGGTCGTTCCTGTGCCGGAATCGGCGGTCCCTCGGTTGCGTCTGGGAGATGTAGTGCAAGTGCACGTATCGGCGATGAATCGTGATTTCGCCGGCAAGATCGCACGCTTCGCCGACGCTCTCGACGAAGAAACTCGCACTATGCACACGGAGATTGATGTAGAGAATCCAACGGGCATTTTGAAAGATGGGATGTACGCCGACGCCAAGATTGTCCTTGAGCAGCACAACAACACCCTGACGGTCCCGATTCAGGCTTTGGATCGAAACGGCTCGGGTGCAACAGTCTTGACGGTTGATACACAGGGCCGCGTCGAACCGCGCGAGGTAAAACTTGGCGTCGAGGGCAGCGATCGAGTCGAAGTGTTATCCGGACTTTCCGAAAACGACCGTGTGATTGTAGCCAACCGGGGAGCGTTTCATGCTGGAGAAAAAGTTCAACCGAAAGTCGTGAATGACAACCTGGAAGCGGAGGGCAGCTAGAGATGTCTGGTTTCGCCATTCGCTATCCATTCTTTATCATCGTACTCTGCCTGATGGTCGCGATCGTCGGCACGGTCACGCTCGTCCGCATGCCCGTGGATCTTTTCCCGCCAATTAATATTCCGGTCGTAGTCGTCGCGACGTTCTATTCGGGAATGCCTCCTCAGCAGATCGAAACCAACATCACGAATCCGTTCGAGAGATTTTTCACCCTCGGAAGCGGCATTGATCACATCGAATCTCGATCTTTGCCGGGAGTTAGCCTGATCAAGATCTACTTCCAGCCGGGGAGTGATGCGAACGCCGACGTCAGCATCATCTCGAATCTCGCAATGGCCGACCTCCGGCGCCTTCCGCCCGGGACCTTGCCGCCGGTTGTGCTGAAATTCGACGCGTCCAGTCTGCCCGTTTGTCTTATCACGCTCAAGGGCCAGGGACTGAACGAAACTCAACTGCGTGATCTCGGTCAATACACCGTTCGCAATCAGATCGCGAGCGTTCCCGGCGCATCTGTGCCGCAGCCCTTCGGTGGGCGCTATCGCCAGATCATGGTGTATGTCGACCCGATGAAGCTCGATGCGCACGAATTGTCGCTGATGGACGTAGTCCGCACCGTCAACGACAGCAACCTGATTCTTCCCGCCGGCGACGTGAAGATCGGCCCTATTGATTACAACCTATATACAAATAGTCAGGTTCCGACTGCGGACCAGATTAACAGCATGCCGATTAAGACCGTGGGGCAGGCTTCGGTTCTGGTGGGTGACGTCGGGCAAGCGAAAGACGCACAGCAGATTCAGACCAACATCGTGCGCGTGGATGGTCAGCGCTCAGTCTATTTGCCGATTCTCAAACAAGGCGGCGACAGCAACACTATCGCGGTGGTCAATGGAATTCGGACCGCAATCTCCAGGCTGGTGGATATTCCGAAGCAACTGATTGCGAAAGTCGTGTTTGACCAGTCCGAGTTCGTGAAGGTGGCCATTGAAAATCTTCTTCATGAAGGTGCGATCGGGCTCGTGCTGACCGGGCTCATGGTGCTCTTATTTCTGGGCAGCATGCGCGCGACGGCGGCCGTATTTCTTTCGATCCCTCTCTCGGCCCTTGCGGCGTTCATGGCTATAAGCGCCGGTGGGGGATCGGTAAATACGATGGTGCTTGGCGGTCTCGCGCTCGCCTTCTCGCGACTGATCGATAACTCTGTCGTTGTTCTGGAAAACATCTTCCGCCACCTCGAAATGGGAGAAGCCCCGGAGGTCGCCGCCGAAAAGGGCGGGAACGAAGTTTCACTTGCTGTTCTTGCCGCAACGTTGACGACCGGCATCGTGTTTTTCCCAGTCGTCTTTCTATACGGCGTAAGCCGCTTCCTGTTCGTAGCGCTGGCGACCGCAGTCGTACTCTCGCTGGCAGCGTCGTATCTGGTCGCGATGACGGTTGTGCCCCTTTTCTGCGCCAAGCTGATCAAGAAACATCAGGCGGATGAGGAAGTCGGACAAGGCGCCATCGGAGCCCGCTTTGCGATGGTGGCAAAACGGTTCAATCAATACTTCGAAAAGATGCTGGGCGGCTACGACCGGACCCTCAGCACGGCTCTGATGAAGCCTGCCGCGACTGTACTCGGTCTTGCCGGAGTTTCGATCCTCTGTTTGGCGATGTATCCGCTGCTTGGAGTCGCGTTTTTTCCACGAACAGATCCCGGACAATTCGTCATCAACTACAAGGCTCCGTCGGGTACGCGCATCGAGCTGTCAGAACAGTACGCAAGGCAGATTGAAGATGTGGTTCGCCAGGTCGTTCCCGCCAACGAATTGGGGATGACCGTCTCGAACATTGGCATCACGACTGACTTCTCCGCGATGTATACACCGAACTCGGCGCCAGACACGGGTTTCGTGCAAGTCAGCCTGAAAGAAGGCCACAAAATCGGCAGCTACGACTACATGCAAATGGTGCGGCAGCGCCTGGAGCGCGATCTTCCTCAGGTCAGCGCCTATTTCCAGACGGGAGGGCTGGTTGACTCGGTCCTGAACATGGGCATGCCGGCGCCGATTGATATTCAGGTCAGCGGAAGCAGTATGAGAAAGAGCTATGCCGTGGCGTCACAGATCGCGTCGCAGGTGCGCGACTTGCGGGGCGTCAGCGATGTTCTGGTCCCGCAGGATATTGACTATCCCGCTCTGCAACTCAACGTTGATCGTGAGAAAGCCAGCCTTGTCGGCCTCTCACAAAAAGAAGTGGTCGACAATGTAATCACCGCTCTCACCTCCAACGGCATGATCGCGCCGAATTACTGGATCGATCCCAAGAGTGGCAATCCCTACATGCTGACGGTCCAGTATCCGGAAGACGCTGTGAAGACCATGCAGGACCTCAAGGAGATTCCTCTGCGGGGAGCGCACAGCAAGCAGCCGACAACGCTCGACACAGTTGTAGATGTAAAAACCATTCCTACGCCCACGGAAGTTGACCACTACCAGCTTTTCCGCGTTGTGGACGTATATGTTTCTCCAAAAACAGAAGACCTCGGCCATGTCACAAGCCAGATCGACAAGCTGATCGCAAAGACTGAGCTGCCGGAAGGTGTGCGCGTTACTTTGCGTGGGTCGGTGCAGAACATGCGATCGAGCTTTAAGAGCTTTGGCATCGGCCTGATTCTCGCTGTCGTTCTCGTCTATCTGATTCTGGTTGCGCAGTTCGCGTCGTTCCTCGATCCGTTCATCATTCTTCTCGCAGTGCCCCCTGGATTGGCTGGCGTGCTGCTGTTTCTTCTGGTGACCGGGACCACGCTCAACATTATGTCGCTGATGGGCGTCGTGATGATGGTTGGCATCGTCGTTTCCAACAGCATCCTGATCGTGGAATTCGCTCGCCAGATGCGGCATGCGGGAATCGGCATGAGGGAAGCCGTGGCTACCGCGTCCCGCCAGCGCTTGCGGCCAGTGCTGATGACTTCGCTTGCAACCTTGCTCGGCCTGATTCCAATGGCGCTGAAACTCGGCGAGGGAAGCGAAGCCTACGCCCCGTTGGCGCGGGCGATCATCGGAGGCCTGCTGGTTTCGGTAGTGGTCACGGTATATCTGGTGCCGGCCGCCTATCTCTGGCTTCACAAGAATGAAGAACAGCATGCGCAGGGAGCATCGGCATGAGCCTTCAATCAACTGTGGTTTCAAGCTTTCTTGTGGCGATTCTCAGCGCTGGTTCAAGTGCCGGCCAATCTGGAATTGTTTTTCACAATCCAGGCGATGCGCCGGCTGGCGTTGTGGCCCCATCGAGCAACGGAACGCAGGGAATACAGGCAGATGCGAACCAGCTTGCAAAGACACCGGTTCGGCTTTCCATTGCGGATGCGGAGGCCATTGCCCTCAGGAGCAATCCTGCCATCTCTGCCGCGCGGTTGAATGCGCTCGCGTCGCAACAAGTTACGCGCGAGGTCCGCTCGGCGCTTTGGCCGCAGGCTGCCGCCAACCTGACAGCTGTCAGCTCTCGCGACAATAGTCGCATCACGGCTGGCGCGCTGAACAATCCGATCGTCTACACTCGTGCCGCCGGTGGCGGAACGATCGGCCAGCTCATTACCGATTTTGGACACACCACAAATCTTGTGGCAGGCGCACGGTTGCAGGCGCAGGCGGACGAGCAAAACGCCCTCGCGACGAAGGAAGACATCCTGCTTGCGGTAAGCCGTGCCTTCTACGATGCTCTTGAAAGTCACGCTGTCCTTCGTGTTGCCGAGCAGACCGTAGCGTCTCGGCAATTGCTCACGGACCAGGTTTCTGCCCTGACGAAAAGCAAGCTGAAGTCGAACCTCGATTTGAGCTTCGCCAATGTCAACCTTGCGCAGGCCAAGCTGCTTTATCTCGACGCTCTGAATAATGAGAAGGCGTCGCTGGCGGCCCTTTCGGCGATTCTCGGTTATCCATCGCTCGAGCAGTTTCAACTGGTCAATGACACGACGCCACTGGATCCTCCTCCAGCCGATCTGGATCGCCTGATCGCCGACGCGTTTGCCCATCGTCCCGAAATTCTTGCGCTGGAGTTTGAGTCGGAATCCGCCGAGAAACTTCATCAGGCAAACCGCGATCAGAACCTTCCTACGATCAGCGCTCTTGCCGCATTCGGAGATTCCCCCGTCCGTGACGATCGCGTTTACGGTCCGTACGGCGCTGTGGGCGTCAATATGCAGATTCCCATCTTCAACGGCTTCCTCTTCTCAGCAAAAACTCACGAGGCCGACCTTCGGGCGCAAGCGGTAAGGCAACGGGCACTTGAGCTTCGCAACAATATTTCGCGCGATGTGCGCACGAGTTGGCTTTCGGCGACCACGGCCTTTGATCGGGTGAACGTCAGCGAGCAGTTGCTGGCGCAGGCAAACTTGGCGCTCGATCTTGCCCAGACCCGCTACAAACTCGGGCTTAGCTCAATCGTTGAACTCAGTCAGGCACAGCTTCAACAGACCCAAGCGGAGATCGGAAACGCAGAAGCGGAATTCGACTATCGCCTCGCGCTGTCGGTCTTGCGATATCAGACAACCGGGCTGTAGTGGTTGTGTCGAGTGGCAGCAGAAGTTTCCTAACGATCCTCGCGCTGTTTAAGCACAGCGGCGGCGACTCCACTGTCCGGGCGAACTCCCTCCTGGTAATCCCTGATTAGCAACCGGTTTCCTGATGCCGAGCTCTACAACGGCATCACGAGGCCTCCAGGAGTCCCTCGATTGGCAACGAACTAATCGTCTATTACCATATCGAATTCGACTTCATAACCAACTGCCATATACACTTCTAGAACTCGGCAAATCGCTCTTTTGGCTGAATGAAAAGAATGAGCCACTGGGGCCAACCGGCTGGCTAGTGAAAGGGTAGTAAATGAAATCGCGTGTCTTCCTACTCAGCATTACAAGCCGAACCAGCTTGTCCGCCCTCTGGATTTGGGCATTGCTCTGCGTGTGCATTGTCACGCCGTTCTCGGCAGCCCAAGTCTGCGCAAGCTTGACGGGAGTGATAACCGATCCCTCCGGCGCTGCCGTGGCAGGAGCAGCCGTCACCGTCAAGAGCCTCGACACAGGAATCTCTCGCACCGCACCGACAGATCGCGCTGGCCGTTACAGATTTTTCTTGTTGCCGGTGGGCCTTTATGAGATCCGAGTCACGAAAGAGGGGTTTGCGCAAGGAATTCGATCCGGCGTAAGCCTGGCGGTGGGCCAGGACGCGACCGTGGATTTGAATCTGCGTGTGGGGCAAGTGAGTGAACAGGTGAAGGTGACCGAAGACGCTCCCATCGTCAGCCTCACGACGCAAGATATCTCAGGCTTGGTCAGCGAGCGGGAAGTCAAAGACCTGCCACTCAACGGACGCAGCTATGACTTGCTTCTGCCGTTGAATCCTGGAATTGTAAATTTCACAACGGAAAAAACTGGGGGAATCGGCGTTTCCAATTCGACAACGGGCAATAACTTTGCAGTTTCTGGAAATCGTCCACAGCAAAACCTATTCCTTTTGAATGGTGTCGAATTCACCGGGGCTGCGGAGAACAACATGCAGCCCGGCGGTACCAGTCAGGAGTTGCTGGGCGTGGAAGCGGTGCGGGAGTTCAATGTTCTGCGTGATTCTTACGGAGCAGAATACGGCAAGCATCCGGGCGGGCAGGTAACAATTGTCACGCAATCGGGCACCAATCAGCTCCACGGCGCAGTCTACGAATTCCTGCGAAACAATGCTCTGGACGCGCCCAACTACTTTGATCAAGGCTCAGCGCCGCCGTTTCAGCGAAATCAATTTGGCGCCGCCCTGGGCGGCCCTGTCCGCAGTAGCAAAACCTTCCTTTTTGGCAACTATGAAGGATTGCGCCAGCATCTTCACCAGACGTCGGCGGCTTTCGTGCCTGACGCTGCATCACGTGCTTCGGCAGTGCCCAGTGTTCAACCTCTGCTAAGTCTCTGGCCTGTTGCTGCTGCCAACGCTCCGGATTTCAACGGAATCGCTCAGGTCTTCAGCAGTCCCCTGCAAACGATCCGAGACGACTTTGGCACTGTTCGTTTTGACCACACCATATCTTCACGAGACTCTCTTTCGGCCATCTACACGATTGATGACGGTGAGGATTTCACGGCAACCGTGCTGGATCCTTACAGTTCAGACCAACTTACATTGCGCGAGCAGGTATTTAGTCTCGATGAAACCCATTCCTTCTCAGCTTCCACGCTCAATGTCGCGCGCGTCGGATACTCGCGTGCCGGATACTTCTTTACGGGCCTACCCACACCGGAAACCCCCGCTACGTCCGTCTCTGGCTTTTTGTCAGGGCATCAAGTCGGCGCTGTTGTGGTCGGCGGCAGCGCGGCGTCGAATCCGCAGGCTGCAATCGGCCTCGCGGGCAGCAACAATGGGAGCAATCTCACGATCGCGCGCAATCTGTTCACTTTTGAAGATCGGGTAGCAATGACCAGCGGACGCCATCAGTTCACTTTCGGAGTCTGGTTCCAGCCGTTCCAGTCCAATGAAACGATAGCGCTCAGCCAGTTTGGCCAGGCAACGTTCTCAAGCCTTACGAGTTTTCTTCAGGGAAACATGTCCAGTTTTCTTTGGGACCCAGCGCCAACAGAGATGAACTGGCATTCGTTCTTTGGGGCCTGGTATGCCGAGGATATGATCCAGGTTTCCCCGAGACTGACGGTCTCGCTGGGTTTTCGAGACGAATTCACGACCGGCTGGAACGAAGCCCATGGCCGCGCAGCCAACTACACATTCAGCAACGGGGTGATTTCAGATGATCCCCACATCGGGAGTTCGCTATTTACGGTCAATAATGGCAAATTCCTCCCGCAGCCGCGAATCGGGCTGGCCTGGAGTCCGTTCACCGACAAGACGGTCATTCGCGCCGGGTTCGGGATGTACAACGATCTCCAGGATGCATTGGGCTATCGCACCGACCAAAATGCGCCATTCAATCCCGCCTACAGTGTCGGGAGCGCAACAACACCGTTCCCAGTTTCATCTTTGCCGATTGATCCCTCTGCTCCTCCGCCGACTGGTGCAAAGCTCGTCCCCGGAGGAGTTCAGCCGGATATGAAGACCCCAACTTTGATTTCCTGGTCGTTGCGCGTACAGCAGGAAATTACTCCCAACACGTCGCTGACTCTCGGCTACGTTGGGAGTCACGGCTATCACGAACTGATTGGCGTCGACGCGAATGAACCATTCCCGGTCATCTGCCCAGCTTCGCCCTGTCCAGCTACTTACCCCTCAACTTTTCCCGCGCCGCTAGCTGGCAGTCCCGTTCCCGCGGGTGCCTATTATGTACCAACGAACGTTAGAGCGAATCCAACGATTGCGAACACGTGGACATGGTTCTCGTTAGGCACCAGCAACTATAACGCGCTGCAGGTGGATGCAAACCGTCGATTCGGCCATGGATTTTCCTTGCGAGGCGTTTACACATGGTCCAAGGCCCTGGATGATGGCGATTCGTTGAATGCTACTGCCGCGGCCAATGCTCCGGGGTTGGTATCGAACCCTTTCAACTTGCGCGCAGACTATGGACTCGCCACCTACAACGTCCGCCATATCCGCGTTATCAATGCGCTCTATACTCTGCCGTTCGGAAAAGGACAACCAATAGGTAATAGCCTTGAGGGTTGGAGCAATGTTCTGATCAGCGGCTGGTCAGTGAATAGCATCGTGACCATTCAATCCGGATTCCCATTCACACCACAACTAAGCTATAACCCTTCGAACAACGGCGACACTCGAAACCCTGTTCGGCCATTTGCGAACCCCGACTTCACGGGGCCGGTCATTCTCGGCAAACCTTCTCAGTGGTTCAATCCGAACGCTTTCCTTGCCCCGCCCGCCAATAGCGGTTTCTACGGTAACTTGGGCCGGGACACCTTGATCGGACCGGACTTGGCAACCTGGGATTTTTCAGTGCTCAAGACAACAACATTGCACGAACGGCTTGCTCTCCAGTTTCGTGCTGAGATCTTCAACCTGCTGAATTGCGCGAACTTTAACACACCCAATCTGATCACGTTCACGTCTTCCAGTTCGGGTACACAAACTTCCGGAACGGCAGGGGCGATTACGAGCACCTCGACTACCTCGCGACAGATTCAATTTGGATTGAAGTTGATCTGGTAAGTACGCTCGATGCGCCGTGATGCCGCTTCAGCAATAAATAAGGCCCGATCAGATTCTGCTGGTGATCAACCGCCCCTCTTTCCTGCGGGCGCAACGTCGGAACTCCTCGCAGAGAAATCCTTTCGATGGCTAAGCAAACCTCTCGAATGTGATGCGACAGTCTAGGCGCAGCGCAGAATTCTTCCAAGGTCGCGTCTAAAAGAGATGGTTTTAGTCCAGATGCCATCTAGACAAAATATCATATTAGATATAGTCTAAAGAGTTGATGGACTCTGCCGCGATCAAGCGATCTTTGGAAGAGAGTGGCTTGCGCTGCACCGCGCAACGCTACGCCGTGATGGCCTTTCTGATGGACCACACCGGTCATCCTACAGCCGCGGAAATATTCGAAGCTGTGAATCGTGTGGATCCCCGTTCTTCCAGGGCTACGACTTATAACAATCTGCGGGACTTGGTAGAAGCCGGCTTGGTCCGGGAAGTGGCTGTCGAGGGCCGTGCTGGGCGATTCGATGCAAAAGGTATACGGCACCACCATTTCATCTGCGATCGCTGTGGAAATGTTGAAGACATGGATTGGTATGACGTGCCCAGACCTGGCTCTCGTTCTCTGGGTAGGCGAATTGTTCGGGACTGCGAACTCATTTTCCGCGGGCTCTGCACCAAGTGTGCTCGCCATCATGCTTCCCATTAATTGCATGAGGCGTGTGGCATACACGTAAACGGCCGCTTCAGAAATTGCGGCAATACCGAGCGCTGCGAACCGCTTGGATGGTTGGTAGCTCACAAATCATTTTTGAATTGATTCGAAGGAAAAAAACATATGGAAAACACACTCGCGACATCATCGGGGAGCGTTTCCCCTGAAACTAAAGACAAGAGCACCCTACCCGAAGCGAAGTGCCCGTTCAATCACGGGGCTTCGGCACCCACGAACCGTGACTGGTGGCCGAAGCAGGTAAACCTCAGAATTCTGCACCAGCACTCCAACTTGCCTAACCCCATGGGCGAGGACTTTGACTATGCCAAAGAATTCCAGAGGCTTGATCTGAATGCAGTGATCAAAGACCTTCATGCGCTCATGACCGACTCGCAGGACTGGTGGCCGGCCGACTTCGGGCACTACGGAGGGCTGTTCATCCGCATGGCGTGGCACAGTGCAGGCACGTACCGCATCGGCGATGGCCGTGGCGGTGCTGGAGCCGGCCAGCAGCGCTTCGCGCCGCTCAATAGCTGGCCCGACAACGTGAACCTCGACAAGGCGCGCCGGCTGCTTTGGCCGATCAAACAGAAATATGGCCGCAAAATTTCGTGGGCCGATCTGATGATTCTTGCCGGCAACGTCGCGCTGGAAGACATGGGATTCAAGACCTTCGGTTTCGGTGGCGGACGCGCAGATGTTTGGGAACCGGAAGAGGAAGTTTACTGGGGGCCCGAAGGAACGTGGCTGGCAGACGAGCGCTACAGCGGCGATCGTGATCTCCAGAACCCTCTCGCCGCGGTTCAGATGGGCCTGATTTATGTGAATCCGGAAGGACCCAATGGAAAGCCCGATCCCATCGCGGCGGGCAGGGACATTCGCGAAACATTTAAGCGCATGGCCATGAACGACGAGGAGACCGTCGCGCTCATTGCGGGTGGTCACACCTTCGGCAAGACCCACGGCGCTGCCGTTCCCGCTGACTACGTTGGCCCGGAACCGGAAGGCGGCGACATTGAGGACCAAGGGGTCGGTTGGAAGAATAAGTTTGGCAAAGGTTGCGGCGCTGACACGATCGGCAGCGGCCTGGAAGTGACTTGGACCCAGACGCCGACCAAGTGGAGCAATAACTTCTTCGACAACCTCTTCAAATATGATTGGGAGCTGACCAAGAGCCCGGCCGGTGCGAATCAATGGACACCAAAAAATGGTGGAGGCAACGACACCGTGCCGGATGCGCATGATCCTTCAAAGCGTCACGCGCCATCCATGTTGACCACGGATCTCGCGTTGCGCTTCGACCCTGCATACGAAAAAATTTCGCGACGCTTCTACGAGCATCCCGATCAGTTCGCAGACGCTTTTGCCCGCGCATGGTACAAGCTTACGCATCGCGATATGGGGCCGATCGTTCGTTATCTTGGCCCACTGGTGCCAAAGGAGCAGTTGCCGTGGCAGGATCCTATCCCCGCGGTGAATCATCCTTTGATTAATGAGCAGGACGCTACTGCGTTGAAGGCGAAGATTCTCGCGTCTGGCTTGTCGGTGTCTCAGTTGGTCTCGACAGCTTGGGCGTCGGCGTCGACTTTCCGCGGCTCTGACAAGCGCGGTGGAGCGAACGGCGCTCGCATTCGCCTCTCTCCCCAGAAGTTCTGGGAGGTGAACCAGCCGGTCGAACTGGCGAAGGTATTGGACAAGCTTGAAGCGATCCAGAAGGAATTCAACTCTTCGGCATCCGGCGGTAAGAAAGTATCGCTAGCCGACATGATCATTCTCGGTGGTGATGCAGCGATCGAGAAGGCTGCGAAGGACGGTGGAACCGACGTGAAGATCCCATTCAAGCCGGGACGCATGGACGCGTCGCAAGAGCAAACTGACGTCGAGTCCTTCGAGCCGCTGGAACCGGTTGCCGACGGCTTCCGTAACTACCGTCGCGGCAACGGGCGTCTATTGCCTGAGGAGCAACTGGTCGACAAGGCGCAGTTGCTTAGGCTCACAGCGCCTGAGATGACCGTTTTAGTTGGTGGCTTACGCGTTCTTGGCGCAAACACCGGCAACTCGAAGTATGGTGTCTTCACTAAGAAGCCAGGCACGCTAACCAACGAGTTCTTTATGAACCTGCTTGACATGGGCACGCAATGGGAACGGTCTAGCAGTTCCAATGGCGCTGGAGACATCTACGAGGGCCGCGACCGCAAGACGAACGAGGTCAAGTGGACCGGGACTCGCGTCGACCTGATCTTCGGCTCGCACTCGCAGCTGCGCGCTCTCGCAGAAGTTTATGGGTCTTCCGACGCGAAGGAAAAGTTTGCGAAAGACTTCGCGGCGGCGTGGTCCAAGGTAATGAATCACGATCGCTTTGAGGTTGTTTAGGCTCTGCGTCAAAAGCACGCGTTAGCGAAATCTGTAATCGAGAAGTCAGGGTGGCACTTTCGGAGCCATGCGATGCCGCCCTGACCTCACATCGTTCGAATCTCATCTTCTGTCGTAAGAACAAATCGCAACAGATCTAATCGCAACGCGCCTCTCGCTACTAACGCGCACCCGATCTTTCTTGATGCGTAGCAATCCAGAAATGACCTGAGTACTCCCCGAAATTTTCCTTAAACGCTCCGTCTCTAGCGGAAAAGAGGCAAAGATGTGAACACGCCCTGACGGCATTCGCCGTAAACCGCATCGTTCGACAGTGCATCTATACGTAGTCCTTGAACGAAAATTCTGTACGTCTCTGAGGGGCTGGCCATGCTGGAGCATCAAGATCCACAAGGTGGAGTTGCGGCTTGGGATCGTTTGCCAATGCAAGTTCAATCTTCTCGCACTTCTCGTACCGGCTACGAGAGACAGATCCCCGTACGGTCGATATCCCGGCCTCAACAGGTCGGGGCTCCGCCAGTAATTTGGGGACAGTACAACAACTACCGCTCCGCGGGGCTCAAGGGATCGGCGATAGTGCACGGCGTTCTTATCGGATTGATATTAGCCAGCGCATCGCTCGGCCACCGTGTAGTGCAGCAGGTAAAGGCCCGCGAAGTGGTAACTCTGATCGCTCCCTCTCCTGAATCTTACGCGTTGCCCACATCAATTAAGGAAGTAGCTGGCGGAGGCGGCGGGGGAGACCACGATGCATTGCCGGCTCCAAAAGGGCGATTGCCGAAACTGGCGATGCAACAAATTACTCCGCCACAGATTGTGTTGCACAATGAAAAGCCGAAGCTGGCTGTGGAGCCCAGCGTTGTCGTTCCGCCGCAGGTTCATCTCGCGGACAACCACATGCCAAGCCTGGGAAACCCTAATGCTCCAGTCATGCCCTCGGCGCCGCCTTCGAACGGGATAGGCTCCGGCGCCGGCATCGGCTCCGGGTCGGGCGGCGGCGTTGGTGTTGGTCATGGCCCGGGGGTAGGAGAGGGTAGTGGCGGCGGCATCGGCGGCGGCGTATTCAAAGTTGGCGCCGGTATCTCTGCTCCAGAAGCGATTTCGACTCCCGATCCGCAATACACGGAAGAAGCGCGCACTGCGAAAACCCAAGGTACGTGCGTTTTGCTGCTAATCGTCGATCAACAAGGACTTCCGCGAGATATTCATGTAACCCGCAGCCTCGGCCACGGCTTGGATGCCAAGGCAATCGAAGCCGTGAAGCAGTGGCGGTTCCGTCCCGCTTTGAAGGATGGCCATCCGGTCAACGTTCAGATCAGCGTGGAAGTCGGATTTCGGCTGTTCTGATCGCAGAACTGACGCTTGAGGCCTCTGAAGCCTTACCAACAGTGCCGGTTCGCGCGTCGCCAAAGGTGTTCGGAGTGAGGCATAAGTAGAAAACTGTAGTTTCGCTCGCATCCGTCGGCGGCAACCCTGATCTTCCACTCCACATCTAGAAATCGTCACGGAAAGGATCTCCCTTCTCCTATATGTCCACCAAATGCAAGGTTGCGCTTTTTTGTGCGAGTACCATGTCTCTCTTCCTTAGCGGTTGCACCTCCATTCCCGGAGTCCAGCCAGCAGGAACACAGCCCGCAGCATCGCTCAATCACATCATTTTTCTGGCGCAGGAGAATCGCTCTCTCGATCACTACTTCGGCCAACTGCGGCAATATTGGGCACAAAACGGCTATCCGGACCAGTCATTCGATGGCTTGCCACAATTTAACCCAGCATCAGGAGCGTCGCCGTTGGTGGGACCTGCGCCATCGAATCCCGGATGCGATCCCACATCGCCGGCACCAGGGCCATGCATCTTCGACACCAACAATCAGATATCTTCCTATCACCTGATTACGCAGTGCGTCGAGAATCCTAGTCCCTCGTGGGATGAATCGCATGTAGATTGGAATTACAACGATCCGACCGGCGTACAGCCCGCCGTATTGAACGGATTCGTCTACAACGGCGCCAACGATGGCAGAAACATTCAGCCGCCGTATTACGATACGGGCGGAATCCGCGCCATGGGGTATTACGACGGCGGCGATCTGAACTATTACTACTTCATGGCTTCGAAGTTTGCGACCTCGGATCGCTTTTTCAATCCTGCTCTGTCACGAACGCAGATCAACCGCGAATACCTCGTGGCAGCGACATCGCAGGGCTATGCCTATCCGGTGGGTACGAACAGCAGCGACACGGCACTCCTGACTGCGACAACGATTTTTCAGGAGCTGCAAAATGCCGGCATATCGTGGAAGATATATGTGGATCCGGATCTAAGTCCTTGTACGGGACCGCCCTACGATCCGGCCTGCCTGTTGACGTTAAGCTATATCAACAATTTTCAATGGGGGCAGACAATTCCGTCGCAGTATCCGCAGAATATCGCTCCCATCTCTCAATACTTCTCAGATGTGCAGAACGGTACGTTGCCGCAAGTGGCGCAGATTGAGCCAGCCACGGATGCCGGTCTCGACGAGCATCCGTCCGACACGGACGCGCAGCCAAGCAATACCCAGCTGGGCGCGGCTTACGTGGAGACACTGATTAACGGGCTAATGTCCAGTCCTTCCTGGAAGGACTCCGCCTTCATTCTGACCTATGACGAATTCGGAGGTTTCTACGACCACGTACCGCCGCAGCCCGCGGTGCACCCGGATGGAATCGCACCGAAGGATTTGATGACCAACGACATCTGCACAACGACCACCGGTCCCAATTGTGACTTTGTCTACACGGGGTACCGCGTTCCGCTGATTGTGGTGTCGCCATTTGCGAAACAAAACTACGTTTCGCATACGGTCGCCGATACGACCGCCATCCTGAAACTGATCGAAACCACGTTCAACGTTCCCTCTCTAACCAAGCGCGACGCGGCCGAGATGGACATGAGCGAATTCTTTGACTTTAACAATCCACCCTGGACGACTCCTCCCACCCCACCGGCGCAAAATACGAGCGGAGCGTGCTATCTGAACTCCTTGCCGTAGTCAGCCCACGGCAAGGAGACGGTGCAACGCCAGCAGGCGTCTAGCGGAGAAGCTGCGTTTAGAAATATGTGAAATTCAGGTTGTCGAGCCAGATGGAGTATGGCGTCTGGGCGTAGTTCCCATCCTGTTGGTAGTTGATCGTTATCCCATACCACGATGTCGTCGTAGGGCTTTCATAGTAGTTCAAGTTTGAGGTCACGCCATTCAATGTGATGGACTTGAACAAGAGGTGATTGTCCGTTGTGCGCTGCACGGAAATGGTCAGATGGTTCCAGGCATTTGACACGGGATTGCAAGCAACGCCGGTCTGATGCCATTTCTTCCCGACGTTGTCCCAGATGTCCCACTCGTTGCCGCCTGCGACGCGGCATTCGTGGCCCCAAATGTAGGAGTAGCCGTTCACGAACTGGTTGATGTCGAATTCGAGCGCCTGCGATTTGCTCACGTCGTTGGCATAGAAGTAGACGTCGTAGGTGAAGTTGTGAAGACTGGGAACAAGTGTGTGGTTGGTGTCGGGAAGTCCCTGGGAGGAGAAGTCGCCGATCAGATGATTGTTCCAAAGACCATCCGAATAGACGGTCGTTCCGCCAATGTTCATCTGCGAGGCATGTCCGCTGAGCGACGGAGATGAAACGTTCTGGTACATCGACCACGTAACGTCCGGCCCGGAGGGTGAACACCAATCGCAGATCGCGTATGAGGGAGGCAGCAGGCCATATCCCGTCCACCCTTGCTGCTTTTGGAGGTTGCTGAAAACGCTGCCGCTCGACCCACTTCCTCCGACCGTGATGGTGACGGGCGTGCTCGCCGATCCGCCACAATTGTCCCATTCCTGGACTACCGTATTGTACGTCCCCGGATTTAGGGTGAGCGAAGCATTGAGGTTTGCGCCCCCGCCAACGTACGCCAGCGCAGAAGGCGCGGTATAAATGCCCATGGAAGCGACGCCTTTGGAGCAGGAGCTCGTCGCAGTCGCCACATACTGAATGGTGGAACTCACGTTGCTGTTGGGCGTGGGAGCGCTCACATTGACCTGGCCGCCGCTCGACGAACCTCCGACGTGGATCGTGATCGGCGTCGAGGTGCTGCCGCCGCAGTTGTCCCACTCCTGAACAACCGTGTAGTAGGTGCCGGGATTCAGGTTGATCAGAGTATTCAAACTTGCACCATTGCTCGTGTACGCAAGTTGGTACGGCGCGGTATAGATGCCCATGGAGGCCACACCGTTAGCGCAGGAGGTCGTCGCAGTCGCGACGTACTGGATCTGGGTAGCTACATTGGCGTTATTGGTGGGGGCAGAAACAGAAACGCTGGCGGAGGCAAGAGTCGCCAGGCAAAGCAAAAACAGCAGGGGAAAATTCCGCATGAAACACACTCTCCAAGGTAGGTTCGTGTGAGCGGACACCAAATCCTACAGGCTTTTTTGTATTGTTTTTTTGGATTCTACAGAGAGAGCAGTATTGCGCTCAACCGTTTTCCACTAACAAAAAGAATCAGAAGTTCTAGTACCAAAGGGCGGCAAGCGCCGTAATCAGAGCGGCTTTTCGAGCCTGAGTCCCGGCCGGTTCGACCAGACCACATGACGGCCTACAGGTTTTACCCGAAATTCCACGAGATTGTACCGGATCATCCGTTGAATGTAACTGCATTTACGTTACCGAAGACATCCCCTGGCCGCGCCTCGAACATCTCAAAGTTGCTCGTGAATGCAATGAGCCCTTTGAACTTGCCGGTTTGTGGTGTCGAAAGGAGAAACGCGTGGAGTTGGCAGCAGTAGTGATGGTTCCAAGCGGTTTGGGGTTTGGCGGTGAGAGAAAGTCCCAAGCGTTTGCCACGATAACCTCCGGCACCGGCCAAGCGCTTAGATCCGCGTTACTGCCGATTCTCGGAAATGACGTACTGCAAACATGGACAGAGCGTATCCGCAAAGTAGGCGTGCAGGATATTTGGCTCACTTCGAGTGGTAAGGAGGCGCCGCCGGCACTCGGGCAGTTTGTTAAACAGGGAATCGAGCGCCTTCTTATGATCAAACTCAAATCGTATGCAGAGATGGACCTCGATGACTTGGTTCGTTTTCATTGCCAGAGCGGAAGCCCCGTGACGGAAGTATCAGATTCGCGAGGCCGGTTGGGAATAAGTGTTTTCGACCAGTTGGCGTTCTCTGGCGACGAGAAGTTCTCTGCCGACGATAAAAAGAGTGGCAATTTGATGAATCGTAATTGCACGCAATATCCATTTGGCGGCTATGCTAAGCGGATCTTGTCGCCGAGGGAAAGGCAGGAACTGATTGGCGATGCGCTCACGGGAGCCTGCGAAATGCGGCCCGCAGGAGAACAGATTGCCGAGCGGGTGTGGGTCGGTAAGGATGTTAGTCTGGCACAATCCGCCAAAATTATTGGACCATCCTACATCGGAGACCGCGCGATTGTGGCAGCGGGAGCGACAATCGGCCCGTTCACTTCAGTGGAACGCGATTGCATCGTGGACTGCGGAACGATGGTCGAGCGATCAACAGTATTACCTTCAACCTATCTCGGCGCCGGATTGCTGATTCGTCGCGCACTTGTGGACGGAGGTCAACTGGAAGACCTTGAGGATGGTACCGTCGCAGATCTGCAACCCGCGGGCCTTGCCCACAGGGTGACGCCGCGTAAGCTTCGCCGGCAAGCCTTTAACAATGACACTCCGATCTTTTCGCCGGACTGCAATGCCTGGATCGGTACCCAATTTGTCCCCGAGTTTCAGCAGGTTCGGCCATGACCACCGGGCGCACCATCTTAGCCTTCCCCTCTGCTTCGGAATTCGGAAGTCGGCGCATATTCAAAAGGAGCTTACGAAACGCTCTGCGGGTTTCCGAATTCTCGGTAATTGTGGATTTCACTGGCCATGGCACCCTGGATCACGAAGACATCGATCTGCTCCTCGAGTGCGTTGCGCAATCGACTGACCGTGATACCCAACTGGAACTTGTTGCCGGATCTCGTGCGGTCCGGATTGTGCTCGATGTCATTCGCATTTCATCTCTCGTGCGAGTGTTCAACTCTCTCGACGAAGCATTAACTCAGTCGCAAATGGTGGCATCGAAGCTTGCGCGGAACGTTCCGGCGGTTCCATTTGAGTTGCCGAGGAGTGCGTGATGAAACAGAGAGTACGGGGATCTTCGCAGCGCTTTGCAATTGCAATCGTACTTACAGCGTTTCTCGTGTGGAGCGAAATGCCCCTGATGGCGAGCCCTCCGCAACAATCCGCGCAGTCTGACGCGAGCAAAACAACCGGCGATCCGTTGCCGGAGGCGCCCCAACCTCAGTCATTGCAAACGCCACAGCAGCCCGCACAGAGTCCGGCGGGTGCGGCGGCAGCAAAAGCAGCGAACCCGAAAGGAGCGCCTGTAGCCCAGCCTGTCGGCGCGGCGGTAGCTCCCGCTAAGCAACACGGTCATCGCTCGTTGCTGATCAAAATTGGCTTGCTCGCAGGAGCGGGAGTCGCCGTGGGAACTGTCATTGCCTTGTCGGGGGGAAGTCCATCGCGCCCACCAGGAACTGCAGCAGCGACCCATCGATGAATTCTGGAGTTTGCGGACAGATGTTGCGATCACGGTCAGTGCGCAGCTTTCCCTTTCTCATTACCTTCTCAGGAATTGATGGGGCTGGAAAGACAACCCAGATAGAAGAGCTCTCATCCCACCTGCAGAGCCAGGGCCTGCGCGTTTTGCGCTTCAGCTTCTGGGACGATGTGGCGGTCTGGGCGGCTTTGCGTGCAGAAGCTGGACAGCGCGCGGCACGGTTACATCATAACCGCGAGGCTGGGGAGCCCACGTTTGTGGCCAGAAACCACAAACATATTCGCAAATGGTATTTGACCGCGGCCCGATCCGGTTTATACGTGCTCGACGTGCTCAACTTGCGCCGACTGCTATGGAATCCAAGAGTCAGGAACTTCGATGTCGTGATCTTCGACCGCTACATTTACGATCAGATCGCAAATATTGATTCTCATCTATCTTCGACCCGCATTTACAGTCAGTTACTTCTCAAACTGGTTCCTCAACCGGATCTGCCCTTCATTGTGGATGCCTCACCAGGCGCCGCTTTCGCGCGAAAGCCTGAGTATCCTCTGGAATTCGTGCATCGGAACCGTCAAAGCTTTCTGCATCTCCGTGAACTTGCTCAAAATATGATCCTCTTGCCGGCGGCCGGTGTTGAAGAAATAAAGAAAGAAATACACAAACATCTGCGCCAGTCCCCGCTCGGGAAGAGGGCAATGGGGAAAATAACTGAGGGCGCAGCAGAGCAACCCGTAGGCTGGAAAGAGAGTTCATGTAGGGTGCGGAACGAACCAACGACAAATGTGTAACTTCCATCCAAGCTTCGACTTTACCAAGTGCGAGGCCCTAGGATGTTGCGCGACGTATCGAAAAAAACATTTGCTCTTGTCATACCAACACTCAATGAAGCAGGGAATATTGATCGAATTCTCACGCAAGTCACCCGCACTCTGAGCAGTACGGAGTACGACTACGAGATTGCAATTGTCGACGATGGAAGCACCGACGGAACTGTGGAGAAGGTTCGCGACTGGAGTGGACAAGACAAGCGAATCCGGCTCCTTTCACGTCAGAACCAGCGAGGTCTGGCTGGTGCGGTGTTGTACGGCTGGAGCCAGACGCAAGCGGACCTGATCGGTGTGATCGACGCCGATTTGCAACATCCCCCCGAACTACTGCCGGAACTTTTGAAACTCGCGGAGAGCGCAGACATTGCAATTGCCAGCCGCTACGCTCACCGGAATGGAACCGCCGGCTGGAACCCTTTGCGGGTCGCCGTTTCGCGCGTCAGCAATTTTGCGGCGATGTGTTTGACATCACGGAGGAAGGTGCGCGTGACCGATCCGATGTCGGGATTTTTTATTCTGCATCGCGACTGCATTGAAGGTGTGACTTTCCAGACTACAGGTTTCAAGCTCTTACTCGAAATTCTTGTGCGAGGTCGCATCCGGGTAGTTCGAGAAGCGCCCTATCACTTCGGCGTACGCAAGGCGGGCAAGAGCAAGGCCAGTGCGGCAATCGCGTTCCATTATCTGCATCTCTTGAGCCGGCTCTCACGGGACATGGTGGGGCATTCGAGTGAGACGTGAAAATCGCCCTTATCACTGCATTTCCGCCCAGCCGGCATGCGCTCAATGAGTATGGGTACCACGTAGCCAAGCAGCTCAGCCAGGAACGGGGAATTGATCTGACAGTTCTCGGCGATCATCTGACGGAACCGGGCGAAGAACTGCCAGGATTCAAAGTTGTTCGCTGTTGGGGCTTCGCGAGATATGACAGTGCCGCTTCGTTGCTTCGCGCCGTATGGCGAGAGAAGCCGGATGTGGCCTGGTTTAATCTTGGCTTCGCCAGTTTCGGCAACCGTCCTCTTACAGCCTCACTGGGCCTTGCAACGCCCGCGGCGGTGCGCCTGCGAGGCATCTACTCGCACGTAACGCTGCACCAGTTGTTTGAGACCGTCAATCTGGAAGATGCGGCGGTGAGTTCGCCGCGGCTGTACCGATTAGGCGGGTGGTTGACGACGCATCTTTTGTTAAGTGCGAATTCCGTCTCTGTTCTTCTGCCGGCTTATCGGAGAATTCTCAATCAGAAGTACCAGCGGGGAAGAGTGTCGGCACGGACACACGGGATTTTTGCGACTCAACCTGAAGTCCCCGATTTCACCAGGCGCGGAAATCCGGACCATCAAATCCTGGCATTTGGCAAATGGGGAACTTACAAGCGTCTTGAACTCTTGATCGCGGCTTTCAATCGCCTGATCGAAAAAGTGCCTAACGCGAAGCTGGTGATTGGCGGCGGGGATCATCCGAAAGCTGTGGGCTATATAGCTTCGATGGCCCAGCGCCATGCTGGCGAACGCATTTCATTTCTGGGATATGTTCCGGAGCAGGCGATTCCTGATCTGTTTCGCGCCGCAAGTTTGGCAGTGATGCCCTACACCTCCTCGGCAGGGTCGAGCGGGGTGGCACATCTGGCCGCGCAATATGGGGTTCCGGTAGTAGCTTCCGACATCGATGACTTTCGAGAACTTGCGGAACAGGAACGGATAGCAATCGAGTTTTTTGGGGCGGGGAACTCGAATGATTTATTTGAGCAAATGTTCCTTGCCCTCAGCTCTCCTGACAAGCTTGAGGCGATGGCCTGGCAGAATTACGCGGCCGGAGTGGCAATGAGCATGCCGAAGGTGGTTCGTGATTACCTGCAGTCATTCCGCCGAACTGAACGCGTCAAGACCCTTCAAATGGCGGCGCGGTTGCGCCGCCGCGGACGGCTTCGCCGGCCTGAGACCATTGCGCGCAGCGTGGGAGAGAAGATCCAAGCCTGGACGGAAGAGGACCAGGACGAAGGTTTCAGCGCTGAATAGTCCCGCTACTCACAGCAAAGCACTTCTGCTGGTTCCTACTTCAGCGCGCTTTCTAGTTATGGTCGGAGCTTGGCGGAGCCAAGGGCGGCATCGGCGGGGCTTGAATGCCAACCGGGGGGACGGGCTTGGCCGGTGGTTCGGCGCTTCCGGCGCCTCCATCCCGGCGAATGAGCTCAACGGGTTCTGGCCCACGGCGTCTCGCCGTTTGCATGATCTGCAGCGTGGCTTGTACTTCTGACTGATTGCTATCTGCCAGGCGGATCATCTTCTGCCCTTCGGCAGCAGGACGCGTGGAATAGGTCACACGCTGATTGGCTTCTGAACCGGTGCGCGCTGCTTCGTAATACCCCTGCGCGCTTTCCCAATCACCCTGGAGTTCGGTGATGTATCCAAGATTGTTCAGTGTGAACGCATTACTCGGGTCTTGTTGATACGCCTGCAAGAAGAACTGCCGCGCCTCGGACGGATGGTTGTCATTCAGTGCAGCTACTCCGCGAAGATTGAGGCGAGCGGTTGCCGCTTCCATGCCTTCTCCTCGGGCGATCTGTTCGCTGATGGACTCTGCATTGGTTTCTGCGATCTTGCTAATCGGCTTGCCCCGCCATTTCGAGCGGGGGGTCACTATGATCGGCTTGTCTGAATGTACGCTGGCGGCCGCCGAATAATAGCGCAAGGCCCCGTCAAGATCGCCTACCGATTCCATCGCAAAACCAAGATTATTGAGCAGAAACGGATCCTGGGAGTGGCGTGGCAAAGCAGATTGCAGCACGCTCTTCGCTTCAAAAATACGGCCCTGTTGCAACATCACAATGGCTTGTTCGTTCACCTTGTTGAGTTCGTGATCAGAATCCTGTACTTGCTGAAATGCCGCGTCGAGGGGCTTGCCTTTGAGGTCAGACTCGCTGGCCTGGTCGATCATCGCATCGGTGTGATCTTTGGCTGCAAGAGCGTAGTAACGCAGGGCACGGTCCGCGTTTCCCTCCAGTTCGGCCACGTATCCCAAATTGTTGAGAGTGAATGGATCCTCTGGATCGATCAAATAGGCCCGATAGAAAAGCTGTTTTGCCTTGTCTCTATGTCCGTGTCTGAGCTCCGCAACCCCATCGCGGTTGAGTTTCTGCGAAGGTGTCGCGACGCCGCGGCTCGGCAGAGGAATTTTGACGTCACCGCAGGACGCCGGGTGCGGCAGCGCCAGAAGTTGCATCGCCAGGGCTACAGGAATCCAAATGAGTGTCCGTAGTTTGTGCACGTGCCTCATGCTCTCCATACTTTTATGTCAGAGATAGGATGTCGCGAACTCTAGCGCGGTTGTCGTACAGCAAACACCGTAGATATGCTTGCCCAACACTGGGGGGCCGGCTCGGCATCTAAGTTGCGATGCTAAGGCACCTTACCGTAGTCCTCCTGCTGGCTGCGTGGGCACAGGCCCAGGCTCCTTCGCCTGCTGGCGGCAGTATCAGCGAGCAGAAGCACTCTGTTTCCGACGACGGCGAACTGTTTCCGGCACACAAGGTGACCGGCAAAGTGAGCCTCGTGCGCGGGGTATTGAAGCAGATCGATCCAATTCACGATCAGCTTATCGTGCGAACATTTGGTGGCGGCGATGTCCGGATTGGTTTCGACGGCCGGACCAAACTTTCTCCCGAGAGCGCGGGAATGCATGTAACCGGCATTCGGGCGGGGTCCGTGGTTTCGGTAGATACGGCGCTCCAGGACGGAAAGCTATTCGCCTCTGCGGTGCGAGTTGGAGCGTCGAGCACTGCAGAACTGAATGGGCAGATAGTGGGATTCGATCCCACACGATCTCGACTGACCGTGCGCGACCCCATCAGTCCGGAAAATATTGTCGTGCGAGTGGGCCCCGACACCATAATCACTCAAGCCGACAAATCCGCCACGCCCCAGGCCTTGTTGCCGGGTGCGCTTGTAACGGTGTCTTTCTCCTCGCCCGACAAGACTGCGAAACACATTGAGGTTCTCGCCGAACGCGGGGGTTTCTTCACGTTTCGGGGCCGAATTCTCGCAATCGATCTGCGTGCCCGAACGTTGTCGCTTTCGAACGATACCGATCAGAGCCTCCGTGAACTCGCTTTCGGTTCGCTTGATAGTCAAAGTCTCAGCTTGCTGCGAGAAGGAGACAACGTCACAATCCAAGCGGAATTTGATGGAGACCGCTACAACGTTCGCAGCGTCGCACCTGCACCGCACACTCCATAGCAGCTCATTCGATAACCGCTTGTTTCGCATTTCACGGGAAGAGTATCCAAGCCCCTGGATACTTCTGCGGGCCCGCACAGAAGCGATGAGCTATCACCAGCAGTGTTCCGTGACTTGGGTATCAGAAATTGAACTGCGCCACCGGGATGACCTGTGTGGTTTTTTGTCCAGAGAAGTTGTAGAAGCTTTGCTGCCCGAATCCGAAGGCGAACCGCAGTGGATGCGTAACCGCCGTCGTCTCCGAGTCTGAACTCCTGCCCCAGCCCTGCTCTCGGGTATAGGTGACCAGCACGTTCGAGCTTAAGTTGTCATAGGCGTGAAAACCACGGCCCGAAGACCATGCCGCCGACGCGGAAAGCGACCACCTCTCGCGAAATTTGGCATCCAGGCCGAAGCGAGGGCGAAGCGTTTGGGCGGTTGCGTACTCCAGGTGGTCAATACGCCACGCGCGCAGAAACTCAGCCACCGCCGTTGCCTTGAAGCGGGTGCCAAACTGGTGCTCCAACCCGGCGTAAGAGATCGTCTGGTAATACTCCGTGTACGCTCGATAATCGGTGCTTATGGCCGGCTTAAACAGCAAGTTGCGGCCGCTGTAGCCGCTGAGCAGTGCGGTCTTTCCCCACGGGCGCCCCACGCGAAAATCGATGGCGCCCGAAAAATCTCTGGAATGCAGAGATTCCTCGGTAAACGGTCCGGCCTCACGAATCAAATTTCCGGAGAATGACAGCCAATCAAAAATCGGACTCGTGGAAACGTAAACAAACTGGCGGAAGAGATTCTGATTTAAGAAAGCCGGTGAGAGCGTGTCGCGGCGGATCGTGTATTGCAGCCCTGGCACGATGTTCAGCTTGACGTCGCCAATCTGGAACATGGGCCCCACGGACACATTGAACATGGTGTCGAATGTGTTTCGGTTCTGAATGAGCAACTGGCTGGGGAACGACAGGCTGCCTTGCGCATTACGCTCAGCTATAAAACCCTGAATGGCCGGAAAGGAATTTGGCCGAAACTGGAAATGCGAATCGGCGAAAGTCTCGATGGTGCGCCGCGGGAGGGGCAACACCGGGCTGTTTGCCGGCAAGTTGAGCAGGCGTGCGTCGAGCTGATAGATATTTTCGTCTTCAAACACCGGGTTGACGCGCACGCCGGAATTCATTCCCAGATGGCCGATCAGCGGGCGGCCTTCTTCTTCAGAAAGCTCGGTAACGGCAATTCGAATCCCTGGGTCCTGCGGATCGATTTGGGTAGCGCGTACGAAATCTGCCAGGGCCAAATCATTCTTCCCCAGCTGACGGTAGACGTTTCCCTGGCTGACTAGATATTCGTAACTATTCTTGACATCGGGATCGTCTGCGAGACTCGCCAACTGTACCTGGGCATTTCGCGTCTCGCCAAGAGCCAGTTCAGAATTTGCCATTCCAACCGCCACCGAGGTTTCGTCCGCACCGAGAGACTGCGCACGCCCGTACATACGCTGCGCCAGTTCGTACTCATGGATACCCATCATGATGCCGGCAGCGTTCAGATAGTCGTCAGCGGTCGTCACATCCACAGGCGCGACTCTGGCCTCGGCTAAGCCAATTGCCACCTGTTGTTCTGCGTCGTTCGTCTTGCCTTCTTCAGCGAACAGCTGACCTAGAGCGAGGCGGACTTGCAAACGGTTTTCATCGGAACTCTCGAGCGCGCGCGCATAGGTCGTCATGGCCTGATCGCGATGGTTCAGGAGCCGCAAGGCGTCGGCCGTCACAAGCAAAACTTTGTAGTCTTTCCCGCCGCTACGCTGCGCGGTGGCGACCGCCTGCATCGCCTCGTCTGCGCGGCCAAGCTTTGCATACGATTTCGCAAGCTGAGCCATCGCCATCGAGTCGTCGGGCGCAATTGCGAGAGCGCTGCGCAATGTGTCGGCTGAATTTGCATAGCGATGTGCGCGGTACTGCACATCGGCGAGTGTAATGTAGGTGTTGACATTACGAGGGTTGATTTTTAATGCCTTCTTGTACTCGCCTTCCGCGGAAGCAATCATCGCGCGCTGACGAAAGGCCTCAGCTTTTACCAGATGAACACTCTCGGAGTCGGGAAGCAACCGGGCCGCGAGTTCAGCCTCTTTCAGTGCCTGAGAAGAGCGCCGCAATTGCACCAGCGCAAAAGCCAGCCCCAGATGCGCTTCACCGTATTGCGGATTCAGCTCCAACGCCTTATGAAAATCCTGTTCAGCTTTGCTGGCGAGGCGCATGTCGTTGTACACATAGCCCCGGTTCATGTATCCGACTGCAATTGTCGGGTCGATCTTGAGAGCGAGCGTAAAATCCTGCACTGCTGCTTCGTGATCGCCTCGTTCTGCGTGCACGTGCCCCGCTATCAGCGGAAGGTCGCGGTCCTTAGTCAGAACGGGCTCGTAGCGCTCCACGATTGTCATCGCATCGTCGAGGCGGTTGAGAAACAGAAGGTCATATGCGAGGTAGTCGGCACCTTCGCGATCATTTGGCAGCTTGTCAACAACCTGATAGCCAAGGTCTGCGGAGGCAGCGTAGTTGCCGGTCATCGTCAGATATCGCTCATGCTCGCGCATAACCTGTGGATTCTGCCGCACGGCCTCCGATGCGTGCGTGATCCACTGCTTGGCGATGGGCAAGTGATGGGCTTCAAGTGCAGCATTCATCGCTCCGGAAACGATGAGCGGGTTATCCGGCGACTTTGCAAAGGCCTTTTCATAATTGTCTTGCGCCTCATCGAAATGGCGCGCTTCGCTGTCGAGATCTCCGAGGGAGAGATATCCCGCGTATTCGTCGGGATGCTTCTTCTCCAGTTCGAGAAAATATCCGCGGGCTGCCTGATAATCTCCCGCCTCGCGAGACAGGAAACCGAGAGCACCCAACGCCGCCGCATTCGATGAATCGAGAGATAGAGCCTGCTGATACGTTTTCTGCGCTTCCTGCTTGCGATTGGTTTTTCGGAGAAGGTTCGCATAGTTCAGCAGCAGGATTACGTTCTTGGGTTCGAGTTGAAGAGCTTGTTGTAAGTCCTTTTCCGCCGCGTCGGCATTCCCCCCGTCCAGTTCGATAACGGCCCGCAGGCGGAGAAATTCCGGGCGCGCAGAGCCTTCAAGGTTGATTGCATTGATCTGCGCAGCGGCATCTTTCGTGACTCGGTCCGCGTTGGCGTTGTCTCCGGAGTCGCGATAGACCTCAGCAAGATCCAGCCGCAGGGAGATCGGAAAGAGCACTCCTTCCGCAACGCCTTCCCCCGGTAAACGCCGTAACGCGCTTTCGTATTCGCGAATCGCATCTGCATTCTGGTGCTCCAAGGCGTCGAGCCGTCCGCGCAATGCGAACAAACGATAGTTTTCGGGATCGAGCGTCGCGGCATGGTTCAACAACGCTGTGCTTTGTGCAAAATCTCCCGCAATTAGCATTGCCTGAGCTGCGCTGAGTTGAATGTTGATGTCACGTGGCGCTCGATTCGCAGCTTCCAGGTAGTCGCGAGCAGCCGCATGCGCGTCGCCCGCCAGTTGATAGGAATATCCCAGCTCCGCGAAAGTAAGAGCATCCTTCGAGCGCAGCGATTCAAGGGTTTTAATGGCCTCGTCATAATGGCCAGTGTCGCGATAGTACGAGGCCACTGCCCGCACAACCTCCGGATTGTTCGGAGCCGATCGTCGGGCGCGCTCCAGCATGTTGTGTGCCGCCTCGCTGTCTCCGCTCCGGTCATATGCGCGGGCCAGCAAAAGCTCGGTCCGGGCTGAAGGTCTTACCTCTTCGGAACGTTGCAGATATCCTGCGGCGCGCTTCGGGTCTGTGGACAGCAGCAACTCTCCCGCAAGTTGCAGGTCTTGGTCGCTCTTCGGATTCGCGGCCAAAACCTCGTCCAGGACTTGTTGCGCATCGGCGCTGCGCCCCATCCGCGCGTAGGTCTGTGCGAGACCAGAGAGCCCTTGCACAGAAGATGGCTTTAACGCGAGCCCTTTTTTGTACGAGTCGACCGACAAGGTGTACTGTCCACTCAGCCGGGCCGCGTAAGCGAGCGTGAACCAAAGATCGGCATTCTGCGGAGCAATGTTGACCGCACGTTGCGCATGGTTGGTCGCACCCTTGTAGTCTCCATGTTGGAGGGCCGTTTGCGCAGCCCGAGCTTCGCGCGCCACCTCGATGCCGGAGCCCCAACCCATGCTTGCATCGCCTTGCGGCTGAGGCCGTCGCGGGCTTTGTTTCTTGGCTGGCGCGTTTGTGGTGGATGAGCCTTGACCGTTTACATCGAAGGTCTGGGAAACACAGCTTGTGGCCAGAAGCACTATCGCCACACACACCGCGCCTCGAAGCGGAGATCGCAATTTCCCTCCATAAACGCTCGATTGCACTGCCGAGCAGGTTCTCGGCGAAACCGGGTCAGGAACACTTTCCCTGCCGAGTTGTTAAAGATGCGAAAAGTTCAGCATGTGGTTGGCGGACGCCGGTAGGGTGCCCTGCAAATCGCCGCCAACCTTCGGTGGCCGAATAGCTATCCAAGCTCCGTCAATGACTATCCAGCAGGAAACATTTCCGCTCCCCGCTGGGGTGAACTTCTGGCGACGGCCGATTCCTCTAGCTGCTGTGGTTCTACTCGCCCTTGCGATTCATGGGCCGCTGCTGCTCATGCAGCTGCCGGCAAGCACCTCATACGACGCCAACCTGCACATCTTTTTCGCGTCTCATTATGCCCATCACTGGTTTGACCCGTGGAATCCGAAGTGGTTCGGCGGCTTTTCTCAGACCACCTATCCCCCGTTGACGCACCAATGGATCGCGCTGCTCTCTTACATCGTCGGTCTGACGGAAGCATTCATGATGGTGCAATTGGCGGCCGTGGTCTTTCTGGCGGTCGGAACCTACCGGTTCGCGCAGCTTTGGGTGGACGACCGCGCCGCCGGCTACGCAGGGGTGCTCGCGGTATTCGCAGGAAGCATCGCGTTTCTTGTTTATTCGGCAGGGCAGCTTCCCACGACGATGTCAGCGGCCTTGTATTTTCTGACGCTGCCGTACTTCTATTCCTGGAGCAGATCGGCAAACTGGCGCTCGCTGCTCAAGGGATTGGCGTTGGCCCTTGCCGCCGCGTCTGCCCATCACGTAACCCTCATTTTCGGATCGGTGCTCTTTGCGTTGCCGGTTTTGTGGCTGGCATGGTATGACGCTCGCGAAAACGAGCGTTCAGGTACAGCAGTAGTTGCTCGCAGCTTGGTTTTCGCGGCGATTACTGCTGTGGGTGTTGGCATCGTTTTGTTGCCTTATTGGATTTCCATCATCCGGCATCCGATCGAGCAAATGCCGATTCCGCACGCCAGCCGCTCGAATTTCCTGATGAATTGGGCCATCGGAATGAATTACTTCATCGTTCCGTATGGCGCCTTGATTCTTGCTCTGCCTTTCATTGTGGTGAAAGGCGCATCCAATCCGCGATTGCGGATTCTCCTGCTGGCTTTCTGGGTGACCTTCATCATTGCCCTTGGCGGCACCACTCCGATTCCTCGATGGATTTTCGGGCGCGCTTTCGAAATTCTCACCTACGAGCGATTTACTCTCTGGGCCACGGTGCTGGCGCTGCCGATCGTAGGCCTGCTGGTAGAGCAGTTGGTGGATCGCTATTCGAGCCGTGGCGCCATTGCGGTGGGAGTCGCTGCAATTGCCAGTCTTGGGCTCGCATTTGGATGGCTATCATGGAGTCCATTTAAAACGACGGGTTCGCTCAACGTTGATTCGGTTGTAGGGTTCCTGAATCGTGACGGACACGACCAATATCGTTACCTTACGCTGGGATTCGGCAATGCGCTCTCGAAGGTTTCGACTTATGCAGACGCAAACAGCATTGACGGCGAATACAACTCGGCGCGTCTCTTGCCGGAGATGACCCGCTATGGCGCAGCCCAGCTGACGAGCGCAAAATTTTTCGGGGCCGCCGGCATGGATTCGCTCCGGGCCATGCTCCAGCACGGCAATCACTATGGCCTGAAATTTATTTTCGTACACGATCCGTTTTATGAACCGCTTCTCGTGTTCGGCGGCTGGAGGCGAGTAGAAAGCTATGATTCCGGTTCGATCACGGTCTGGTCGAAAGATGACGCGCCTCCCGCGCGAGTCATCCCATCCGACGCTATGCCCGCCCCCTGGGAGGGATTGCTTTGGGGCATTCTGCCAATCGGCAGCAGCGTTCTGGCGATCTTGTTTCTGTGGTTGCTTGCCGGCCGGAGACACGTGCGCGAAGTGATAGCGATTCCACAGGCTGCGCCTCAGCACGCTTTCTATCGTGAGGTGCGCTCATGAAGTGGCTACTGGTCTTTGTCATCACAGCGGCCACGGTAATTCTTCTCGCCATTGCCTGGCTGCAATCAGGGGGCCTCAAGCAGCGTGCTACGTCCTCGGCAGTCACCCCTGAAGCGGCTGTTCAGGCCCTGATGAACAAGATCCAGGCGCACGATTACCAGCAAGCGTACAGCCTGCTTGATTCCAACAGCGGTACCGACCTGCAATCTTTCGTCCGGGATGTCGGAGGAAGCGATGGCAGCCTTCGCACTTATTCCGCGCTGCAGTCAGCAGACGTCTCACCCTTACACGCAGATAGCGATCAGGCGATGGTGCGGGTGAGGATGACGTGGTCCAGTGCCGTTGGGTCATTAGATGATGTGCGCGATTTGAAGGTCTTGCGCAATGGATCGGTCTGGCGCGTGGTCTGGCCGAAGCCGGAATTTCCCAGTGTTCCTCCGCAAGTCTTACCGGTGAACTATTTGCGGTGGGAAGTGATCGGCCGCAATGCATCTCAGAATTGGGGAGCGCAGGAAGTGGATTCCCCGAAAGTCCGGATCACTTCAATGAACGCAATTTCGCGGCCCGGACGAGTCGTGATTGTCGGTGAAATCGAGAATGAAGACACCATTCCGGCGTACCTGAATGTCAACGCGACACTTCTGAAGGCGAACGGCTCTACCATCGACGAAGAGGGCAGCTTCGACATGATTTCGCACGTGCTTCTGCCCAAGCAGATTTCTCCCTACCGCATCGATTTTCCAGGGATCCGTCTGGACGCGGTGAAGAGTGTGCGCATGGATGCGCGTGCTCTTCTCGTTCCTGCCAGCGCTGATCCGGTCATTGCCGTTACAGATCAGCAGGTAGCCAAGGACGCGCTCAGCCGAAATATATTGAAAGGCGACCTTGTCAATCAGAGCGGACGCCTCGTGAACATCGCACAAGTCCTGGCTGCGTTCTATGACGACTCCGGAAAAGTGATCTGGGTATCCGATGGCTATGTGGATCAATCGCTGACGCCGCAAGTTCCAGTGCCTTTCGCCATTGACATTCCGAATGACATCGCGGAGCGGCTCAAGAACTACAGAGTCATCGTCAATCACTACACACGGTCGAGCGTTTGAGATGAAACCAATAAGGCCATTCAAAGGCTTAACGACGTTGGCATCGTTGTGCCTGCTTACAGGATTGGCAATGGCCGCCGAGTTGCATGTGCCCGCCACGGTGAAGGCAGGCCAGGCCTTTTCGATTCATCTTACGGGCTCCGGGAATGCGACCCTCTACCTCATCGGACCCGATCATGTCGTGAAACGCAGCGTGGCTTCCGCAAACGATGTGGAGATTGCTTCCGGCGACCTGCGAACTGCCGGGCGCTACCGAGTGATAATTTGCGACGGTTCCTGCTCATCTGCGAGTTTCGAGGTCAAATCGGCAGAGCCCGCTCAACTGAGTTTCTTTCTGCATCCGTCGAGAGTGCCGGTTTCTTCTCGGGATTCGATCGATGCTTTTGTATTCGTATTCGATCGATATTCGAACTTGGTGTTGGTTCCCTCGGTTGTGGATTTCCAGATCAAACCGGCGAGTGGAAGCCCATTGTCACACCAGTCTCCTACGCGCAATGGCGTGGCCTGGATGCGGATAGATTCAACCGCCCATGAGGGCCGCGTGCAAGTGACGGCAGCTCTGGGAAAAGTGGAAGAGGCGCGCGTGATTCAACAGGTTGCGGCCGAACCGTGTGCGCTGCACATCAAAGCTGTGGAGAGGGGAGGCAAGGTGGCCCTTGAAACGGACCCCGTGCGCGACTGTGGCGGAAATCCACTGCCTGATGGCACCGTTGTCTCTTTCACGAAGACCGATAAGTCCGGACGAAGCACTGTGGATACGCCGATCAGGAAGGGAGTCGCCAAAACCGAATTTCGCATGGACGGCCCGGCAAAAATCAGCGTTGCCTGCGGTGTGGCTTTGGGGAACGAGGTTGAATTGGGCGGGAAACTTTGACCAGCATGAATGGTTTGATCCTGAAGACCGAGGGATTGATGAAGGTTCTGGCTAAGACTTCGAGTTTCCTACTTGCAGTGTGCCTGGTGGCAGCGGCTCAATCTTCGCCAGAGGTGCACCTCAATGCCGACGGATTGGCGCCGCGCCCTATCGAAGAACTTACCGGGACCACGATCGTCCATCATTATGCGCAGGCGTGGAGCCATATGGCCGAAGCACTCGAGTCTTCTCGGGCCGACAGAATTGGTGATGAATTCGTGGGACAGGCCAAGGACCGGCTCAAGCAGAGAATCGTAGAGCAAGCGAAGACAGGCGTCCACGTTCGTATCGTGGATCATGGCCATCAGCTAAAGGCAATTTTTTATTCGACAGATGGATCTGCGATGCAACTGGTAGACCAGGCGCAGTTGGAGATACAGACTTTCGACGGAAACAAGTTGTTGGATACGGAAAATGCGCCCCGCAAGTACATTGTTCTCATGACGCCCGGAGCGGACCGCTGGTACGTTCGCGATCTCGAGGAAATCTCCGAGGGGGCTTTCTGAACACAGGTGAGAACAGAACGTCTGAGGAATTTGTTCAACAGAATCCGAGAACGGAAAATTGTGAATGAGATTGTGTCAGCATTTCCTTTTCGCATCCGCCCTTCTAATAAGCGCGATCCCGGGTGGGTGCAACCATGCCAGTTCGCGGAATGTGACTCTTAAGGAACTTCCTGACGCATCGGGGAATCCCAAGATTCTGGCCGACTATCAGCCGTGGTTCGGCGATCCAAATCACATTAACGTCGGTTACAGCAGCCAGGATCCAAATGTGCTTCGCAAACAAATCGAAAGCGCGCGCAATCTGGGCATCTTCGCGTTTGTAGTGGATTGGTACGGTCCACGCCAACCATTCCTGGATCGAAGCGCCGCGCTTCTGCAACGAATTGCAAGTGAGCAGCACTTTCATGTTGCGCTGATGTATGACGAAACCCAGGACGACAACGGTCACGCCACAGACGATGCCTTTGAGGCGATGGATCTCGCCTATCGCAAATACATCGGGCCGGGCGCACCCGGGCGCGACGCCTATTTGGCGTATCAGGGCCGGCCCGTCATTTTCATATTTCCCAAACAAGGCCACACTGACTGGGACCAGGTCCGGCAGCAGGTCCAGCAGTGGGAATCTCCGCCGATTCTGCTGTACAAGGACGAGCCTCCACCGCAGTTCGCCAAAGCTTTCGATGGTGAATACGCCTGGGTGCATCCCGGCAGCAAGGGTTGGAGCCCGGATGGCCTCTCATGGGGAGAAGACTATTTGGATAATTTTTACAAGAGGATGCGAACGCAGCATGAGGACAAGATTACGGTCGGGGGCGTGTGGCCAGGTTTTAACGATACAAAAGCGTCATGGAGCTTGCACCGCCGCATCGATCCGCGATGTGGAGAAACGTTTGAAGACACATTACGTCTCGTACAGGAAAACAACAGTACGTCGCACCCAATTCCTTTTGTTCTGATCGCGACCTGGAACGATTACGAAGAAGGAACGGCGATTGAAAGCGGCCTGCCGCGCTGTAAAGACCAAAAGGCCGAACCTGCGGCTTCGGCGAAATAACGAAGCTGAGCTACGAATCCGGTCCTCAGGCCAGCTTGCGGATCCAGAAACTGGAGGGCCAAACCCGGTTGCCGTCGCGGGTCGGAAGAAAGCGGCGTTTCCCGCCAGTCATGTTGCGGTAGCTACATTTCCAGTGGGGAAATGCGTCGTCCAGTTCGCGATGCGCTCGGCTTTGCATATAGCTGCTGCCCCAAAGCACTTCGAATTGCTGGTTGAACATCAGAAATGCCTGTAGCAAATACTGTTCCGACCAGAATGCCAGGTTGCGAAGCACGGATTCGCGGGGATAATCTCCGGGGATGAAGATATCGTGCGCATGAATCAGGACGCCGCCGGCCAGGCGGGGAATGATCTCGAGATATTCCCGAACAACATCACTCCCCACTCCAACCACATGACTCGAGTCTAGGAAGAGAAAATCCCCGCGTTGCAGGCCCAAGAACACACCGGCACACACATTTTGGACGGTTTCGGCAATCACCTGCACATTATTGAATAATGTGTTTTTGGGAAATCGTTCCGGATACGGTTCAATGGTGACAAGATTGCCGCACACGCCGTCGGACTTAAGGTTCCGGTCAAGTGCTGCGGCCAGGACACGGCTGCTGTAGCCGCCACCTACCTCCACGATCCGTCGTGGCTTGTAATGCCGGATCATGCAGTAGGCGATCTCGGCATCCACGGCTTCAAAGAAGCCGTTGTTGTATTCATAGCCGGCGCCAAACATCGGGGCCGAATGGAATTGCCATTCCGCGCGATAGCGTGAAACAACGTTTTGCAGGAAGTCCAGTTGCCTATCGAAACGAAGATTCAAGCCGATAGGCTCTTTCTCTTCCTCGGGCCACTTCCGCAGTTCGAGCTTCCGGAAGTCAGGAACGGGCCAGTAGTAATGATTCGGGCTGACGCTGATTCCGATGCGCTGCAACAGCCGAAATGCATTTCGCATCAAACCAAACGCGGTTTCGTTGTCGTGCAGCTTTCGTGCCAAGTAGAGCAAAAGTTTCGAGTCCGCGGATTTCCGCGGCCTGCGGAGTCCATTGTCTACTGCATCACGAACCCTCGACTTTGGAGCGGGCGTGCGCACCGCCACGCGATCATCCACGGACATTCGTTCTCCAAAGAATCGGGTCAAAGACCTCTTCGAGGTAATTGTGATGCGAGGTTTGGTGGGTTCGAAGGTTAAGAATTTTCCACAAAAAGCAAAGAAGCAGGGATTCTTGCCCGGTCCATCCAACGCTACGTAGGACAGGAACAACCGTGGGGTATGGAGCTTTCATCCAAACCAGACCGAGTAGTGGCCCCCCGCGATGGACGAGGAGACTTGGGGGCTCTCAGGCTGTGGGAGTGATCCATACAAAATCACTCCAGGGCGCCATTTCGGAATGATCTTTGCGCGGATGGAAAAAACACTTATCAGCTCCTCAACCAGTCTGCGAACAAGCGTCCTGAGCGGCAGTGCGATCATGCTGGTCAGCTCGGGACTCGTGGGAAGTCTCAACCTTCTCTACAATCTCGCGATCGTGCATGTGCTGGGAGCCGGAGACTTCGGCCACGCCAGCGCAGTGTACACGCTGCTGATGCTGCTCTCCGCGGTACAACTGTCGTTTCAATTACTGTGTTCAAAATTCGTTGCGCGGAATGACACGCTGCCAGAAAAGATCGCCGTTTACCGGCATCTGCTGGGACGAGCCTGGATTCTTGCGGTCGGCATTGGCATCGCACTGTTCTTCGGCCGTTCGGTGGTTTCCGGGTATTTGAATTTACCCACAGAAAATTACGTTGGCATCTTGACGCTAGCGGTAGTTTTCTTCATTCCGCTAGGGGTGCGGCGTGGCTTGTTACAGGGGCTTCGCGATTTTCGCTGGTTGGCTGTCAGCTTCATACTGGAGGGGATCGTCAAGCTGGCCGGGGCGATTCTGTTCTTGAAATGGGGACTGGGTGTTAAAGGAGTCATTGCGGCGATCGTTGCCTCGGTGGTAATGGCCTATTTTGTCTCGAGGCCCCATGCCAAGCTGATGGCAGAGCCGCGAGTTCCGTTGTTCCTCCCTGCAGCATTGGGAGAGAGCGTTCAAGCCTCCCTGTTTTTTGCCGGGCAAGTCATCATCAACAATCTTGATATTGTTTTGGTAAAGCACTTCTTCACGAGCACCGAGGCTGGTATCTACGCGGCGGTGGCGTTGGTGGGCCGGGTAGTTTATATGCTTTCCTGGTCCGTCGTGAGTGCCATGTTCCCCTTCTCCGCCAGTCTGCGCTCGAATGAGCGAGACCGGCGCGCAGTGCTTGGAACGGCATTGGCCCTCGCGCTCGCGCTTTCCACTCTTTTCACATTCGGCGTATGGGCCGCACCTGCTCGCTTGTGGCACATCTTGTTGGGAGGCGGATTTCCTTTAAATCAGGCCGGTTCGTATCGGGCGTTGTTGGTGTTGTATGCCGCGACCACGGGAATCTATGCGCTCGGAGTGGTGTTAATGAGCTACGAGATATCCCGAAAGATCGGCAATGTCGGATGGGTGCAACTGCTTTTCAGCGGAGGCATCATCGCCGGCATCTATCTGCGGCACCGCAGCCTTCATGACGTCGTGATGGTGCAGACAGTTTTGTTGACCGGCCTTCTTGTGTGGGTATCGGTGCCGTTCCTTCGGGCGGAGGTTTTCCGGAAATCTCGTCTTCGCCTGACTGCGCGATTGCAAGGCGGCTTCACGAGAATGCGCCGCGTCACCGAGGACGAGGCCATCTCGGAGTTCTTGAAGGGCGAATTCTATCAACCGGAGTTTGACCGCTACCGCGACTCGTTCAGCGATGTCGTGATGCATCCCGATCTTAGCAGCCAGGTGGAGAGCAGGTTGCGGCGGGCCCTGCTGTACCATCGACGCGGCAGACTCTGGCGTGAAATTCCTGCGGATACGGAATGGTGGGAGATTGAGCTTCACAACACCGATTTGCGCCGGATTCGAGTGTTTCCGAGAGATCAGTGGCGCACGCATTCCGACCGCAACTACTTTCTGTTGGATACAGCCCGGCGCATTAGCAATCAAATCTCCGGGGCGTCGGATCCATTTCTGGCGAAGCTTCGATCACTGAGTGAGGAACTCGTGCAAGCAAACGTGCCATTGGTACGTGGCACCGTACTGCTGATCGGCCTGGGAGACGACGGACCGCTAACCATCGTGGAAGGAAACCATCGCCTCACTGCCGCTGTACTAACTTCGCCAAACGATGCTCACCTGCGCTTTCGTTTCCTGTGTGGTATTTCGCCGAACATGATGAATTGTTGCTGGTTCAACACAGACATCTCCACGCTCGCACGCTATGCGAAGAATTCTGTCACCTGGTTGTTCGACGATTACCAGGCAGTCATCGAGCAGGCCCGCCGGGACAGGTTTGAGCGCGCGGCCGTAAGCAGCTGGGACGTTCCTAGGTCCGAATAGCCCTTTCGAATCCGAACCAGGTTGCCCGATCCCGCGCGTTGGCCCGCACGAAAGAAGTTTTCGTAGACGCGCACCCTCACTCGGGCGCCATTCAGGATCAGTTCCTTCACAGGCAAATGATAGTTGACGAAACCAGGCGCTTACGCAGAAGAACGGCGAATTCCCTGCTCCGTCAGCAAACTTCCGTGCGAAAATCTGTCTTCGAATCCCAGATGTGATGTAAGGAGCGACTACATGCCAGCATCGACTGAATCACCACGGGGCTTTTTTTCGCGGCGCGGCTTCTTTCGCTTTTCCAGTTCGCTGGCGGTGGGGCTGGGATTGCCGCCGCTGATTTCGTCCGCCAGGGGGCTTTCGTCGATCGCGACATCGCCGGCGGCGACAGAGGGCGAGGACTACTACGCGAAGCTCGGCGTGCGGACGATTATCAATGCGGCCGGGACTTATACGACGCTGACGGCGGCGTGCATGCCTCCGGAAGTTTTGGCGGCGGTGCAGAGGGCGGCGCTGCATCCGGTGCGGTTGCACGATTTACAACAGAAGGCGGGCGAGTACATTGCGCGGCGGCTCAAGTGCGAGGGAGCGGTCGTGACTTCGGGAGCCTCGGGCGCGATCACACTGGCGACGGCTGCGTGTCTGCAATATGCGAACAACTGCAACATTCTGGATATGCCGCAGGCGATTGACGGCATGAAGAATCAAGTCATCGTTCAGCGGGCGCATCGCTATGAATACGACCGCGCGATATATCTGTGTGGAGCGCGTGTGAGCGAGGTGGTGACGCTCGACGACTACAAGCGCGCGTGCGCGGCGGGTAACGCGGTGATGACAAATTTTTTCAACGCTGCCGAAGATGAAGACGGAGTCGCGGCGACCGCGCAGATTGGACGCGAAGACTGGCTGCGCGTGGCGCACGAGTACCAGATTCCGTGCCACTTGGATGCGGCCGCGGACATGCCTCCGATTTCGAATTTGTGGAAGTACACCGGCATGGGATTTGACCTTGTAGCTTTTTCCGGAGGCAAGGGAATCCGCGGGCCACAGAATGCCGGCCTGCTGCTCGGACGCAAGGCGCTCACCGATCTCGCGCATGCGAACAATAATCCGGGCGACGGAGTTGGCCGCGGGATGAAGGTGGCGAAAGAACAGATCGTGGGCATGGTCGCGGCGGTCGACTGGGTGCTCTCGCATACGGAAGAGTCGATGCAGGGCGACTATCAGAAGCGCGCCGATCTGATTGCCGATGCGGTGAAGGGCATCCCCTCGGTTAAGACGCAGACGGTGGTTCCGAGGATCGCGAATCATGTTCCGCATCTGCTGATACGGTTCGATCCGGCGGTCACTGGCGTGACGACGCCACAGATCGTTGACGCTCTGCGCAACAGTACGCCTTCGATTGAACTGAATCCGAACACCGGGCAGAAGCCGAACCAGGGCATTCCGGCAGAC
>DATAUY010000132.1:0-51159 GCA_036268025.1 Candidatus Sulfotelmatobacter sp. | reverse complement strand
TTAACACTACCAGCGTGCCAGCTGGGTGAGCTGAATGAGATTGCCGCAGGTATCTTTCAGCATCGCAATAGTTGAGCCGGTCACGTCGGTGGGCGGCATGATGAATTCGGCGCCGCGGACCTTGATCCTCTCGTAGTCGCCCTCGATGTCGTCAGTGAAGAACATGCACGCGGGCTGACTCTGTTGAAACATCGCCTGCTGATACGCTTTGGCAGCCGGGTTGTCGTTCTTCGCCAGTTGCAGCTGAGTGCCATCGGGGTCCTCGATGGAGGCCACCGTCAGCCAGCGGTATGGGCCGTTGCTGAAATCGGCCTTCTTGGCAAAGCCCAGCACTTCCGTATAGAAGCGCAGTGCCTTCTCCTGGTCGTCGACGTATACGTTGGTCAGTTTGATTTTCATTTCGTTACTCCTTTGTCGTTCGGCGTTTGGGCCGCGTTGTCTTCTTTCTTTTCATTGGCGTTGATTGATCCATGCGGTCGAGGTGGCGTTCGAGAGCATCTATGTGGGCCGACCAGAAGCGGCGGTACTCCTCGATCCAGGAGGAGGCGTCTTTAAGCGGACCGGCGTCGAGGCGGCATGGACGCCACTGCGCTTCCCGGCCGCGCGAGATCAATCCCGCGCGTTCAAGTACCTTCAGATGTTTCGAAACCGCAGGCATGGACATCTTGAAAGGCCCGGCGAGTTCGGTCACCGATGTCTCGCCCAACGTCAGGCGGGCGAGGATGGCGCGCCGTGTTGGGTCGGCGAGTGCCGCGAAAGTCGAACTAAGCTGGTCCTGCATTCGCTAAACCAAGTAGTTAAATAACCTACTGGTTAAATATAAGACGCGCCCACGACCTTGTCAAGAGGGCTCAAGAAAATAAATTCGGAGTTCAGGGAACCATTGCGGGGGATCATCGGATCGTCCGGGAGCGTCCGCAAGAATTTAAGAAGGGCGCATCGGTGAAGGGAACACCGATGCGCTTAACGGATGACGGTGACTTAGAAAGCGTAGTGCAAGCTAAGCTGAATCTGGCGCGGGGGCGAGCGCACGCTGCTGATCAGGCCGAAGCTGGAGTCCTGAACATTGTTGTCGGGGTTGCCGTAGCTGGCGATATTGAAGATGTTGAATACGTCCGCGCGGAAGCCAACGACATTTTCGCGCCAGACGTGGAAGTCTTTGAACAGCGACATGTCTACCTGCCGGTAGCCGGGCGCGCGTTCCGAATTGATGGGAGCGCTGCCGAAAGCCGGCAGGCCATTTGCGCCCGCAACTCCGTAGGCGCAAACTCCGTTGTCGAGCCCGGTGCAAGGTAGCGCGGAGGGGTCGGTTCCCCACCAATCATTAATCGTTTGATTATGGATGGACATTTTGCGGTATTGGTTGGCCCGGGCCTGACCATATGAGTTGGTGTTACTAACGGAAGGGCCGTTAATTGTGATTGGGAATCCGGAGTAGAGGAACGCTGCCGTAGACAGTCTCCAGCCTCCAAGTGCCGCATCGAGGAAGCCGTTCGCTCCGCTTCCGAATTGCCGGCCGCGACCAAAAGGAAGGTCGTAGACACCGACGAAGCTGAGAGTGTGGCGAATGTCCATGCCGGAAGGGCCGTAATCGGAATGGCCGTCGTAGCCGTTCTGGTATGCGCCATCAGATCCGCTGATGTTTGGAGTTCCATAGTTTCCCGACGAGTTGGTCATGGCTTTGGAGTACGTGTAATTGAGTGTGTATTCCAAGCCGCGGTGAGTGCGCTGGCGCAAAGTCAATTGTCCGGCGTTGTAGTTCATGACAGCTTCCGACTCGGTGATCAGCAGGACGCCACCTTGTCCTACAAGCGAGGCGAAGGGAGCCACCGCCGTGCCGCCCTGGGCGATCGTGATGGCCTGGGCGAGGCTCAGCTGATTTCCGTTGCGATAATCGGCAAGATGGTCGCCGACTTCGCCCAGGTAACCCGCAGTCAGCGAAAGTTGCGGTGTGATGGCGTACTCCGTGGTCAGGTTGAACTCGTTAACGAACGCGGGCTGCATATTCACGGGCCATGTGGAATAAGTTGTGGTGGGCGTGAACTGCTGGGCAAATCCGTCCTCGATCGTAAAGGGACTTCCGGGATTCGTTCCGCTCGGAACGGTTGCAGTGACGTTGCTGCCCAAAGCGAACGGAGGGCTGGAAGTAAGCCGTTGATTGAATGCATTTCCTTCGAAGAAGCTGGTCGCTCCATATCCGCCGCGGAGTACCAGCTTGGAATTGGCCTGAAATGCAAATCCGAGGCGCGGCATGAATTGCCGGTAGTTGGCGTTGTAGCAGGCGCGAGTTGGACAGACGAGCGCGCCCGCAACAGCTCCGGCCGGAACGTGTCCGGCATACTCCACGGTCCCATCCGGCAGAACGTTGGCTGTCCGGTTGTTTACTTCGTACCAGGGCTGGTCGTATTCGTAACGCAGACCGAGATTGAGAGTGAGCCGGGCGCTGGCCTTGAAGTCATCCTGGATGTACCCTGCTGCGCGCCACTGGCGATTTCCCACCAGACCGACGGTAGACCCGATCTGGTTATTCGATACGCGATCGAGCACGAAATCCGCGGGGCCGTAGCCAACCCCGTTCAATCCCGAGAAGACTCCGTTGTACTGGAACGTCCCCAGAAATCCGAAGTTGGAAGCATTCAGATAATTCTGCTGATAGCGCGTGGCCTGTGCGCCGATCGAGAAGAAATGCCGCCCATGCTGCCAGGTGAGATTGTCGTAGTAGTTGAAGGTGTTGTCGCGAAGAATCTGTGTGTTCGCACTGGTCCCGATGTAAGTGGCGTTGTTCGAAATGCTCTGCCCCGAGAATCCGGGGTAAAGCTGGTGCCCGAGGAATGGAATGCCGACTTTCTGGTTTCCATCAAAACCAAACTGCCCTGAGGGATCGGTCGGGATGCTGTTGTCCCAGCGCACGCGGGTGAATCCGAAGCGCGCCTCATTCACAATCGTCGGCGAAAAAGTGTGGACCCAACTGGCTCCGCCGACATGCGTCGGATAGACGTTCTGGGAAGGGAACAAGACCGGCATCAGAGCGGTCGAACCGTCGCGCCCGGTACCTTGCGAGTAGAAACCGCTGACCTTGTTCACTGTTCCCGGAGTGAAGTCGATTTTGAAATCTTCCTGGTTGTTGGTTATGAAGCTGGTAGTGCCGCCCTGGAAATTGTTCTGAATCAGTCCATCGGTGGGGGTGGCATTGGGCAGCGGATACAACTCCGGGTGCGCGAAGAGAAACTGCGCCACGGGATTGAGAACCGGAAGTCCGGTATCGCCCGTGTATGGCGTGAAGCCATTTTGCGTGTCATATAGCTGAATGCTGCTCGCACCTTGCGCCAGCAGGGCGGAGAAATCGCCATTGCGCATGGCCTGGGTCAGAACACTGGCAGTGGATGTGCCTCCCTGGTGCTTGCGCACTCCCTCATAATCGGCGAAGAAGAAAAGCCGGTTCTTCAGGATGGGTCCGCCAATGGTTCCTCCGAAAATCGTTTGCGTGTAGTGGTTCTGGGGAACGACTGGAAAATTATGATCATTGGCCCATGTGTTGGCGTCGAGATTGTTGTTCTCGAGCAGGCCGTAGGCCGAGCCGTGGAAGGCATTGCCGCCGGACTTGAGAATAGTAATGATTGCGCCGCCGTTGGCATTGCCATAAGTTGCTGGCGCATTCGCGGAGATCACTCTGACTTGTTCGATGGCATCGGGGGCCGGATTGTAGGCAATCAAATTGTTCTGCGGTTCATTGAGATCCGCGCCTTCGAGGGTGTAGTAGTTCGCCTGGGCGCGATTACCGTTGATGGAAGCAGTCCCGTTGTTGTAAGTCTCGCGTTCGATCGCGTTATTGCCGGTCATGCCTTGAGGATCGGTGTCCACGGCGCCGGGCTGGTAGAGGGTTACAGACGAAAAGTTACGGCCATTGAGCGGGATGGCAGCGATTTCGTTCGAGGAGATGGTATTACCAAGTGCGGAGTCGGTCGTATCCAGAATTGGGTGAACATCTTCTTGTACAACGACGGTGGTCGAAGACCCAATTTTTGTACAACGACGGTGGTCGAAGACCCAATTTTCATGACGCTATCGATTTTTGCTGTCTGGTTGACGTCGAGCGAGAAAGGCGCGACCGACGTTGGAGTGAATCCGGCCGATTCGATCGTCAGTTTGTAGGTGCCCACAGGAAGGAATCTGATGTTGTAAACACCCGATCCATTAGTCTGCGCGGTAGTCTTGACGCCGGTGGCGACGTTCGTTGCGGTTACCGTAGCGCCCGCGACGACGGCTCCGCTGGGATCGGTGACCTGGCCGGTAATTGAACCGGTGACGGTCTGCGCCCAGGCGCAGGAGAAGCCGAGCAGAAGCAGCATGATTCCAAGGGTGCAATAAAGGGATATTCTTTTCATAAATTCTCCAGAAAATTCCGCGCAGCAGGAACTATGCGACGAGCTGATGTTTCGGGAACAGAGCTCGCCGCTGCGGGAGTTAGAAGGTCAGTGCCTGGCATCCGCACATCCCGGGCTGACACTCGCCAGAACGTTCTTCTTTGACGAGATCTGGCAATCGTAGAAGTTGCCATCCGAGTTGAAGGTGTTGTAGCGCTGCGAGCTGGATGCCGGACTGACATCGCTTGCCTGCGCTGAATTGGTCACGGACTCGAAACGGACCAGACTGCCTCCGTGCCAGATCTTTTTGTCGATCTGATAATTCTGCCCGGTAACGACGTTGAATCCGAACTCCGAGCTGCTGACTGGGAAGATGAAATCAACGTCAATTGGGAAGCTGAAGTCGTCGTGAGTTACGACCGAGCCTCCGTTGCCGGAGACAGTCGTCACCGACGCGACCTTATTTTTCACCGTTGTCTTTTGGTCAAGCACGGTTCCGTTGACAGTGTCGAAGTCGATCTTTTGCATGCTTTCAAAGCCCTGGTGCTGTTCGATCGAGGTCGAAACCTTGCCATGAGACGTGTTGACATAGCCGGCGATGGTAAACGAACGATCGGACTTTACCCCGATGGTGCCTTTGACCGTCCCGGTGCCGTGAAGATCCTCAGTCACTGTCGGCGAAGGCGCCGTGAGAGTGTTCTTCACAACCGCTCCCGTCACCTGCGAAGAGCCTTTGTCGAGGAAGAGCAGGAGAGACCCTGTTTCGGCAAAGTAACTGTCGTCGTTGAATACGCTAAGAGCTACGGTGTGAGGATTGCCATTGCTCAACATGCCGGCAAATGGCGTCAGGTTCACCCGGTAGGGCACAAAATCGAGAGTCTGAACGCCCGGACTTGGGACCCACTGGTCGGGCAGAAATCCGGTATAAACCCATGGTGAGACCGGCGCAAGTCCGGCCGGTTGACCGTCAATCGTGATCTCGGTTTCCCGGAAGTCAGTGTTGCCGCATCCGTATACCTCATTGATATCGCTCAGATCGTTGGGAAAGCAGCCATACCATTGCTCATCGGTCGATTGACTCTGAGAGAGGACGTCGAGATAAGCGCGCTCCACATTCTTCGGGAACGTGAAGGTCGTCGAGAGCTGATCGGTGGGCAAAAAGAGCAAAGCCGGCAGATTCGTTCCCCCCGTATCGTTGACTTGAACCAGGGGGAGGACCATATCGGCGACGCCTTGCGCCGGCTGGCTATCGGCGGGATAGAACTGAAGGTTCGCGTTCACCGTAAATACTCCGTTCAGCGTGTTGTACGGTGGCGCGCAATCGGTCGTGCAGTTTGCCAGTACGATCGTTCCGGTCTGAGGCACCGTCAGAAGGGAGGAGTAGTCTGTGATGTCTCGTTCAATGTGCCACGTGTTTGTGGCCACGGGCAGAGGCTCGGGAGTCGTACCGAAATAAATGTTGGTATTGCCAAGATAAAGGCTGGCCGTGCGGTCGAACTGAACGCCGCCGTTCTCGCTGAAATCCATTTGGAAAACGACTTTCTTCCATGGGCCTGAACAAGCGGGAGTGAACTGAAACGTCTGCGCGGTATCTGAGAAATGCGCGAACTGAAAATTCATGAAGAGAGGAACCACGCAAGGCTGTTCGGATGGACGCAAAACCCTTTGGTCTGCGGTGACCTCGAACGAGGTGCCGATGTGTCGCCGTGTGCTCTGGCCAGACATCGAAAGGGTGATCAGTAAAGAAAAGATAGCGATGGCGGTGAATAGAACTCCTTGAGCGGTAGGCTTAAGGCAAGTCATGGACACTCCTCGGCAGAAGGTTTGGCGGAAAGTTCGTTTCGGGCCCAGTGGATCAACTTATCGCACCGATTTTCGACCGTTGTCAAGAAAACTTGGTTGAAATCGTGCAAATCGATCATTATTCGTGCCCTTTCTTCGGTGAAGTGATCCCAAATCTGTTCTGGAAAGGAAGCGGAGAGCCAATCGGCCGCGGCATAAGTATCGAGAGGCGTTTTCTGCTATAAGCATCCCCTACGTTAGGGACGGTTGAGATGAAGGCGAAAAATCGGGCCGATCATATTTTGCGGGAGTTACGCCAAAAGGGAAGCCTCAGCCTTGATGAATTGCTGTCGAGATTAGACGCTTCTGCCGTGAGCGTTCGCCGGGACCTGGCCAAGCTTGAGGCGCGAGGGTTGGTGCGCCGGACACACGGAGGCGTAACGCTGATCGAGTCGCTTCTGTATGAGCCTTTCCGCTACGACTCATTGTTCCAGAATCGCGAGCAGCACCGAACGGCGGAAAAGCGCCGCATCGGGTTGGCGGCAGCCGAACTAATTCGGGAAAATGAGACTGTCGGCTTCAGTGCAGGAACGACCACGACCCATGTTGCGCGCCACCTCAGAAACCGCCACAACATTCGCGTGATCACGAATGCGATCAACATCGCGATGGAACTGAGCAATTGCGCCGGTCTGAAGACATTCGTCACCGGAGGCTTCGTGCAATGGGCTGGTTCCTTCTCCCTGGTGGGACACGCGGCAATAACGTCTCTGAAGGACATTTACATGGATCGCGTATTTGTCAGCGTCTGCGGAATCGACGTGTCTCGAGGAATCACGGTAATTGAACCGGAAGAAGGGCTCACGTTCCGCGCGATGATTGGTCAATCACAACAGACTGTCGTGGTTGCAGATTCCACCAAGATTGGAATGGTGACGCCCTCATTGATTTGTCCAATTACCAGCATTCACATGCTCATCACCGATAAAGAAGCAACCGATAAATCAGTGGCCCCGTTCGTGGAACGGGGAATCGAAGTACACCGAGTCTAGGCACTGCCGCCTTCATTGGCGCTCTTGGCCCTCTTCTCCGTTTGTGGCCAGAGGTTTCCTGGCAGTCGGACATGACGACGCGCTAAGGTTTTCTGAACCATGCGTCGGATTTCGAATCTCTTCCACGACGAAAGACTAAAGACTCTAGCCATACGGCTATTTTCACCCGCTCTTCATGCAAGGGGCGTATGCTATCCGCCGTCGGTTGAAGGAGGCGTTATGCGAAGACACATTCGTCTACTAGCTGTTGGATTCGCGTTGTTCTTTGGCGTCCCTTGCCTATCAGCGCAGGAGAATCAGCAACCGGCAATTTCCCGTGCCAATATCGTCCAACGCGCCAAGTTGACAGCTTCCGATGCGGCGAGACTGGATTCCTTTGGCGCATCGACAGCCATCAGCAGTGACGGCACGACGGCAGTAGTAGGTATGGCCTCCACGAGTCTGACCGGCGCCGTTTACGTATTCGTAAAGCCAGCGAACGGCTGGAGCAACATGACACAGGTCGCGAAGCTGACTGCTTCGGACGGCTCGATGAACAATTATCTGGGTTATTCGGTGGCCATCAGCGGTGACACGATAGTCGCCGGCGCCCCGAACGCGCACGGCTATCTGGGAGCGGCTTATGTGTTTGTAAAACCTGCCGGCGGATGGACAAACATGACGGAGACCGCAGAACTCACAGCCTCCGACAAGCACGGGTTGCTGGGCAACTCCGTGGCGATCAGCGGAAACAATGTAGTGGTCGGCTCACCGAACCAGGACCAAGCCGGCGCTGCTTATGTGTTCGTGAAGCCGCCGAGTGGATGGGCCAGCATGACTCAAACTGCCAAGCTAACGCCGACTGACAGATCTACGTACGACGCTTTCGCTTCTTGCGTCGCCATCAGCGGCAACACGGCGGTGGCTGGCGGGGGTAAAGGAAAAGTTTATGTGTTCTCAGAGCCTGCGAGTGGATGGGCAAATATGACGCAGAACGTTACGCTCATCGTCGCAAACGGATTTGCAGGTTTTTCAGTTGCCACGAATGGCAGCGTCGTGGTCACCGGATCGCCTTACGCGGCGATCGGATCCAATTACGCGCAGGGCGCTGCTTACGTCTTCGTCAAACCCGTAAGTGGCTGGGCCAACATGAGCCAGACGGCGACGCTGACTGCGTCCGATGGCGCGGCCAATAACTGGTTTGGCTATGCGGTCTCGATCAGCGGCAATCTGATCGGGACGGGCGCGCCGTTTGCTGCGATCGGCGCAAACACGACGCAGGGGGCTGCCTATACTTTCATCAAACCTTCCACCGGTTGGCAAACAACTTCGCACTTCAACGCAAAGATCATTGCATCGGATGGGGCGAAGAATGACGACTTCGGATGGTCCGTGTCTCTCAACGGAAACACGCTGCTCAGTGGAGCCCCGGGCGCCTCGTCACAGCAGGGAGCAGCTTATATCTTCGGCCAGTAATCCGGGTCGTTGAGAATGTCTTCGGATCGCGCATGCTGATTAGAGTGTTCAACGACAAAGCTACATTGGGCCGTGCAGCCGCCGAGCAGGCCGCATCCGCGATTCGGCGCGCCATCTCAGAGCGCGGAACGGCGCGTATCATCGCGGCGACGGCGGCTTCCCAACTTGAATTTCTCGACGCGCTGACGAAGGCGCCGGGAATTGACTGGAGCAGGGTTGAAGTCTTCCATCTCGATGAATACATCGGGCTGCCGATTACGCATCCGGGCAGCTTTCGCAAAATGCTGATGGAGCAACTCGTCAACAAAAGCGGGATCAAGAATTACCACCTGCTTGCGGGCGACGCCGCGGATCCGGTTGCAGTCGTGCGGGAAGCGGGCGAACAATTAGCCTCCGCTCCAATTGACATTGCGTTTCTTGGCATCGGCGAGAACGGGCATATTGCATTCAATGATCCGCCGGCAGATTTCAACACCGAAGAAGCCTATATCGTCGTCGATCTCGATGAAGCATGCCGGCAACAGCAAGTCGGAGAAGCATGGTTCGCTGACATTTCACAGGTCCCCACGCAAGCCATTTCGATGTCGGCGAAACAGATTCTCAAAGCAAAAGAAATTCTCGCGGCAGTTCCGGACAAGCGCAAAGCCCAGGCTGTAAGAAACTGCTTTGAGGGAAAGATCAGTCCGATGGCGCCAGCTTCTATTTTGCGGCGGCATCCAAATGCCACAGTCTACCTCGATACAAGCTCGGCGTCGGAGTTGGGCCCGGCGTTGCAGGCCGCATTGAGAGCAGACTCGCAAGTCAGCGTGACGTAGCAAAAACTCAGGAGTGGACGCGATCCAGGGTTTCGGTAGTCTGCGGTTGAGTGAGCGTTCTTAGCGGATCCACAGCGAGCCAACTCAACCCGCCGAGTATGCATAACCCCGCGGCAACAAGGAATGAAGCGGTCCATCCATAACGCGCCGCGATCCAGGGAGTAAGTGATCCAGTCAGTGCCCCGCCGATCTGTCCGCCCATATTCATGAATCCAGAAACTGATCCGGCCGACCCCCCGGCAATGTCCGCTGTTACGGACCAGAAGGAGCTTTGCGAAAAATACAGTGCGCCCGCCCCGCCGGCAAGCACCACACTGGCCAGCCGAACGCTGTCTACCTGGGACCCGAAAGCGATGAAAAGTCCAGCGACCGCCATCGAAACTGCTGCCAAAAAGCACCTGCCAACGCGCGCTCCACGCCATTTCGTTAGCCGATCATTTACTGTGCCGCCCACAAGGCAGCACACCAGCATCGCCAGAAACGGCAGCATGGAATAGAAGGCGCTGGTTTTGAGATCGAGGCCGCGCACCTTCGCGAGATAGCGGTAGAACCAGCTGAAGAAAATCCATGCAACGTAGCCGTAACAGAAGTAGCTGATGGTCACTGCCCAAACTTCGCGGCTGCGGACGACCCTGCTCCATGGGACCAGAGTTTTGGCTGGCTCGCTGGATAATCCACGCTTGTCATCTGTGATGATAAGCCCTTCCTGAATTGTGGCCAGTTCGCCGACGGAAACTCCCGGATGTTCCGATGGATCGTCACGAGATGTGAAGAACCATACCGTTCCCGCGGCGAGTCCGATGATTGCGCACAGCCAGAAAGATGAGCGCCATCCATAGCGAATCATGAAGTATGTAATAAGAGGCGGCGTAAGGCCGGCGCCCGCACCCACCCCGGCAAAGATCCAGCCGTTGGCGATGCCACGCTCGCGCACGGGAATCCAGCGCGCGACGAATTGGTTAGCCGCAGGGTAGATGACGGCCTCGCCTGCGCCGAGAAGAAAACGAACTGAAATAAAAAGAAGCAGCGCGCCACCGATATTAGAGGGCACCATCGCGGTCAAAGCCGTGAATACTCCCCACCAGAGAACGCCGGCGGTGAGAACGCGCCGCGGGCCAAAACGATCGGCGAGGTGGCCACCGACGGTTTGAAACAGCGCGTATCCCACGACGAGCGCGCTGAAGACCTTTCCCAGTTGCACATCGGTGAGGTGATAAGCGTCAACGATGGAGCCGCCCGCGATGGAGATGTTGACGCGGTCCAGATAGGACACAGCGCTGAGGACGAAGAGCCAAAAAATCAAAAACCAGCGCACGCGGGTTGGGTTCGCCGAAGCCATCGCTGTGGCTAGGCGGAGTGCTCGCGCAGGATACGCGACAACTGCTGGGCGACGATTTTGTCTTCTCCCGGCTGAAGCATGAACGAACACATCGACAGCCCGGGCTTGCCTTCTCCGCCGCCGATGGCGATCGAAGGCTTGGAATTTCGCAGCATCTTCGAAGCCTGCCGTGGTTCCATAGATATTCTCGAATCCCACGTGATCTGCATGTGAGGCACGTGGTTCGCGATGTCCGGAACAAAAAACGAAGTGCTCACCCCCGGAATCTTCGTCAATTCATGGGAGATTTTCTCCAGCCGGTCCTGCCATTCCCGCGCCAGCGCGTCGTGGTCTTCTTTCAAGAACAGTTCGAGGGCCTTTACCATGCCGATGATTTCTTCCTTGCCGACCTTCTGGCTGCGGCCGATCGTATCTTCGTAGGGGCTGTTGTTGAGCAGAGCGTTTGCGACCAGTTTCTCGCGGCCGATCAGTAAGCCTGCGCACTGCGGTCCTCTGATCGCCTTCCCTCCGCTGAAGGTAATCAAGTCGTATCCCATGTTGGCGTAATCCCAGAGATGGGACACGGGAGGTGTGTCGGCGGCCGCGTCGATCATGCAGGGAAGGTTGTATTGCCTGGCCAGTTGGAGCCATTCGTCGACTTTGATTTGTCCGGTGGCATTGGCAAAGTTGGAAAAGTGCATCATCGCCGTTCGATCATTTACCGCCTGGCGAAGCTCGTCCCGGGTCTCGATTTCGATCAGCTTGATTCCGATAGCTCGCAGCTGGTGGTCGAACGGATTGCGGTGCGATTTCTGAATGATGACTTCCGACTTCATTCCAGTCAGATCGGGAAGTTGGCGAATCAACGTCTCGTTGTCGCCGGTGAGAATGCCCGCCAGTCCCGACTGAATCGCGGCGGCGGCCCCAGAGGTAACGAGCGCAGTGTAGCCATCGGGAAGTTTCAGCATCTCGGCGATGCGCTTGCCCGCGGCAACTTCCAACTCAGGAATGCTTGCGAAATGACGGCCTGCCATCGCCATTACTGCTTCGAGTTCGGGGCGAAGCAGGGAACCGCCGAGCATTGTCATGGTGCCCTGGCAATTGATCACAGTGGTCACGCCCAGTTCATCATAGGGGTTCCCGCTTTGCCCAAAGCCGCTCACAGCGGTGTTGAGTGGCAATGAGCCGGCCTTCGCAAACAGTCGGCGAGGCGCGAAAAGGGAAGACGTCGTTGCCAACGCAGTCCCCAGGAAACCGCGACGATTCCAGGCCGAATTCATTTGCATAATGCCCCCGAGTTCTTACTTGTGAGCCACTGCGGCAATACAGTTGATTTCAACCAGAGAATCGCCAGGCAAGGCCGCTACCGCGACGGTTGTTCGCGCGGGACCGCCATGTGGGAAATAGGTGCCGAAGACTTTGTGCATTCCGTCCCAGTGCTCGATCTTCACCAGGAAGACATTGGCCTGGAGGACGGTGTCCATGGTCCCGCCGCCGATTTCGACCATCTTCTTCAGCTTGTCCATGACTATGGTTGTATGGGATTCAATCGTCCATTCTTTCTGATCGTGCGTGTCGTGAGCGCCGATGCCGGAAACGTAGATGACGCCGTTGTTAATGACGACCGGCATGATGACGTCCTTTTCGCTGCCGGGCTTGCCCTCGCCGTTGAGCTTGCGGATGCCGCTTGCTTCTCCGGAACTCTGGGCGGAAGCCCTCCTAGCAGTGGCAACGGTAAAACCGAGAGCAGAAAGCATGGATCCGAACCGCAGGGCGAATGTCCTTCTAGTCGACGTGAAATTCATATTTGTGCTCCTTTCGGATTACGAATTTGAGTTCATGGCCAGATCGAGAATGAGTTCACGGTCTGCCTATTTATTAATGCGTATTACACCGCGACTTTCGCGAGCGGCGTCTCTCTTCTGCCAACTCCGTTTTCAGGTATCGAACGGAAGCGCGAGAGACTTGGTTGATATCCGAACTCAGTCGAAATCTTCAATCCTGCCGCTTGAATCAGCGGTGCAAGCTGGCGCAGTCGCGTCACTGGCATCCGAAATGCCGGCGCTGTGATGCTGAGACTCGACTGAACATTGCCAGTGTGGTCCCAAATGGGAGCGGCCACACAACGGATATGCAACTCGTGCTCTTCCAGATCGGACGCGTATCCGTTTTTTCGGACACGATACAGTTCCGTCCTGAGTTGTTGCAGGTTTCCCACAGAATTCGTGGTGAGGCGCTTCAGATCGAGTTGCGGCAGAACTCTCTCCTGCTCGTCGGGCGGCATATAGGCCAGCAGCACCTTGCCCACCGCAGTGCAATACAAGGGAACCGAAGCGCCGATGCGCGAATAGATACGCAAGGGCTCAGGAGAATCTAATTTCTCCACGTATACCGCAGACAATCCGTGCCGCACCGTGAGGTGAATGGTTTCGCGAGTCTGCTGATTCAATTCCCGCAAATACGGCAGGCTTAGGCGGCGAATGTCGAGTTGTCCGGCAGCGGCCTGTCCAATGGAAAAACATGCAATGCCGAGGCAGTGCGTGCCTTCCGAATCGCGGTTCAGAAATCCGGCCGCGACGAGGTTCGCCAGGAAGCGGTGAACGGTGCTCACGGGCAATTTCGACAAGCCTGCCACCTGCTTTGCGGTCAGCCCGCGCTGTGATTCACTGAAGAGGTGCAGAATCCGAAGCCCGCGTTGAAGCGCCGTAATGTTGTAGTTACGTTTGAGAGGAGAAGTCATTCGGGCATGCAAAAATGAAAACGCTGAATTATCTGATGAAAATCGGTTTTTATGCAACCCGTCTATAGGCGGCCGACTTGTTTCACGGCCTGCACGATCGACTTCAATTGCTCGATGATCGAATACATCGAGTGCTCTTTGTAGTCCATTTGCTGGGCGAGGCCAATAACGGCTTGCGCATCAGCCTTCGGAACCACAGCAACGCCATCGCTGTCTGCCACGACAATGTCGCCGGGATTTACCGGCACTCCATTGCAGACAACCGGAATCTGCGCTCCGGCAAAGCGGTAGTGATGTACTGACGTCGAGGGAACGACGCCCGTGGCAAAAACCGGAAACTCGATCTTGCGCAGATACGCCACGTCACGGACACCACCGTCGATGACCGCGCCGGCGTAGCCGCGGACCGACATCGCTGTGCCCATCAGGCCGCCCATGCCGGCGATGTCTTCTCCATCTTCGATTACCATCACGTAAACAGCGTCACTCGATCCCTGGTCGATTGCTTCCAGCATTCCCGTCAGTGCTCCGGGATCGTTGTTTCCCTCGTCCTTCTTGAGTTGCACCGTTCGAGCGTATCCAGCGAATTTCGCGGTGAAGATGGGTTGCATGCGATGACTCATGTACATACGCTTGTGGGTGATTTGTTCGAGCGCGTCGGAGACCGAAGCGACCTCTACGTGACGGAATTGTGCTATCAGATCGCTGGCGCTCAAAGCAGTCGTGGCGGCATTCGACTGCGCCTTCGCGTTGCGGACATGGAAGACTGCGATAGAGATGCCAGCCAACGCGGCGAGGGTGCTGACGAGCATTCGCACTCGAGAAAGTCGGGAATATAGACGCATTGCGTTCCTCCGTAGTTCGAAACGTGCGCAATCTAACACTCGGGGCGCTGTGCCTACAAAGGCTAATTCAACAAGCCGTGTCACCTTGGTCGAATTCCAGGCGAGGCTGCGCAACATTTTGCCTAAGTATTTTCATCTTGTGAGAATTAAGAAACATCTGAGTTCCAACGCGCTCTTTTGCGGTGCTGTAGAATGCTTTCCGTTTCCTCATGTGGGCGAATTCTATCTTCCGACGGCACGTCTGTGCTGCTCTGATCACACTTGCACTGGCGCAGGGTTGCTTTTCGCAGGCGAAGGACGATTCTTCCGCGAAAAACGAAGGCCGAAGCACTTTCAACGCTTCCTGTGCCGAATGCCATGGTCTCGACGGCCGCGGGACCGATAAAGGGATCGACATCGCCGGAAGCGCCACCATACGAAATCTTTCCGACGCGCAAGTGGCGAGCATCATCTCCGAGGGCGTGGTCGAGGAGGGCATGCCGGCATTTCGCAGCCTGAATGAGAGTCAGCTTCATGCACTCGTAGGCTACGTGCGGCTCCTTCAGGGGAAAGGCGATGCGCCTACTCTTCCGGGAGACCCGAAACATGGCCGTGAAATCTTTTTCGGCAAGGGCGATTGTGCGCGGTGCCACTCCGTCGCGGGCCAGGGAGGATTTATGGGACCGGATCTTACAAATCACGCAATGACCTCGTCTGCGGGCGCGATTCGCGATGAGATCATCCGATCACCGCGCGTACCAGCTCCTAGATACCGCAAGGCCGTCCTCACCACAGCTGCCGGAGACCGGATCGAGGGAGTGGTTCGGAACGAGGACAATTTTTCTGTCCAGTTGCAGACAACAGACGGCAATTTTCATCTTCTGAAGAAGGCCGAACTGAAGGCGTTCGAATATGCCAACAGCTCTCTGATGCCGGCGGACTACCGCAGCCGCCTCAGTGAGTGGGATTTGAACGATCTTACGAGTTATCTGCTCACGACTCCCGACAGAAAAAACAGCGCACCACCACAAAAGAAATGGGAAGAAGACGAAGAATGAGATCAAGCGTTGCGTTTCCGCTTGTCATAGCGGTCCTCGTTTTGATAACCGCCACCTCTACGGCGCAAAAGACGCGAAGCTTCAAACTCGAACCGCTTTCTCCCAGGTTCTCTGAACTCATCGGCAGCGATGCAAAGCTGGAAACAGTTGCCACCGGCTTCGGCTTTACCGAAGGGCCGATGTGGGACCCCGCCGGGTTCTTGTACGTCAGTGATGAGACGATCAACAAGATTTTCCGCGTCTATCCGGAGGGAAAGAAGGAGGAAGTCATTGCGCTCGGCGACCCGGACGGGAATACGTTCGATCGAAAGCATCGTTTGGTCGACTGCGCCAGCGTTCTGCGTGCGATCATCGAAGTTACTCCCGACGGCAAATACAAAGTGCTCGCCGACCGGTATGAGGGAAAGCGCCTCAATAGCCCGAACGACGTGATCGTCGGGCCGGATGGCGCTCTCTACTTCACCGATCCCACCCTCGACCTGGTGGCCGGAGAAAAACAGGAGATTCCATTTCAGGGAGTCTATCGTCTCGATGACAACGGAAGTCTGCGCCTGCTGACCCGCGATCTTACGCAACCGAACGGATTAGCTTTTTCTCCCGATGGCAAGAAGGTCTATGTAGACGACAGCGAGCAACGCAATATTCGCGTGTACGATGTGGCCGCGGACGGATCGCTAACGAACGGCCGCATCTTCGGTGACGAACGCGGAGAGAAGCACGAAGGCGTTCCCGATGGCATGAAGCTGGATGAGAAGGGCAATATTTTTGTGACAGGCCCAAAAGGCATCTGGGTTTGGGATGCGAATGGAAATCATCTGGGCACGATCGCGATGCCGGAACAGCCTGCGAACCTGGCCTGGGGCGATTCGAATTACAGCGTGCTCTACATCACGGCGACTACATCGGTCTATCGCCTGAAAACAAAGACGCGCGGCTTCATTCCCTATCTAAAACACTGAAAACTCGCACGTACTCTCAGTGCGGCAGCGCAAAGCTGAACACATCACTTCCGGCAGCGATGGCCACATATTGAATGCCGTTGGCTGCATAAGTCATCGGGGACGCGCTGAATGACTGCCCGGTATTGAAATGCCAGAGGGGCCGGCCGGTCTCGGCATCGGCTGCTTCGAAAGATTCCGAGTCGTCACCAAAAAAGACCAGTCCGCCCGCGGTGGTGAGGGTGCCAGCCCAGGAGTTACCGCGGCCGACCTGCGGATATTGCCATAGCTTCCTTCCGTCGGACGGAGATAGCGCCAGGAGTATCTTTCGTGAATCTTCGCCGACAGGATGTTTCGTGCCGGTTCCATAGAAGGTTTCGCCTAAGGAGAACGTTTGCGGCTTCGTAAAATAGAGATTACAGTTTTCCAGAGCCATGACATAAAAGAGGCCCGTCTGCGGATTGTAAGACGGGGAAAACCAGTTCGTCGCGCCAACGATTCCCGGACAGATGTGCGCGCCTTCCTTCGTTGGAACAAGCCCTGACAGGATTGGACGTCCCGAACCGTCAATTCCTTTTGCCCAATTCAGCTTCTCTACGAATGGAGACGCACGCAAAAATTTTCCGTTGGTTCGGTCCAAGACATAGAAGAAGCCGTTTCGATTGGCCTGGAGGAGCAGGTGAAGCAGTTTACCGTTCTCTTCGCGGTCTACCAATACTGTGGTTTCATTCGCATCGTAGTCGTACAGATCATGCGGAGTGAACTGGAAATACCACTTCAACTTTCCAGTATTCGGATCAATCGCCAGCACGCTTGCGGTATAGATGTTGTCGCCCGGCCGTGAACTTCCGTCGAAATCAGGCGCAGCGTTGCTGGTCGTCCAATACAAAGTGTCGAGTTCCGGATCATACGTGCCCGGCAGCCAGGTTGTGCCGCCGCCATGCAAGTAACTGTCTCCGGGCCAGCCGTCAGAGCCGAATTCTCCGGGCGCAGGAATCGTCCAAAGTTTCCAACGAAGCGTTCCTTTTCTCGCATCGTAGGCAGCAAGAAACCCGCGCACTCCCGAATCGCCTCCCGAGGATCCCACGATTACTTCGTCTTTCACGACCAATGGAGCGCTGGTTGCGCCGTATTGTTTGAGCTTGTCGGCAAACTCAATATCCCATAGCAAATTGCCGGACCGAGCGTCGAGACAAAGAAGGTGGGCATCGTCGGTCTCGGAATAAACGAACTGGTCCCACACGGCAACACCGCGACTCTTGTGGGACGCCGCATCGTCGAGTAATCCCGAACTGATAGACCGCGAATAGTGCCACAAAGTTCGGCCTGTGGCGGCATCGAGAGCGAACACATCGTTGGCGGAGGTCACATACATGACGCCGCGAATCACGACCGGCGTTACTTCCAGTCTTTGCGAATTTCCGGGATGAAACACCCAAGCCGCGCGCATTTGAGCAACGTTGCCGCGATTGATTTCACCCAGTCTGCTGAAGCGGCGTCCCGTATAGTCGCCGTTGTATGAAGGCCAGTTCTCCGCGACGGGGTTGGTGAGCAGATCTTCTTTCGTCACCTGAAGCGGGGAAGTCGCAGGACGCGAGCTATTCTCCTGGCCGGTTAGGATGGCGCAGCCAGTGAGGAGGACCAGGATGAATGCCCCAGGATGCCTCCTCATCAATGACTATCCCTGCTAATTAGCTGAACTTCCTGAAGAGCGCCACGGTCAACGCCATCGTCGTCGATCAGATGGAGCGACACTCGCGAGCATTTCCCCGCAGAAGGAATCGTAGTGTCGAGGGGGACTTGTTTATCAGGACTCACTTCCGCAACCTGCGTCACGGCGGCAACGTGGCCGTGCTCGTCGTAGAGTCGGGCTACCAAATGCCCAGAGTAAAAAACTCCGAAGGTTCCTGAGAGGCTGATCGTGCCTGTTTGCGTCACCGTTGCGGTGAGGGGATGGATCAGGATGCCCGCATCGGTGGTGCCGTGGAACTCTCCTCCGGATCGCGTGGGAAACCATTCCGTGTCCATGGTGCAACTCTCGCCCGGACGCAGCCGGCACATCGGACTATTTACCTCGGCTTCGAGATAGTAAGGGCTCGCATCCGCGTCGGCGCTTACCTGCGGATTCCCTTCGCTGTTCAGATGCATCTCCGGACCGTTGGTCCAGAAAATCACGGAAGCTTTTCCCGGATAAGGCTTGCGATCGTCGTATTGAAAGCGTTCGACCATGGCGTATTGACTGTTTTCGTCGACGACGGCCAACCATCCATCTGTCGAATCCAGCCACAACTCGGCCGCCATGTGAGCGTAGTGAATGGTAAAAAGGTCGTCGTCTCTTACGCGCACCGCGGGATTCTCCGCCGGCCCAAAGCGCACGTGATACCGGTTCAAATAACTGCTGGACTTGTTCGCTGGCGTGAATGTCCAAAAGTTGCGGTTTTGCGCGGCTTGCGCAGCCGAAACCGACGTGTCGTACTGGGAAACCGATTGCATGGACCACTCGAGCGTATGGCCGGTCACATTTTTCATGATCCAGTGAAATGCGATTCGCGGCGAATCGGCGTCCAGGTGAATCGTGCGAACGAATTGAATCCCGGTTTGCGGATCGCCTGGACTTGTCAGTTCGATCTCGCAGCTCTGGCCTTCCGAAATTTTTCGAAAGGTGAATGGCCCGTCATCCAGGATGTCGGAGTTTCCAACCCAGTGTTTTTCGTCGTCGTTTCCTTCCGGCAGGAGCCAGAGTTTGTCGCCGCCGTAGTTGAACCACTGGTTCGAACTCGGCGGAAAGTATTTGCCAGCCAGTTTTGGGTTGACGAACAGGTAGGCGTGGCCAGCAAACGTCACCTGCATCAGGCGCCCGCCATTCTGCGGAACGACGATTAACTCCACCCAACGATTCGAGATTTGCTGCGCCTGCCACCCTTTGTAGTCGACGCCCTGAATGCGGCAAGCGGCTTCGTTCGTCGGCTTCGACTGGCTGAACGCAGAGCCAAGCATTATTAGGAACGCTAGTACGGCCACCGATGTCTTGACTGCCAACAACCGATGCGACGGCGCAGGATGCAGCGTCATGATCTGTTCTTCCATCAACAAGGGGTGATGAGGCGATGAGGGTAGCACGGAACCGCGACTCTCGATTAATTCCCGGTAATGGTAAACGAAATAAATCCAAATGAAACGAAAGATTTCGATTGGCGAGAAAGCAAGTCTGTGTTATACCAGCGGTCACACGCGGGCCGCCAATCGTGAACACGTTCGCCGGAAAAACATTCGCGCCTCTGTTATTCCTGTCGTTGCTGGTTTCGGCCAGTCTTTTGGCCCAGGAGAGAACGGTTGACCCGACATGGCTGCATCGGTTTTTGCCGAGTGTCGTGGAGTCAAGAGCGGATCTTTCCTCCGCTACCTGTCACAGTAGAGGGGTGTTCGGATCCGCCGACCATCAAATTTTGAGAAGTATTTCTCATTTTTCTGAAGTGACGGTAGACCCACATGGAAGTTGTCAAAGCGTTAGCTACGATCGCGAAGAGGAAATTTATTTTGTTTCCCAAGGCAGCGGGCTCCTGCAATTGGGCGAAGAGACGCATCCTCTTCGCGCGAACGATTTCGCGTACCTGGCGCCAGGACTGAAGCATGGACTATCCAACAATTCGAGCCTGCCCTTGCAAGTTCTGGTGATGCGCTTCAAAATTCCGGCGCGCGTAGCGATTGCTTCACCGCCGTCGCATTCGAGGATCATCAATCTGGACGATGTGAAAGAGGAGCCAGTACAAGGCCATCCCACATCCGTTTTATACAAACTTCTGGTCGGTCCGCGGAAGGGAACGCGGGACGCTATTGACGACGCATACGTGGTGACCAGCTTTTTCTGGATGGATTTCGCGCCGGGAGGCACGAACTTTCCGCACCATCATGAGACGGCGGAAGAAATCTATCTGGTCGTGGACGGCGAAGGTCAGATGGTCGCAGGAAGAAGCGGGACCGATGGAATCGAAGCCCGTTTTCCCGCGAAGGCGGGCGACGTGTACTACTTTCGCCCAAACTGTACCGTGGGTTTTTACAACAAGGAAACGCCGGGCGCTAAGGCCCACATTCTCGCGGTACGATCCAAAATTCCTCGGAGCGATGAGGAAGACTAGCGGCGTACTCGCATGAGAAGCGACGTATCGAAGATTTCACGATTTTTTCATAGGAGGAATTCGATGCCGGCCGGAAATTCTAATCGGAGGTCATTCGTAAAACTGCTGGCGGCAGCGCCATTGCTGACCCGGATCGCCGGGCGCGATCTCTACGCACAGGCGGCGTCCGCGGTTGGCAAAGATCCTCGCGAGAATGTGTATACACGCCTGGGTGTGAAGACTGTCATCAATTGCCGCGGCACATGGACTTACTTGAGCGGATCGCTCGAATTTCCGGAAGTACGCGAGGCGCAGGTCGAGGCCGCGAAGCATTTCGTCAACGTGATCGACTTGCAGCGTGCTGTCGGCAGGCGACTGGCTGAACTGACGGGAGCTGAATCAGGCATAGTCACCTCCGGTGCTGCCGGAGCGATGGCCGCCGCAACTGCCGGATGCATGGCCGGCACCGACGACAAGCTCATCTGGCAACTTCCCGATACCACCGGCCTGAAGCACGAAGTCGTGATGGTTGGCGGACGAAGCGCGTTTGACAGCGCGATCCGCCTTACCGGAGCCAAGCTGGTGCTGGTGTACTCCCCGGAAGAACTGGCTAATGCGATCACCGAGAACACGGCGATGATCTATACCACCGACCTGGGGGACAAGCTCCAGAAGGATCTTGCGGTCGCTAAGGATCGCAAAGTGCCGATGCTGCTGGACGACGCAGCGGGTATTCCACCGGTTGAAAATGCCAAGCTCTACGCGCGCATGGGAATTGATCTTTACTGCTTCTCTGGCGGAAAGGGACTGTGTGGCCCGCAATGCAGCGGCCTGCTTCTGGGAAGAAAAGATTTGATTGAGGCAGCACTGATGAACTGCAGTCCGCGTGAGGGTGCTGTTTGCCGCCCCATGAAAGTTGGGAAGGAAGAGATCATTGGTTGTCTCACCGCGCTTGAGACCTGGCTGAAGATTGACGACAAAAAACTTTACGCCGAATGGAATGATCGCCTGGACCGCATTCGGAAGCTGGTGGAGACCGTGCCCGGCGTCAGGACAGATACCTTCATTCCCGAAGATGGCAATCGATACCCGACTTTGAGGGTTTATTGGGACCAGCAAGGATGGCGATACACGATTTTCGATTGCGTGCAGGAGTTGCGGGCGGGTGATCCGGTCATCGAAGTGTTAGGAGCCGACAATCCCAGCCTGGTCAAGGCTGTGCGCGAGGGCAATCCTAATCCCAGGCCCAATCGCAAGGAACTCAAGCAACCCGACCACATCGAACTTGTGTCGATGACCATCAAGCCGGGAGAAGAAATCATCGTCGGACAAAGGCTGCGTTCCATCCTGAACGCGGCCCAGAAGAAAGCTGCCGCTTAGAACGAGGCCGCAATGAAGTCTGTCTATCACAACACACTGTTGCGACTCTTAGCCGTAGTTGTGCTTTCCTCAGCACTCAGTGCACAGGACCAGGTTCGCGCTGTTGTTCCGGCGCGAATGCCAGCTCAGTCGAATCGTTTCTATTCGCCCGGCGTGGATGCCGGCGATTACCTCTACATCTCCGGACAAGGCCCTCGCAAGCCGGACGGCAGCATGCCCGCGAATCTTGCGGAACAGGTCACGCAGGCTCTGGACAACATGCAGGCCATCGTAAAGGCCGCTGGTCTCGGCCCCGAGAATGTCGTTTACATGCAGGTGTACCTGGAAGACATGAGCAAGTACGATGAAGTGAACAAAATCATATCCAGGTCCTTCGGAAAATCTCAGCCGGCCCAAGCCGTGCTGGGAGTTGCCCGAATTCCCGACCCACCTATTGAGATCAATGCTGTTGCGGTTCGGAGCTTGGAGGGGAAGAAACCCATCTTCACTACAAACGATCAGTCAGAGGGCGCCGCACCCGCTGGAATACTCACTCACGACCGTCTGTTTGTTTCGAGCATGTTGGGCGCCGATCCCGCAACCGGAAAGGTTCCAGATGATCCGGCCTCGCAAGTCGATCTCGCACTCGACCGCATGGAAGCCGTTCTCAAGGCGGCGGGCCTCGATCTGAAGAACATGGTTTTCGTGAACCCGTATCTGACGTCCGCTATTCCGGGCCGCGTCATGAACGAGCATTACGCCCGGCGCTTCGAGTTTGGCAACACTCCGGCCCGTGCAACGATTGAAGTATCGAGTCTTCCCGGCGGCGCGCACATTGAGTACACGGGCGTGGCCGTGCGTGATCTCGCGCAGCGGAAAGCCGTCCGCCCGAAGAACATGCCGCCGAGTCCGACTGCGAGTCCGTGTGTGTTCGCCGGCGACACTCTGTATTGCTCTGCCAAGGACGGTTTTATTCCGGGGCCGCACGGCGGAGTTTACGCGACGACCACTCAGCATCAGCTTCGGCAGACTATGCGCAATCAACTCGACAATCTGGAAGAGGCGGAGATGAAGCTTGATCGGGTCGTATCGACCACCGTGTATCTCGACAATCTCTCGGACTTGTCAGCCTTCGACGAAGTGTATGCGCAATATTTTGGATCCGTTCTGCCCACGCGAACTACTGTCCAGCAAATCGCGCCGACAGAACGCAAAGCCGACAAGGAGGATCATTCCCCGGGATTGGAACAGATGTCATTGATAGCGGTGCGCAACCGAAGCGGTCATTAGTCATTAGAAGATCGATTTGCTTTGCGCCTGACAGAAAAGTCGTGCCTCTGTCAGGCGAACGTGCTTGACAGACTTCCATGGAGTGGAATATGTTTTCGCGCCATGGAAGTGGGAGTGGTTTAGGCAGGTCAAGTCTGCGGCAGTTCTGCGCGAGTCTTTAACGGGCTTCATAACAATTCAGGTGGTTGGGAATGCAGTCCAAAGAGACTGCCACCCCGGGAGATGAGTGATGCGAAATGATCACAAGTCCGTCGTCCCGATTTTCGTTTTCGTATTGATTCTGTTGCTTCCCACGGCGCTGTTCGCAGATGTCACCGGCTCCATTCTGGGAGTGGTGCACGATCCATCGCAGGCCGTGATCAAAGGCGTCCGCATCAGGATCACGAACGTACAAACCAATCTTTCAGAAGAAACAGTTTCCGCGGACGATGGCAGTTACCATTTTCTCGCATTGCCGGTCGGAACCTACCGGCTGAACGCTACTCTCGCCGGCTTTCAGCAATTCACCGCAACCGACATTGTGCTGAAAGTGAATGACGAACTTCGCGTCGACATTCCCCTCCACATCGGAAATGTGAAAGAGGAAGTGACCATCTCTGCCAACCAGGTCCAGGTCGAAACCGAAAGCACGCAAATGGGGGACGTGATTGATTCACAAAAGATGCTCGCACTGCCGCTGAATGGCCGTAGTTATCTCGACTTGTTAGGCCTGCAGGCCGGTGTGGCGCCCACGACGGCGGGGACGATCGGTGGTGATCGGCCGGTCTCGGGCTACATCTCAAATGCCGGCAATATCTCAGTCAATGGCCAGCGTGAGACGGCCAACGCATTTCTGGTAAATGGCGGCGACGTCAGCGAAGGGCGAAATCTGGGAGCCGGGCTGGTTCCGAATCTCGATTCGGTTGAAGAGTTCCGCCTGATCACCAACAGCTTTGACGCGGAATACGGAAAATTCAGCGGCGCGGTGATGAACGCCATCACCAAGTCTGGTACGAATGGTTTCCACGGCGATGTTTTTGAGTTCCTGCGCAATGACGCAATGGATGCCAAGAACTACTTCTTCACCGACCAGCCTAAATCCGAACTGCGACGGCATCAGTTCGGGTTTACAGCCGGAGGCCCATTCTGGAAAGACAAGCTGTTCTGGTTCACGGATTATCAGGGAACCAGGCAAGTACAAGGCGCGGAAGTCAGCAACGTAGCCGTGCCGAGCGCGGCCCAACTTGGAGGCCAGTTTGATCCTTCAACTTTGACCGGCACAGTCGATGGCGTCGCTGGCGGAACATGCCCGGCATGCGGCTGGCCGACGGAACTGTCGCAGCGATTGGGGTACACGGTTACAGCAGGTGAGCCGTATAGCTTCACAGGCTGTGCTTCCACGACGGATTGCGTCTTTCCAGGCGGCCTAATTCCTACAACTGCATGGGCGCCACCGGCCGCTGGAATTCTCCCATTCATCCCGGCTCCCAATAATGCCAATGGCACATACTCGAACAATAGTCAAAGGGATACGGTCAAGGACGATAAGATCGGAGAGCGGGTCGACTTTAATAGTCAGACGACGGGCAATTGGTCCTTCTATTATCATTTCGACGACTCGACAGTTTTAAGCGCCCTGCCCAGCGGGGGCGCAAGCGTGCCAGGCTTCCCGGCGGTAACGCCAACCCGCGCGCAAGAATTTGTCATCAGCAATAACAAGACCGTCGGACCCACCGCTGTAAATGAGGCGCGGCTGACTTTCTTCCGCACGTCCACCCATCTGGACAATCCGACCGGCGGGAAGGCATCGCTTGCATCTCTTGGCTTCGTAACCGGTATCGGTACCCTTGGCATCATTCCAGATGCTACTGCCGGCTTCCCGGAGTATGTTCCGCAAGTCTATTTCAATAACTTTGCCATCGGCACCCCCTCCCTGATTACGTTCCAGCCCAATAACACCTACACGGCGTCGGACGGATTCTCCAAATCCATCGGTAAACATACGCTGAAGTTTGGTGGAGAATTTCGTTATATGCAAGTGAATGAACGCAACTTAGCCAGCCAGGACGGCGCTTTCGTCTTCGATGGCACGGTCACTGGAGTAGATTTCGCCGACTATCTCATTGGAGCGCCTACGGGGAGTGGAGGTGGCTACACCCAGGCAGCGTTACAACTCCTGGATTCGCGCACGAAATATGGCGGCGCTTATGTGCAAGACTCATGGAAGGCAACTCCCAATCTGACGCTGAATTTGGGCCTTCGCTGGGAAGCGAGTATGCCCTGGTACGACACACAGGGAAAAATCCAGACCTGGGTTCAGGGAGAACAGTCAACCGTCTTTCCGAATTCGCCTCAAGGCCTCGTGTATCCCGGCGACCCAGGCATTCCCAAGACGCTCGCCCCGACCCGATACAACAACTTTGGACCGCGCCTTGGTCTTGCTTACTCTCCGAACTTTAGCGATGGATTATTGGGCAAGGTCTTTGGCGGGCCGGGCAAATCGAGCATCCGCGCCTCCTACGGCTTGTACTACACCTCGGTTGAGGATTTGAATCTGTTCTATGAAGTGGGCGACGCCCCCTTCGGCTTGTACTGGACCAGTCCGGGTTCCGTTGATTTCTCCGAGCCATTCCGAAATCGGCTGGATGGAGGCACCGACGGCGAGGGACAGCGCTTCCCATTCACCGTTCCGATTCCGGGCAGCCCGGCAAATAAGACGCTCGATTTCTCGGTTTACGAGCCGCTGTCTTATTTTCCCGGATACGACATTCACAATAAGCTCCCGTACGCTGAGCACTTCAATTTCTCAATCCAACGTGAGTTGAGCAAATCCACCGTCTTGACTCTGGCTTATGTGGGAACCGAGGGTCATCGGCTCATCGCGCAGACCGAAGCTAACCCGGGCGACCCCACGCTGTGTGAACAACTCAATGCGCAGGGATATACCGATGCATCGAGCGGTGCTCCCGGGTGTGGGCCGAACCTTGAGCAGGACACGTTCACTCTGGGCGCAAATACGGTTTACGGCACCAGGGATGCTCTTTTAAATCCGAACTACTGCCCGACAGCGGGAAGCCTCTGTTTTGGTTTTGGCAACACCTTCACCAAGCTGGTGGCGAATTCCGCCTATCACTCCGGAGAGGTGACGGTGCAGCGTAAAGCCGGCGATGTAACCTTTTTGGCTGCGTATACGCTTGCGAAAGCTATTGACGATTCCTCGGCTTTCGGCGAACTGATCAACTTCTCCAATGCCAAACTTAGCCGTGGCCTCTCGTCGACGGACGTGCACCAGAACTTTGTGGTCAGCTATGTCTGGGAGATGCCGTTCTATCGGCTTTTTAGCCGCATGCCAAGGCTTACAAGAGGATGGCAATTGCAGGGCATTACCCGATTCGCGACGGGATTCCCAGTCCAGATGGGTCAGGGGAATCCCGTGCAACAAGGGCCACTGTGTCCGTCGGGGCTGTGCGACGGGGATGCCTCACTCACTGGCAGCCCCTCCACCGACATGCCGAATCTCGTGGGACCGATTCACGTCCACAACCCTCGCGCTACCCCTGGCGCGTGGACATATTTCGACCAGAGCGCATTTACCGGAACTGCGTGCAGTCTAGTGTCGGGGGTTTTGACCGGTCCTGACTGCGGAAGTTTCGGAACGGCGAACCGGCGATTCTTCCACGGCCCGGGATTCAACAATACCGATTTGGGCATATCGAAGATGATCCCTGTCAATGAAGCAATGCATTTCGAGATTCGAGGTGAATTCTTCAACATCTTCAACCATGCGCAATTCAACAACCCGAGCGGGGACATCAGCAGCGACACCTTCGGTAACGTTACGAGTGCTCGCGATCCGCGCATTGGGCAGGTCAGCGCGAAATTCGTCTGGTGATATCGAAAGCAACGCTTCGGGCGGAGCTGAATTCGCTTCACCCGAAGCTTCGCCTTCCCGCAGCAATCAACGGAAATTGGGTTGCGCCAGACGACACATGCTAGGCTGGGACGATGATGGTCCGGCTGCTTTTGCTATGCATATTCGCAGCGGCGTGCGTTGCGCAGACAGCTGAGAGCTATCGTCAGCAGGCCATCGAGGAGTCCCGCCAAAAATCCTGGGACCAGGCAATTGCGAATTATCGGAAGGCTCTGGAGCTTGGACCCAACGATCCCCTCACTCATTACAACCTGGCTCTCGCGCTTAAATACAAAGGCGAGGCCACGCAGGCGGTTGACGAGTTCGAAGCCGCGCTGCGCCTAAAACCGAAATGGGGCGATGCGCGCTACGGATTGGGCGCCACGTGGTACGATCTGCACGATCTGCCTGCCGCCACAAAGGAACTCCAGGCTGCTATAAAGCTCGACCCCGCAAACGCGGCGGCACACCGGTTGCTGGCGCGCATTTATCTGGAGCAGAACAATCCTTCTTCCGCAAGGACTGAACTTCAGCAAGCGATCGCATCGAAGCCCGCAGCAGAACTTTTCACTGAGTTGGGGCTGACCGAAGGGCAGCTGGCCAACCTTCCCGGCGCAGCGGCCGCGTTTCGCCGCGCTCTCCAGTTGAATCCGCGGCTTACGACGGCATACATGCTTCTGGGTGTGACTCTGCGCCGCCAAGGCCAACACTCTGCCGCCTTAGCAGAATTCCGCAAAGCGGTGGCTGCCGATCCTAGTGATCCGCGAGCACAATTCAATCTTGGAAAGGAACTGAAAGCGGGCGACGACTTGGCGGGCGCCATCGCCGCGTTCCAGCGCGCCATCGAGCTGAAACCTGACTACGAAGATGCGCATTACAACCTCGGTATAGCTTTGCGTGCCCAGGGCCAGACGGAAGCGGGACAGAAAGAATTGACCGAGATCAGCGGGCTACGACGGTTCCGTGCGCGCCTGGCTGAGGCGAAATTGCTTACCCTTCAGGGCGTAGGAGCGCTCCAGGACCAAAAACCCGACGACGCTCTCGGCTTCCTTCAAAGAGCAATTGAGAAGGGTCCCGAGCTGCCGACCGGCTACTACTACCTGGGCCTCACGTGGGAGCGCAAAGGGGAAACCGAGAAGGCTCTGACAGCATTCGAGAAAGCGCTGGAGCTGAAGCCGGACTACGCACAGGCCCACTCGAGCCTCGGCCTGCTTTACTGGCGTCAGAACAACCACACGCACGCGCTGGAGGAATTCCGGCAGGCAACCATGTGCGATCCTGACCTGGCGGAGGCGCACTATAACTTCGGTTTGGCCCTGGCGCAATCGGGCAGATTGGACGAAGGCATCGGCGAACTGAAAGACGCCATCAGCCTCAATCCGGAGTACACCGACGCGCGGGTTCAGCTGGGATTGGCGCTCAGCCAGAAAAATGACACCATCGGCGCTGCGAATGTATTCCGTGAGCTCGTGCGGCGCGATCCGAAATTTGCCGGAGGCCACAACAATCTCGGTCTTGTGCTGCTTCAGACTGGTCATGCCCGTCAGGCCGAGGAGTCATTCGCGGAAGCAATACGGCTGAATCCGGACTATGCCGAAGCGCATTACAATCTCGCCCTGGCGTTTCGTCAGCAAGGCAAGAAAACAGCGGCGCAGCAGGAATTCGACAAAGCATTTCAACTCGCCCCGGAGCTGAAAAACGTTCCTCTGCCTTGACGCAGGTTGACTGCGTATTCTGCCTTTCCGCCTGACAGGAATCATCTGACTAGAGACTGACCGGCTCCTTGAGTTCGATCGCGCTGGCCTTTGATGTGCTGCTGGCGATACGGTATTGCAGGAACAGGGCGGAGGCCACGTATAACAGCGCGGCAATCACCGTCAGGGACTTTAATCCGAACCAGAGGGACGCCGATTCGAGTACACCTCCGAGCAGGGACCCGAACAGGTTGGATCCCAGAGCGCTGCCACTAAATCCCGCCTTGGCAAAGCTGGAAATAAAGATGATGCCCGCAAAGAATACGGGCATGCATAAGGCAAGCGTCGCGATAACGGCACGCAATGCCCAGGAGTCATAGAACAGTTTCTCCAGCGGAACCGTGAACATAATCGCGAGCGAGAGAAATAATCCAACATAGGCGAGCGCCAGTGGGATTTTGGGAAACGCGCTGAAGACGAGATTTGCTCCCACGATCAGGCACAACAATCCTGATACGACTACTGCGTTCACTACCCACGTGGTACCGAAGAGAAGCGCCATCTTGCTGACGATTTGCGCCTCCAAAAGCATGAAGCCTGCGCCGAGGAACATGAAATGCCAATCGATGGAAGTGCCTTCTCCGCTCGTCTGCCGCAGGAACCAGCCGAACACAATCAGAACAGCGATGGACACGAGGATGACGCTCATGGGCAGGCCCGGCTCATGCTGGTAAAAATAGGGCCAGTCATCAGTCGTCGGGCTGGCGGGCTCCATCGGCATGTTTCCGCGCGAAGCGAGGTAGGCTGCCAAAGCAGGATCGGCCGTTGCTTGTTTCAGGCGCTCGGGCGACCCTGCAATAAAGAAACGTCCGGAGCTATCGAAGCCGCCTAAATCGGTTTGAAACTGGATTGGGTTTTGCCCGAACGTTGTTTTCAACAACTCATAGAGCCGGCCGGCGATCCAGGGAGTATCGACCTGGAACTTCACCACGAAAAGGCCGTCTGGCTTCAGGAGTTGCCGGGCGCGCTGCAGCGCTTCGCGAGTGTAGACGTAGTTATCAATGCGGATATTCGTGAAGTGCGATGTGGTGGTATGAGAGTCGAGCAGCGAAAAGACGATCAGATCAAACCGATCGTGGCTGTTCTCAATGTAGCTGCGGGCATCGTCAAGCACAACGTGAACTCGCGGAGACTGATAAGGATGCTCGAAATGGAGCTTCTCTCCCAGCTTCAGGATCAATGGATCAATTTCTACCGCTTCAACCCGTCCTGCGCCATTGCGCAGGGCCGCGGCAACATCATTGCCCATCCCTGCACCCAGAACCAGCACTGCCGGAGGCGACGAATAAAAGCGATAGGGCATGTTGTAGGAATTTTCATTTGCCGGATGCTCGCGAAAGACGTCAGCGTGCGATTGAACGAACTCCGGGGATAAATTCAAGATCGTTTGGTACAGGGAATCATTCGTGGTCAGGGAATATGTTTCCAACTGCCCGTTCTCGTAGTTGGGCCGAATCGATAGCTTCTGGTAGGGCGACCAATAGGTGGTTTCGTGGCGGTGATCGGGAATGGCAAGCAGCGCCACGCATATCAGAAAAGTTATGGCTAGAGCTTTGCGGGCGCGTGTATCTTTCCAGAACACGAGCAGAGACAAGAAACCAGCCCCCAAAAACCATACCCACGGCGGTTGATGGAGAAAACTCAGCAGGGTAAAGGCCGCGATCCCCGCCAGGCTCGCGAGGACGTTCACGCTATAGGTTGCAACCCCCTTGGGAGAATTCTCAAGATACCAGCCCACCAGTTGGCCAAAGGGGATGAACGAAGTGGCGATTACGGCAAACAGGGGAACAATGAAACTGAGGGCCAGAAACATGCCAATCCAGTTCGTGGGCATCGCTGGAACGCCCCATATATGGACCTCGACGCTGGCCCCCAGCAATTGCGGTAGCGCGACAATGCTGCGGTGCAACGGAGAAACCGGCGCCTTCAGAATGACCGTAAGCAGCAGCACCGGGGCGATGAGCGTCATCAACTGAATTCGCCGCCGGCTCAGATAGCATCCCAGCCCGAAGCCGAGAAAGCACGCCACCAGAACGAAGTTTTTGAAGTACGCGAAAATCCTTATCTCCGAAGAGACCCAGCGAATCATCAGCATTTCAACAAAGAGGCTCAGCGCGCTGACCAAAATCAGTTGCGCATAGTTGAAGCCGCCGAGTTTCTCGATCGCGATGCCCGTGAGGCTCTTGGTTCGAAGTTGAAGGAATATGCGATGGACCAGCAACACTGCGACAACTATAGCCAGGATGAGAAAAATCAATGAGCTGATCGATAGCGAGGCTACTTGCATTCCGTGCGATCCTCAGTTGTTATCGTCCGCCGACCGTTGATTCCCGGCCCAATCGCATGTGGATCCTGACAAAGTGCAGGAGGGCACGCACATGCGGCAGATGCGATTGAGATTAGCAGACAGTCTAAACGATGCAGATACCCGCAAGCTGTGTGTAAAGACGCTTGCGTACAATCCTGGTTCCAAGCAGCAAAACTAGGGGAATGGAAAATTCCTCCACCAATTCTGCCCGGATCACTGAGTGAAAAGAAGTATTGGCTTGATTCCCACCGGGACTGTCCCATTGATGCTGTGCAATGTTCCGGTGAGGTCCTGATAGGTATTCAAGGTTGGGGAAACATTGTACTGAATCGTTCCGCAGTTGCCGCTGCCGCAAGTTTGCGAAGTGTCCCAGAGAATTTGGGCAGGAGATCCGTTCGATTGAATCAGGTTGCACGTCCAGCCTGTGTTGACCGCCGAACAATTCGTGAGCGTCGAGCCGAGCAGCCAGTTATAAACCTGCTGATGGGCGACCCCTCCGCTACAGAGGAACCCTGCAGTGAACGGAGTTGTGCAACCGGCGATGCTGGTTGGGCTCCAAAGCGTTCCATACGCGGCGTTGTCCCACTCGTACCAATAGCTGCGGGTCAAGCCCGAGGCCCAATTCATCAGATAGAAGCGGGCGATCCAGGCCGCTTCCAGGTCGGGATCGCCGTTGTTGATCTGTGGAGCGTTGGAGTTCTGTCCCCAGCCGCCTTCGTCGCTCCAGAGCGGCTTGTTCGCGAGATCAGATGCGCTGAAGCTTCCCCGGACCAGGGCGACTTGGCTCGGCATCTGCTCCGGCGTGTAGTTGTTGGGATAGATGTGGGCTGAAAGTATGTCTACAGCCGCGCTGCCTGCCGAGCCGGTGGTGCATCCCGTCGGGCTGGCCGAGCACGAGTTATTGGAACAGGTACAGTAGAGCGCGTTCTGCATGATCTGATAATAGAAATTCTTCCCATTCTTAATGGGGCTTGTGGAGGGCATGACCATCTTTGCCGATGGGTCGATTCCGATGAAGGGATATCCCGCCGCTCCGCAAGTCGTATTCAGCGCCGTGATCGGATCGTTCGAATTTCCAATAATGATGCAGCGGGCATCCTGCATCATGCGCACGAGTTGGCTATAGGTCCCTCGATAGGCGATCGATCCGCCACCCGTCCCGTATCCGGGGTCCAAGGTCGGCGAGCGATAACATTCGTTGCAGGTTTCCCAATAGGAAATCCTGGCGTGCGATTGTAAATACGTTGGATCGTTGACGTACTGGGCGATGTTCTGCACCCAATTGCGCCAGGTGAAGTCGGTGCCGCTGCCGTCCGGATTCAGATCGCTCGGCAGGTCGCAAGAGCCGGTAAAGTTCGGACCGAGATTAGCGTAATCGCAGGTCGTGTCGCTGGGATTGCTAGACGCCCATTTCGGTACGCGCCAAAGCGTATAGAGAACGTCGTTGATGCCACCATTCTTAAGGCTGGAGAGCACATTGTCCAGATTCGTCCACACAAATGTTCCGCTAGCGGGATTCAAGTTGGGCCACTGCGCGGCGTTCGAGTCCCAGATTCTTGCCGCGCCCTCCATGGCCCCCGGCACCGCAGATGCAGCGAAGTGCAGGTGCATGCCAAAGAAAGTTCTTGCGACGGAAACGAGCGATCCAGCTGTCAACGACGCAGTCCCAACGCTGGCGCTATTTGCTTGTGAGGTGGCCGTAATCGCGTGATTGCCGATCATCGGCGGTGCACTGTAGAGGCCCCCGGGCGTGATTATGCCGACGCTCGAGTTGCCGCCCATGATGCCATCCACGGCCCATGAAACTGCCTGGTTGGTTGTTCCGCTTACGGATGCTCCGAATTGTTGTGTTCCGCTGATTGCGATCGATGCCGTTGCAGGTGTCACCATCACTGAAAACGCCGAAACGTTCAATGTGGTCGTGGCGGTCAGCGCACCATTGGCCCATGACGCCTGAATCACGCTCGACCCTGTTCCCACGCCGGTTGCGAGTCCGCCGGCGGCAATAGTGGCAACTCCGCTCGTGAGTGATGTCCATGCGACCGACGACGTGACGTCGAGCTGAGTGCCGTCACTATAAAGCGACGTTGCGGTGAATTGCTGCTGACCGTTCACGAAGATCGTTGGATTCAGCGGATTGAGCGAGAGCGAGACCGGTACTGCGGCCGTGACAGTGAGCGACGTGGAACCTGAGACGGATCCTGAAGCCGCAGAAATAGTAGTACTACCTCCAACCAACGCGTTTGCCATTCCGGTCGCGCTTATCGCGGCAACACCTGGGATCGACGAGCTCCAGACTGCCGACTGCGTCAGGTCCTGGATCGAACCGTCGCTGTATGTGCCGGTTGCGGAGAACTGCAAGGTATATCCCTGCGCCAGCGATGAATTAGTCGGCGTCACTGCGATGCTGACCAGCGCCGCTTGGCCTACGCTTGCAGTTGTTGAGGACGAAATTGATCCGGATGCAGCGGTAACAGTCGCAGTGCCCAATCCCGAAGTGGTCGCGAGACCGGCGTTGTTGATAACAAGCTCCGTTGCGTCCGATGTGCTCCACGTTGCAATGGAGGTAACGTCCTGTGCGGACCCATCAGTGTAGGTTCCGGTCGCGGTGAACTGCTGCGAGCCGCCGAGTGGAATCGTCGTATTCTGCGGGCTGATCGCGATCGAAACCAGCGCCGCCGCGTTCACCGTCAAAGTGGCAATAGCACTTACCGGACCCGAACTTGCGCCGATCATAGTAGTTCCCGCGGAGAGGGTCGAAGCCAGGCCCGCAGCTCCCGATGTGTTACTGATCGTGGCGACGCTTGCGTTGGTCGAACTCCAGTGCGCCGTTTGAGTGACGTCTTGCGTCGTGCCATCGGTGTAGGTTCCGGTCGCAGTGAATTGTTGCGTAGTTCCAAGGGCAACAGCTGACGATGGGGGATTGATCGCGATGCTGGTCAACGTCGCTGCTGAGACGATCAGCGTCGTCGAAGCAGTGATGTTCCCGGAAGCGGCGTTGAGGTTCGCAGTTCCAAGCTGCACGCTCGTCGCCAACCCCGTATTGCTGATCGTTGCAATCGTGAGATCGTCCGAACTCCACGTTGCGGTGGAAGTCATATCCTGCGTGGAGCCGTCGGTGAAGGTCCCCGTCGCGCTGAATTGCTGCGTCGTTCCCAGCGCAATCGTCGGGTTCGCCGGAGTTATCGCGATGGAGACCAACGCCGCAGCCGTAACCGTGAGAGTGGTGCTGCCGCTGATCGTGCCTGAGGCTGCCGTGATGGTCGCCGTCCCTGGGTTGACGCTTGTGGCCAATCCAATTTTCTTGGGATCGTTGGTGGTTGCGACGCCGGGCGTATCGCTGCTCCATTGCACCGTTTGGGTCACATCCTGCGTGCTTCCATCGGTGAAGGTTCCGGTCGCGGTGAACTGCAACGTCGTCCCAAGAGGAATGCTTGGGATGGCCGGTGTAACTGCTATGGAAACCAAAGTAGCCGGAGTGACCGTCACGGATGTCGAACCGTTGATCGCGCCCGATGTTGTTGTAACCGCAATGTTTCCGACAGCCACGCTCGTGACTTTGCCCTTGGCGTCCACTGTCGCGATTGTTGAATCTCCGGTCGCCCAGGTTGCCGTCGTGGTCAGGTCCTGCGTGCTTCCATCTGAGTAAGTTCCCGTCGCCTTCATTTGCAGCGCGGTGCCAAGGGCGAAAGATGGATTCGCCGGCGTTACTGCAATTGATACGAGAGTAGGCTGTCCGACTGCGAGGCTGGCCGACCCTGATATCGATCCAGCCGTCGCGGTAATCATGGCGTTCCCGATTCCCGCGCCAGTTGCCAGTCCGGCGCTGGTGATGGTCGCAGTAGCCGGCGCAGAGGACGACCAACTCGCCGAGTTCGTCAAATCCTGAGTGCTGCCGTCGGAATAAGTTCCTGTCGCGGTAAATTGCTGAGTCGTACCGTCGGCGATCGAAGCGCTCGCCGGCGAAATCTCGATCGAAACCAAGGTCGGCGCAGTCACCGCCAGACTCGCCGAAGCGCTGATCAATCCGGCCGAAGCGGTGATGTTGGTTTCGCCCTGCGCGATACTCTTCGCCAGTCCTGCACTGTTCACCGTAGCTACCGAAGGCGCAGACGAACTCCAACTCACTACGCTCGTCAGGTTCTGCATGCTGCCGTCGCTGTAGGTGCCGGTCGCCGCGAACTGCTGTGAGTTGCCTGCAACGACGCTTGCCGTGCTCGGAGTAACAGCGATCGAGACCAGAACAGGAGGCCCTACACTTAGTGCGGCGGAGCCTTGGACGCCTCCGGAACTCGCCGTGATGTTCGCCGATCCAAGGCCAACACCGGTGGCAACTCCGGTTGCTCCAACCGACGCCACCTGTATCGTGTCGGACGACCACATTGCCGATCCCGTCAGGTCCAGTGTGCTGCCATCGCTATAGCTTCCAGTCGCCGTGAACTGCTGGCTTGTGCCCACGGGAATCGACGCGTTCGTTGGAGAGACGGAAATCGACACAAGTGCCGCCGCAGCGACCGTCAACGTCGTCGAGTTCGAAATCGAACCGACCGTGGCGCTGATGTTCGTGGTGCCAATGCCGGCGCTCGTGGCCGATCCTGGGTCGCCGATCACCGCTACGGTTGCGTTTGAAGAATTCCAGTTCGCGGTTGCCGTCAAATCCTGCGAGCTGCCATCGGTGTATGTGCCCGTAGCGGCGAACTGCTGCGTCGCGCCCAGAGAAATTGTCGGAGCCAGCGGACCAATTGCAATCGAAACCAATGCCGCCGGCGCGACCGTCAGCGACGCCGAAGCGTTGACCGAACCAGAGCTGATGCCAATCGTCGTCGTTCCCGAAGTCAATGTCGTGGCTAAGCCCGCGGACGCCGTATCGTTGCTGATGGTTGCCACGCCGGGCGCCGAAGAACTCCAATGTCCCGTCTGCGTCAGGTCTTGCGTGCTGCCGTCGGTGTAAGTTCCGGTTGCTGTGAACTGCTGGGTCACTCCTGCCGGAACGCTCGCCGACTGTGGATTGATGGCAATCGACACTAACTGTGCCGCAGTCACCGTAACCAAAGTCGATCCGGATATCGATCCCGACGTCGCGCTGATGTTCGCCGTACCAGCGCTGATGCTCGTGACCAATCCCTTCTTCACGGTCGCAGCCGAATTTGTGTCGGAAGACCAGGTCGCAGAAGTTGTCAGGTCTTGGGTGCTGCCGTCTGTAAATGTGCCGGTCGCAGTCAATTGCTGGGTAGTGCCCGCAACAAGGGAGGGATTCGCCGGGGTAACTGCAATCGAGACTAACGACGCAGCCGTCACGGTGAGCGTCGTCGTGCCGCTGATAGAGCCTGACGTGGCCGTGACGTTCGCAGTTCCCGCTGCGATGGTCGTTGCCAGGCCTTGAGTATTGGGCGCATTGCTGATTGTTGCGACGGAAGGCGTGTCTGAGTTCCACTGCACTGTGGTCGTCAGATTCTGGGTGCTTCCATCGGTGAACGTTCCGGTGGCCGCGAACTGTTGCGTGGTGCCGGCGGGAATCGAAGGAATCGCAGGCGTTACCGCAATCGACACAAGCGCTGCCTGAGTGATAGTTACGTTGGTCGATCCCGCGATCGCGCCGGATGTAGCAGTCACGCTTGTTGTGCCGACAGCAACGCTGGTAGCTACTCCAGTGTTGCTGACTGTCGCGATCGCGTGATTGCCGGTATTCCAGGTAACAGTGTTCGTCAGGTCCAACGTGCTGCCGTCGGTGTAGGTTCCTGTAGCTTTGAGCGTCTGCGTCGTCCCAAGAGCGAACGACGGATTTGTCGGAGTCACCGCGATCGAAACCAGCGACGGCGCTTCCACGGTCAAGGTAGTCGAGCCTGAGATCGAATCCGAGGTCGCTGTGATGGAAGTGTTACCCGAGGCTACTCCCGTCGCCAGGCCTGCGGCGTTAACGGTCGCCACACTTGTAATAGAAGAGGTCCACGCCACGGAACTGGTAATGTTCTGTTTGCTGCCATCGCTGTAAGTGCCTGTCGCCGTCAACTGCTGGGTCGCGCCGGCCGCAATGGAAGGAGTTGCCGGCGTCACCGCGATCGAAACCAGGTTCGCCGCAACTCCTGCGCCAGTGAGCGTCACGGTCTGCGGACTATTGCTCGCTTTGTCGGTGAAAGTAAGGGTCCCGCTTCGTGTGCCTGATTGTTTGGGCGAGAACGTAACGGATGCCGTGCAACTGGCGCCCGCCGCCAGAGTCGCCGGACAGCTATTGACCAGGAAAAAGTCTGTCGGGCTGACCTTCACGCTGGTAATTTTGAACGACGTGGACTGGTTGTTCGTGAACGTGACGACCTGCGCGGCGCTCGAAGTCCCCAGCGCCTGGTTGCCAAAATTAAGGCTCGCCGGGTCCACCGCCGCAGCTACAATCCCGCTACCCGTGAGGCTCACCGTCGGGCTGATATTTGCGTTGTCGCTGACCGTCAGCGTGTCATTTCGAACACCAGCCACCGTAGGATCGAAAAATACCGAAACGGCGCAACTTTTGCCGGTTGCCAGCGTGCCAGTACCTACCGGACAAGTGGTCGTGGTCGAATAATCCGGGAGGGTCGTTGCGATTTTCGTGATGCTAAGCGCGACGCTCTGATTGTTGGTGAGCATTACCTTGGACGCCGCGCTCTTTACTCCTATGACTTGATTTCCGAACGATATGTTCGAAGTTGAAACGGTAACCGACGCGACTCCCGTCCCGCTCAGGCCCACGGTCTGGGGACCATTTTTCCCAGTGTCAGTGATCGTGAGGGTCGCAGCGCGAGATCCCAGCGCGGACGGATCGAACGTTACAGAAATCGTGCAGTTCTTGCCCGCGCCAAGAGCCGCCGGACTGACCGGACAATTATTCGTCTGCGTGTAATCCGACAGGCTTGAAGCAATGCTGGTGATCGTGATGGCCGTGGTTTGGCCATTCTTGAGCGTTACTTTTTTCGATACGCTGGCTGTGCCCTGTACCTGATTGCCAAATGAAAGGCTGGTAGGAGTGACTGTGACCGTCTGCGCCAGAGACGGCAGCGTCAGCAGCGCAAAGCAGGCAGGACGAAGCCATCCGCAAAACCGCACACAAGAATTCACCCGGACTCCTCAGGAGTGGATTGAGAAACATGAATTCGGGGCCCTGTCTTGCTACTTCTCGTGGCTGGTCTTCGCCGGAAAGCCAATGGGGGAAGGCGTCTAGCCTCCGGCTGCTTGCTATGTACCTGGGACTGTTGAGCGAATGGATTGTAAAGAAATCTAAAGAGAAGTCAATATGCAGGAACTTGCACTATTGGCTGAGCCGCGGATTGTGGGATACTCCGTGAGCTTTTTATGTCGATGAAGAAATCCAAATATATCGGGGAAGAAATAATTCGGATTCCTCGTGCGAGCCTTGTTCTTCTGGCCGGTCTGTGTCCGATTGTGCTTGCGCAATCTACCAGCCGCCCGGCTCCCCCAACGCGCGACCCGCACACGACAGGGTATGTAAGGGCGAAAGAGTTGCCCGACGGTGCCGTCCCGCCGGCAGAGGCTGAGGGTAACTTCATCATCGGCCCGACCCACAATGCCACTAAGGAAATGGCAGGCGAGATATCGAACGGAACTGTGATTGAGTTCACCATGAACTCATCCGACAGCAGGATTTATCCCGGCATCAGGCGTGATCCGAACACCTTTGGATCCCCGGATCCCTCCGATCCGGCAAAGCTCGTAGTAACGACGAGCCATCCCGCTCCTTACGCGCGAAAAGTCGCAGTGTACGTCCCAAAGGAATACGTTCCGGGCAGCGTTGCGCCGTTCATCGTTGGAACCGACGGCCCTGATCCTCGCCTCTTCAAGGCCCTCGATAACCTGATCGCCGCGCATAAGATTCCGGTAATGATTGCGGTCTCAATCGCTAATGGAGGCGGTGACGCGCAGGGAAGCCAGCGCGGTCTCGAGTACGACATCATGTCAGGCGTCTTTGCAGAGTTTGTCGAAAAGGAGGTCTTGCCGCTGGTCGAAAACAAGGCCCACGTGAAGCTCACCAAAGATCCCGAAGGCCGCGCGGCGATGGGTTACAGTTCGGGAGGCGCCTGCGCCCTGATCATGGCCTGGTATCACCCGGAACTTTATCACCGCGTGCTGGCGTATTCAGGAACCTTCATCAATCAGCAATGGCCTTATAACCCGCAGACGCCGCACGGCGCGTGGGAATTTCACGAGCATCTCATTCCGGACAGCCCCGCCAAACCGATTCGTATCTGGATGGAGGTCGGCGACCGCGATTTATTCAACCCGAATGTGATGCGCGACAACATGCACGACTGGGTTCTCGGGAATGAAAAGATGGCGAAGGTCCTGGCCGCCAAAGGCTATCACTATCAGTTCGTGTTCGCGCGCAACGCGGTCCACGTGGACAGCGGGGTCGTTCAGCAGACGCTTCCGGAGGCCTTGCAATTTCTCTGGCGAGACTATCCATCCAAGCCTTAATTGTTGACCTCAAGCGAGATCAACAACGGAAAACCTTCCAGCAGCATGTTTACTTCTATTTTGCCGTTTCCTTCTGACGGATGCGGAGCATAGGCTTCGCCGGCAATCACGGTGGGCACCGAAAGTCTGCATCCATCGCCCAGGCCCGCGATCTTGTTCTTGAAGTTGCCTGCTACCATGTTGCAGACCTCTCCTACGGCGTCCAGCGCTTCCTGGCTGGCGGTTACATCGTCAATGCCCAACATATTCGCCGCCATCACTACAGCCGATTTGGAGGAACACCGGAGGGTCAGCAATCCCCGCATCGATCCCGCCAGCCCGACGATAGCTGTCACGTCGAGCCCATCGCCAGGAGGCCGGCTCGGCGAGGACTGCAATTCGCACCCCAGCATCAGGCTGAAAACCTCCTGCGCCGAGAGTTCAAGCAAAGGCGCCCAGGATTTACGCTGGTTACCGGCCGTCCGATCCATGTTGATCGTTGTCATAGATTTCGCGTCAGCACTGGAAGAATGTGGTCTTTCACCTGATCGGAGGTGAAGGGCTTGCGGATGTAGCCGCGGGCGCCGGATGACAAAGCTTGCACCACATAACCTTCGTTGCCCTCGGTTGTGATCATCACGACCGGAACGCCCTTCGCATTTTTCACGTTGGATAGCGACTTCACGAATTCAAGTCCATCCATCACGGGCATATTGATGTCGCAGAGAATGAGATCCACTTTTTTCTGCTGCAAGGCTGCCAGGGCTTCCATCCCGTTGCCAGCCTCTACGACCTCGGCAAGCTTGATGTTTGCCTGCCGCAGGGAACGCTCCACGATTTTTCGCATCACCGAAGAGTCGTCAACGATGAGCACCCGGATGTCATCCATGAAATTGCCAGTTCTCTCGCCGCACTTCTAGCGGATCCAAGACCCCGTTTTCTGGACTTATCGGTCGAAGCAGCGACAACTTTAGATAGCGTCTGCTACGAGGGAGTAAGAGCTAAAGAACGCACGAGGATTTCCGATGAAAACGAGAGAAGCGATCGATCGGCGCATTCACCATGAGCGATGACGAAGAGATCGTTAAAGAGTTCTTAGTGGAGAGCTACGAGAATCTCGACCGGCTCGATCGGGATCTGGTCATTCTCGAAAAGGACCCGGTCAACCGTGTTACGCTCGGCAGCATTTTCCGCACCATCCACACGATCAAGGGCACGTCTGGTTTCCTGGCTTTCAATCAACTCGAGAGACTCACGCATGTCGGCGAAGACCTGCTAGCGCGGCTCCGCGACGGACTTCTCAACCTTACGCCGGAGATAACAACTGCGCTGCTGGCTATGGTGGATGCTGTTCGCCAGATGTTGAAGAACATCGAAGCCACAGCCATGGAGGGGGACCGCGACGACCGCGAATTAATCGCGGCTCTGACACATTTTCTGACGCCGCGCGAAAACATTGGTCCAACCTTGGTTCAAGTGGGGTCCTCACCCGATGCCGGGAATCGGGCAGTCATTCCTGACAACGCTGTCAGCAGCCCACCGCCCGACAAGTTCAGAATTGAACTGTGCGAGGACGAGGAGTTAGCCCACGGTCTTGACGCCCCGAGTGCCGAACAACCATGCGAGCGGACGACAACGCAGGTAGATCATCCGGACAGACTTGCCGTCCAACAATTGCCCCGCGGCCCCGGCGCCAGCGACAGTACCATCCGCGTGGATGTCGGCCTGCTCGACCGGCTCATGAACCGCGTAGGGGAGCTCGTTCTTCTCCGCAATCAGATTGTCCAGTACACCAACTCCACCGAAGACAATCAACTCCTTGGCCCGAGCCAGCGCCTGAACCTGCTCACAACCGAGCTTCAGGAAAGCGTGATGAAAACCCGCATGCAGCCGATCGGGAACATCTGGAGCAAGTTTCCTCGGACCGTCCGCGATGTCGCTTTGGCCTGTGCCAAGCTCGTCTGCGTCGAGATGGAAGGCAACGATACGGAACTCGACAAGACGATCATCGAGGCAATCAAAGACCCGCTCACCCATCTCGTACGCAACGCGGTGGACCATGGGATCGAAACGCCAGAAGTACGGCGGGCGGTTGGTAAGCCGGTGGAAGGCCGCCTGTGCCTGCGTGCCTTTCACGAAGGCGGGCAGGTGAACATCGAGATCACCGACGACGGCGCCGGACTGGATCTGGAGAGAATCAGGAACAAGGCAGTCCAAAAAGGCCTGATTAGCGCGGAACAAATGTTGCGCATGAGCGAGAGCGAGATCTGCAATCTTATTTTCCTGCCAGGTTTTTCGACTGCCGAAAAAGTGACCAATGTTTCCGGCCGCGGCGTCGGCATGGATGTGGTGAAGACCAACATCGGAAAAATCGGCGGTACCGTGGATCTGCAATCGAAAGCCGGGCAAGGCTCGACTGTACGGATGAAAATTCCCTTGACTCTGGCCATCATCCCGGCCCTGATCGTCTCGTCAGCGGGCGATCGCTACGCCATCCCGCAGGTGAGCCTGCTCGAACTTGTACGCCTTGAAGGCGAGCAGGTTGGCAAGGGCATCGAGTCGGTAAATGGTTCCCCAGTACACCGCTTGCGCGGACGGTTGCTTCCTCTCTTGTATCTGAACCGGGAACTCAAGACAGAATTGGATGCGCCGGAATATCGGCTGGAAGATCCGATTCAGCCCAAAGCGATCGAAAGCGAGAATGTCAACATCGTTGTGCTTTGCGCTGATGACCGCCAATTCGGCCTCGTGGTGGATGAGATTAACGACACGGAAGAAATCGTCGTCAAGCCGCTCAGCAAGCAACTGAAAAGCATCAACACTTACGCCGGGGCCACGATCATGGGCGATGGGAATGTCGCTCTGATTCTCGATGTGATCGGTCTGGCGCAACGCGCCAAAGTCATCGGCGATACGCACAATCGTCTCGAAGGATTGGAAAAGATCGCGAACGCTGGCAACGGTGGCCAATCCCGCACTGTATTGCTGTTCCAGCATGGCGAGACGGGAAGAATGGCGATTGACCTATCGCTCGTGGCGCGTCTGGAAGAATTTTCCCGCGATTCGGTCGAAGTCTCGGGCCACCGGGAAGTGGTGCAATACCGCGGACAGATTATGCCACTGATTCGCGTCTCGGAAGCCCTGGGCAGTCATCGTCACAGCGAAGGGGAATCATTGCAGGTCGTGGTCTACGGAGACCAGGGGCGCAGCGTGGGTCTGGTAGTGGATCGCATCCTCGACATCGTCGAGGAAACTTACGTCGTGCGCCCGCACAGTGGCCGCGCGGGGGTTGTGGGTTCGGCGATCATCCAGCATAAGGTGACTGACATCCTGGATGCCCCCGGATTGATCGCAGCGATAGCTCAATGACTTCTTCGCGGAGCTCCAGAGGAAAAAAGAATGGCAAGCACACAACAACTCTGCACATTTTTTCTCAAAGACCAGTTCTTCGGGCTTCCTGTGCAGCAGGTGCAGGAGGTGATCCGTTTTCAGGAGATGACGCGTGTGCCTTTGGCGCCTGCGGTCATCCGCGGTCTCATCAATCTGCGCGGACAGATTGTGCTCGCCGTGGATTTGCGCCGCCGGCTTGGGATGGAGAGCCGCCCCGACTCGGAACTGCCGATGAATGTTGTCGTGCGCACCGATGAAGGCGCAGTGAGCTTGCTGGTGGATGAGATCGGTGACGTTCTCGAAGTCACGGAAGATGGGTTCGAGCCGCCGCCGGGCAATGTGCACGGAGACTTACGCAGCATGATTCTCGGTGTTTACAAACTCGACCAGAAACTCCTGCATGTGCTAGACACCGTCAAGGCTTGCCAAATTCCGGAGGTAGTTTCCTCTCTCGCCCTCACTCGATAGTTCGACCGCGTAAGAGTGCGGTTCGCCCAGACCGTCGGGCCTTCCCGGGAAAGAACCAATCCCGGACGCTCCGGAAATAATCCGTAGTTACTAACGCTCGAAGAGCATCCTGCCGATCAACTATTGGTAGTCAATCCTGATTGGCGAAAGGGACGAGCGCGTCTATGTCCTGGTTCAGGGACTTGAAGATCAGCAGGAAACTCGCTGTGGGTTTTGGCGTAGTCGAACTGCTCATCCTGGTGCTGGCGGTGTTTTCATGGGTGCAGCTAACCACGCTGAATTCGGACAGTACGGAACTTGGAGCAAGCTGGCTGCCCGCCATGGAGACGCTGGGTAACCTTCGATATGAGGTTGCGACTCTGAGAGGTTCTGAACTCTCCCTTATGGTCCTGGTCGACGGGGCACAAATTGGGAAGCAGGAAGAGTTGTCGCAACAGGCATTGGGCCAACTGAATGACGCGCAGGCCAGATACAAGCCCTTGATCAGTTCCGATGAGGGACGCCAATTGTACCGGCAGCTAAGCGCTGACATGGACAAATATCTCGCAACCCGTTCACGCGGGTTGGATCTCCTGCGGGGCGACAAGAGAAACGAAGCCTCACGGCTGGCGATGACGGAAGGTTTGGAAACGTTCAATCAGGCCGCAAAGGATGTTGATGATGCTGTGGCCCTGAACATGAAGGGCAGCCAGGATTCAGTGAAGCGGGCGGCAGCCACTTACACGACGGCGCGCTATTGGGTCATCGGAAACCTTCTGGGGGCCATTGTTGTTGGTACGTTCGTCTCTACGATGATTGGGCGGTCGGTGGCAGTTCCGGCCGCGCAGATGCTCGCGGTGATCCAGGAAGTCGCCTCCAATAATCTGGCAGTTGAAGACATAGAGGTTTCATCCCACGACGAAATTGGAGAAGCGGGAAGGGCGCTCAACCGTATGAAGAACAATCTGCGCGAGATGGTCCATTCCATTGCCGAAACCGCGCAGCAAGTGGCCAGTGCCAGCGAGGAACTCTCCAGCACCAGCCAGCAGATCACCGCGAACTCCGAAGAGACTTCCACCCAGGCCAAGGTCGTCTCGAAGGCAAGCGGGGAAGTAAACGAAAATCTCCAAACCGTCGCCACTGGTTCCGAGGAGATGAGCGCCAGCATCAAGGAGATTGCGAAAAACGCGCATGAGTCGGCCAAGATTGCAACTGGCGCGGTCCAGGTCGCAGAAGAGACCACACAGGTTGTCGGAAAGCTCGGCGATTCCAGCACCGAGATCGGCCAGGTCATCAAAGTCATCACTTCGATCGCGCAACAGACCAATCTGCTTGCCTTGAATGCCACGATTGAAGCTGCCCGCGCGGGGGAAGCCGGCAAAGGATTCGCCGTGGTCGCGAATGAAGTCAAGGAACTCGCCAAACAGACGGCGAAAGCAACCGAAGACATCAGCCGCAAAATCGAAGCCATTCAGGGTGACACCAAGAACGCTGTAAGTGCGATCAGCCAGATCGGCGATGTGATCAAGCAAGTGAACGACATTTCAAACACCATTGCAACCGCTGTCGAAGAGCAGAACGTGACCACCAATGAAATGGCGCGCAATGTGAGCGAGGCGGCGCGCGGATCGTCAGAGATCACGAAAAACATCTCTGGCGTTGCCGAGGCGGCGCAAAACACGGCGCAGGGCGCCAATCAATCGCACAGTGCGGCACAGGCGCTCGCCGACATGTCCACCAAGCTGAATCAGTTAGTTTCTCAATTCAGCGTCGGCGAGGCAGGCTCGGAATTTCAGCCAAGGCACTATGCGCTGAAAACCATGGGCGCCCACGCAGGTGCGTAGGCACAAGCTTTTTTGCCAACATGGCAACTGAACCGCAAACAGGGCTGGTCATGCCAAGCAGAGGCCCCATTTCGCCAGTTCGGGTTCTAGTTGTCGACGATTCCGTTGTCGTCCGAAAGTTGCTGTTTGAGGCGCTCGGTTCGGCACGCGAAATCACCGTCATCGATACCGCATCCAGCGGCGCGATCGCATTGGCGAAAATTCGATCTCTCCATCCGGATGTGGTCACGCTCGATATCGAAATGCCGGGGCTTAATGGCATCGAGACCCTTGTTGAAATTCGCAAACTGCATCCAAAGCTGCCGGTGATCATGGTCAGTACGCTGACCGAACGCGGCGCCAGCGCTACTGTGGAGGCCCTTTCCCTCGGCGCTTCGGACTACGTGACCAAGCCGTCGAATAGCGAGAGCCGCTCGGCAGTCATAAGCCAGATTCGCCGCGAACTGGTCGCAAAGATTCTATCGCTGGCTTCCCGCACCCGAGGCCCGCATGTTATGCCGCCCGCAAAAGGTAAGTCCGGCGCGCCACGAGTTGACGTTCTGGCGATTGGAGTATCTACCGGCGGGCCCAATGCGCTGGCTGAAGTCATTCCCCATCTGCCGGTAGATTTCCCTGTGCCAATAGTCATCGTGCAGCACATGCCCCCGCTTTTTACGCGTTTGCTGGCGGACCGCCTGAGCGCCCAATCACAAGTTCCGGTTCGGGAGGCGGAGGCCGGCAAGAAACTTGAACCCGGGCAGGTTTGGATTGCCCGCGGCGACTACCACATGACGGTGGCCCGCAAAGGAACGAATGTGGTCCTGAATCTGAATCAGGACGCACCAGAGAACTCCTGCCGTCCGGCTGTGGATGTGCTGTTTCGATCGGTTGCACAAGTCTATGGTGCGAATGTGCTGGGTGTAGTGCTGACCGGAATGGGGGCAGACGGCGCGCTGGGAGCAACTCAGATACAGATGGCCGGCGGGGAAATCTTCGTGCAGGACGAAGCGTCTTCGGTGGTATGGGGTATGCCCGGCGCGGTCGTTGTAGCAGGCGCGGCAGACAAGATTTTCGCACTGCCCGAAATCGGCCCGCAGATCGTCAATCGTGTCTGTCAAGACAGAGCAGGGCGCATTGTGCCGCTGGCGATTCGCAGGATGAGCGCCGGGTTGTAGCACGTTTTCCTGGTTTGGTGGTGAACATGTGGTGCTAAACAATGGCAAGCGCAAAAACAATTGCAAAACCGGAAGCCGAGGACCTCAAGAATCCTGCGTATCTGAAGATTCGCGATGTGGTCTATCAGGTATCGGGCATTTACCACCCGGACGAAAAACTTTATCTGCTTGCTTCTCGCTGTACGCGGCGCATGACTGCGGTCGGGGCAAAGAATCCCGCGGAATATCTTGATTGTCTGATCGTCCGGGGAGACCAGAAGGCAGAGATGCGCTTGCTTCTCAACGAGATCACCATCGGAGAAACGTATATGTTCCGCAGTCCGTCGCAGCTGGATGCACTGCGAAACATCATCTTGCCGCAAATCATTAAAGACAAGAGTGCAATGGGATTCAAACGTCTTCGCTTCTGGAGCGCAGGTTGTTCCACTGGAGAAGAGCCTTACACCCTTGCCATGTTTCTGATGGAGGAAACCACGAAGCTGTTGTCGGGCTGGACCTTCGATATTTTCGCGACAGATCTGAATGAGAACTCGTTGACCAGCGCCAAAGCCGGAATCTACGGAGAGTACTCGCTTCGCAGGACGAGCGAGGTCCTCAAGAAAAAGTATTTCAAGCCTTATGATGACAAGCGCCTGCAGGCAACGGACCAACTGAAGTCAGTCATTCGCTTCGACCGCCTCAATCTGAACGATGACCTCAAGATGACGTTCCTGAAAGGCCTGGACTTGATCTTCTGCTGTAACGTGCTGATCTATTTCGACCTGGCCTCAAAGCGCAAGGTCATGCAGCACTTTCATTCCAATCTGCTTCCCGGCGGGTATCTGTTTCTTGGGCACGCGGAATCTCTCTTTCAGGTGGACGATCGCTTTCGTCTCATTCATTTTCCCGCCACGATCGGATACTGGAAGCCACCTGCCGGCTACAAAGGCGGAGGCAAGCCATGAAAGCCCTCGAAGAAATCCGACCAAAGATTAAATCCTTAGACGCGATACCGGCAGTGCCGGCAATCGTACATCCGTTGATTTCTATGCTTCAGTTGCCTCCTGACAAAGTAGAGATCGAGAAGATTGTCGAGTTGGTATCGTGCGATGCAGGAATTGCAGCCCAGTGCCTGCGCATGTCGAACTCTCCTCTTTTCAGCCGCCGTAATACTGAAAGCGTGCGCAGCGCAATCATGGCGCTTGGACTCAAGCGTGTGCAGGCTATCCTGCTGGGTTGCTGCCTGAACAAGATCGTACCGCCCGGCAAGTGGGCCCTGGATGCGACTACGTTCTGGCGGCATGCTCTCGGTTGTGCGCTCGTTAGCCGCAAGCTGGCAACGCTGATTGGGTATCCCGACCCTGAAAAAGCTTATCTGGCAGGTTTGCTGCACGATCTTGGAGTATTGGTGAACAACATCGCGTGCACCGAACAATATCGCGAATGCCTTCGGGTCGCCCATGAGACGCACGCGGCGCTTGACCAGGTGGAAGCTGAACTACTCGGATTTACTCACTGCCAGAGCGGCAAGATTCTTGCCCAGCAATGGCGCTTTTCTGCCGATGTGGTTGAGGTAGTCGAGTTCCATCACGAGGCGGTGGCTGCGCCGACTGCCGGCGCTCTGGTTGCTCTTATTCACTTGAGTGACCTGCTATGCCGCTTGCGCGACCTGGGGTACGGCTATTACGAGTCGGTCGGAGTGAATCTCGCAGAGGACGACTGCTGGCCGATCCTGGCGAAGCATTGTCCCGCACTTGCCAGCATGGACCTCGCCCGCCTCACCATGGATATTGACGGAGCCATGGACGACATCGTGAGCCTCGTGGATGCCGTATTCAAGCCCGAGGCCGCGGCATTGGCCTAAGATTCCGCGAACGGAAGCAAACGGAAATGGCGCAATTGCGCGGCCTGTCAGTGAATGCGCCGTTCAATGAGTGCGCTTGCTCAGGGATGCTGATTGTGCGAGACTGCGCAGCGTGGCGGCTAGACGAGTTGGTCCCGGCAAAGCGGCCGTGCGCATGGGCCGCAAACCGGTAAGTCTGAAACAATTGGCGGAGCATTTGGGACTTTCCCCCGCCACGATTTCGCTGGTCGTCAATCGGGCTCCGGTCGCCGACTCCATCCCGCAGGAAACCAAGAACAAAATCTTTGCCGCGGTACAGAAGTTCAAGTACCGTCCTAATTTTTTTGCGCGTTCGTTGCGCGCGCAGCGCAGCTTTACCATTGGCGTTATTGTGCCCGAAGTCAGTGACGGTTACTCCGCATCGGTCATGAGCGGAGTTGAAGACCATCTTTTGCAGGAAGGCTATTTTTATTTCGTTGCCAGCCACCGTCACCGCGCCGACCTGATTGACGAATACCCCCGCCTGTTCCTGGAGCGGTCCGTAGACGGTCTAATAGCGGTGGACACTCCCTGGACGCTATCTCTCTCCGTGCCCGTAGTCACGGTATCGGGGCACAATCAGGTGGAAGGCGTCGTAAACGTCGTGCTTGATCATGAGCGCGCCGCGAGAGTTGCTCTCAATCATCTCCGTCAACTCGGCCATCGTCAGATCGCCTTCATCAAAGGGCAGGGGTTCAGTTCCGACACGGCGATTCGCTGGGCGAACATTGAAAAGGTTGCGCGCGAGCTGCGGCTGCCGATTTCACGCGCGCTGGTAGCGCAGCTGAAAGGCGAATCCCCCACGCCTCAGCCCGGTTATCAGGCGACGAAGAAGCTGCTCACGTCGCGGAAACCGTTTACGGCACTCTTCGCGTTCAATGACATCTCCGCTATGGGCGCCATTCGCGCCTTGCGCGAAGCTGGATTGCGCATTCCTCATGACGTTTCCGTTGTCGGGTTTGACGACATTCAGAGCGCTGCATATCAGAACCCCGGTCTCACCACTGTCCGTCAGCCTCTCAAAGAGATGGGGCGCAGGGCCGCCGAAACGCTGCTGCGCCGAATCCGCAAAGCGCACCCCAACGCGCAGGGTGGTGAGATGATGGTCGAGCCCGAACTGATCATTCGGGAGACGACTTGTGCACTCACACACGGAGCGCCTTCCCGATCCCGTAATTCCTGACGGGATTTGCCGGACAATTCTGACCGGCCCTTCTCTCGCCCGACTTAATGACTGTCTCCCACGACAATGACGACGATTGCGCCTATAAAATCGTTAAAATCGAGCGGCGCATGAGTATCCAATGGTAGACGCATTTCGCGGTTACGATTTGTCAACGAGAAATCGAAACCGGTTTATCGAGATTAGGTGCCATCGGCGTGAGAGAATGACACATCGAATGTTCATAGCCAAGATGTTGGTGCCGAAACGTCCCTTAGCGGTCTTTCCCGTCCTTGCGTTGTGGGTGATGCTGGCGCTTCCGGCGGTATTGATCTGTGCCCAGGAGCAGACTCCGCCCGCTCAACCGACTGACCAAAAGCCGGCGACGCCTGATTCCAGACCTACGCCACCTCCTAAACCACGCGATGATTCCGTTGGCAAGAGCAAGATCGAGAAAGAGACCGGCACTGTTAACGACCGCATCTTCGACGTTTTGCCGAACTACGGCACTGTGGAAGGAAAGAAATCTCTTCAGCCACTGACTTCAGGGCAGAAATTCCGGCTGGCGACAGCCAGCGTTTTCGACTGGGGAGCCTATCCGTTCAATGCAGCTCTCTCGGCTATCGGTCAGGCCAAGAACGATCCAGCGTCTTGGGGACAGGGTTGGGGCGCCTATGCAAAACGCTACGGGGCAAACTTCGCCGATAACAGCATTGGGACCTATAACACCGTTGCCATTTATCCCAGCCTGCTGCACGAAGATCCGCGCTACTACCAGATGGGCAAAGGCGAGATGTTTCACCGTTTCGGCTACGGCCTCAGCCGTCTTTTCGTAACCAAAACAGATTCCGGCGACACGCGGTTTAACTACTCAGAGATCGCCGGAAACGCGACCGCTGCCGCTATCTCCAACATTTATCACGCGCCGGAAGACCGCACGGCCGCTCGGAATGCCAGCACGCTTGGCTTCCTGATTCTCTACGACGGACTGGCGAACGAGTTGAAGGAATTCTGGCCTGACATCCGGCGAAAAGTCCTGCACAAAACCAACCCCTAAACATCTGGCGGCGGACGCCCTCGTCCGCTCCGAGGCGCGAAGCGCGGAGTGCGGCATCCGGGGGTGCGTAGTTCTGTAGCGAAACTCCATCGCGCCTTGACCATCCCTTTCCCGAATGTTAGCTTCGCCTTTCACACCGTTGATTTGCGAAGGATTCCACTCTGAGCCCGGCCGGCAAGCCAGACGGCGACGTTGATTTTCGCCGACGCAATTTCCTCATCCGTTTCAGCCAGAGCGCCGGTGCTGCCCTGGTGCCAAGCCGCTTGTGGGGTTTGACTTTCCCCGCATTCGATCGCCCAGCACCGGGGAACGACCCTTCCACCGGCGAAGTTTTTTATCTTCGTCCCCGTTACCGTAGCGAACGCCCGCTCGACGCGACGTTGCGGAAGGTCCAGTCCGGCCTCGATCAATTCGTCAGTGAAAAGTACGCCGATCAACTTGCCACAGTGATTGCCACCTGGAGCGCCAGTCTGCTGCAGAATGCACACGATACGGCGGTAATCGAACAGCATCTCGCGCCGAATTTTTCGGGGACATCGCCCACGCCGGCCGATCTGCGAACCGTGCGCTCCGAGGCAATGCTGCAAGTCCATCGCAGCAAGTTCGCAGACACACCGAATCTCAATCGCGACGCGTTCCTTCGCGATTGGCAATCTGCTCTGGACGGCTTTTCTGCAATAACAATTGCCGAATTCCAAATCACGGGAATCGAGATTGGGAACGCTGACGCCGCAACCATTCCTC
>DATAUY010000131.1:0-10564 GCA_036268025.1 Candidatus Sulfotelmatobacter sp. | reverse complement strand
ATCGGCTATGAGAATTCGCTCAGCAGTGGCAGGCTGCCCGGCTTCGCCGGGCCCGACAGCCCCTTCGACTCCGCTCAGGGCAGGCTGAGCGGCGGTCCCCGCGTGGTCCAGTGAAACGATCCAGATGTGCGGCGTCTTCGTGTTGGCCGCGAGATCGACATCGACCACGCTGAAAATGACCCACTTGCCGTCGGGCGAAACCTGGGGATCGCCGACGCGCTTGAGTTTCATCATGTCTTCGAAGGTAAAGGGATGCTTCGCCTGGGCAACCACGGGAAGGCTGAGAACCGCTGTCAGCACGAAGAGAAGAAGACGGCGCATGAAGTACTCCTTGGCAAACGGCTGAGTGTAACAGGGGAAAGCTTTCAGCTTCTAGCTTCTGCTTCCTGCGTTGTCATCCTGAGGCCTGCGCGTTTTGCAGGCCGAAGGATCTATGTACTCCCGGCAAGTGCAAAGATCCTTCGGCGGGCAAAGAGCCGCCCGCCTCAGGATGACGGTGCAGATAACGTTGCCCTCCGGCAACCTCTCACGAACATGGGCATCCAACTGATTGGCAGAACCGTAGCACCCTTCCCTCCGGTCTCACTGAGCGGAGAGGGGCTGGAGGGCAGGTTGCCTCGGTAGTTCGGATTTGAGTGGAATGCAGCGGTTCGTCTGACGGCCTTTGCTACAAGGTCGCGCATTCATTTCCGCATCGCAGGTCGAGTTTCGATAAAATACAACCATGAAGCGCTCCAGCCGGTTTTTGCTTTCCTTGACGCTGCTGGTTTGTGCGTCCCTGGCCGCCCTTGCGCAAGAGGGCCCACTCGTCAGCGATCTCCCCAAGGACACGACACCCGAAGAAGTCATCCAGCGCTTCGCCGCTAAAGAGACGGACTTCTCCAAGGCCCGCGATCAGTACACCTATCGCCAGGACGTGAAGGTCGAAACGCTCGATGGCGACACAGTGGACGGCGAATACCACGAGGTGTTCGACGTCATGTTCGACGATAAGGGCAAGCGAATCGAGAACGTCGTCTTTGCCCCGCAATCGAGCCTGACAAAGATTTACATGTCACAGGAAGACTTCGCGGATATCCGGCACCGGTTGCCGTTCGTGCTCACGTCGGAAGACCTTCCGGAATACAACATTCTGTACGTGGGCCAGCAGCAGGAAGACGAGCTGCACTGCTACGTCTTTGATATCGCGCCGAAAAAAATCGAAGGCAAGAAGCGCTACTTCCAGGGACGCGTCTGGGTTGACGACCACGACTTCCAGATCGTGAAAACCTACGGCAAGACTGTTCCCGATCTGTGCAATAACCGCCCTTGCAACGAGGTCAAGAGACGCGGGGACCAGGAAAATTTGTTTCCCAAGTTCACCACCTGGCGGCAGCAGATTGATGGCCAGTACTGGTTTCCGGTCTTCACGAAAGCGGATGACGAGCTGCACTTCAAGGTGGGCGATGTGCGTATCAAGGAAATCGTGAAGTACGAAGACTACAAGCGCTTCGGATCGAATGTGAAGATTCTCTACGAAGGCAAGGAAATTCCCAAGGGCGACCAGAAGCCGCAGGACCAGAACAAGCCACAAGACCAGAAGGATCCCAACGCACCGCAAAGTAAACCACAGAAGTAAGTCTTGAAGGCGATATCGGCTCTGGCGTGCCAGTGCGGGGCCGATCGATCGAGATCGGCGATTGACGCAATCACGGTTTTGACGTTGTTTTCTTTCCTGCTTAGGATTGCCAGCGATCCCGGAAGGTCGTTCCCAAACCTGAGATAAATTGTGCGCGTTACCGGAGACTCACGTGCGAAAGAATCATGTCGAGGCCGTCACTTTAGCATTTCTTGTGCAAATTGTTTTATTCGTCGCAACCTCTCAGGCGCAAGCGAAGGCGGAGAAATCTCCCTACCCAGCCATGGCCCCTCTCCAACAGTATTTGATGCCGGACAAGGAATCCGAAATCGCGATGGCGCGCAGTGCCGCTCCAAAATCCATCTCGGACGAAGCCGAAGTGATGGTGCTTGGGACTGACGGATATACGACCGCAGTGAGTGGCAGGAATGGCTTTCTCTGTATCGTGGAAAGATCGTGGGGCGCCGCGACCGACGACTCTCAGTTCTGGAATCCTAAAGTCCGCGGGCCTATTTGTTTTAATCCGCCAGCCGCGAAAAGCTTTGTCCCCATCTTCTTGCTGAAGACCAAACTGGTGCTGGCCGGAAAATCGAAGAAGGAGATCGTCGAGGCGATTTCATCGGCGTTTGACAAGAAGGAACTGCCCACGCTGCAGGCCGGAGCGATGTGCTACATGCTGTCGAAGCAGCAGTACTTAGGCGATCGCGACATGCACTGGCATCCACATCTGATGTTTTTTGTTCCAGGCGATGAGACGAAAACCTGGGGAGCCAATCTGGCGGGCTCGCCGGTCATGGCGGCTGATGACCCTGAGGAACGGGTGACTATTTTCCTAGTCTGGGTTGGCAAATGGTCCGACGGGACCCCGGGTCCACAGAGTTAGCACCAATCTGTATTCGATAGTTGCGGAAAACAATTCAAAGATCGCTCAGCACAGACGTTGGCCGAAAGCGGAGCGATTTCAGTAGAACAGATACTTCCTCCATTTATCGTCGCTGCGTCCCATCAATCGCATGATGTGGCGGCTGGTGTGGAGATTGAAGGCGCGCGGCTCGCGCATTAGCTTCATGCCGGCTTCCATCGGGGACTGATTTCCTTTGCGGCGATTGCACGGATGGCAGCAGGCGACAAGGTTCTCCCACGTAGATAAGCCTCCGCGAGAGCGTGGAATCACGTGATCGAGCGTCAACTCGCCCGAGGGCAAAACGGTGGCGCAGTACTGGCAGGTATTGCGGTCGCGGAGAAGAATATTCTTGCGCGAAAGCGCACGGCTCTGATGAGGAATGCGGCGGTACTCCAGCAGCCGGATCACAGATGGCAGCCGCATCGCGACGCGGGCCGAGTGCAGGAAGTGTCCATTCTCCTCTTCTGTCATTGCGACGCCCTTCAACACAAGCACCAGCGCTCGGCGCGCGGCGCAAACATTGATTGGCTCGTACGACGCATTCAGAACGAGAACGGGCGCAAGCAAGGCATGGCCATCTCCGGCGCGGCGAGGAGCCGCCGGCGAAAACAGGCCGACGGCATGCCGGGATGCTGCGTCGTGTTCCATGCGTAGTGACATGTGAGTCAAAGTTTCAAGTCTTCAACGTTTCAAGATTGCAAGGTCTCAAATTGAATCGATCATCATGATGCAAGCGTTTCCTCAGATTCGGTTTGCTCCTGGAAGCCTTGTAACTTTGAAAGCTTGAAACCTGCTTCCTGATTAGATGCCAACTTCAACGTGCGAGCTACAGTAGCCACCCATACCTTCGAGGCCCCGGCGCGGCGCAACACACGCGCGCATTCCGAAGCGGTGGTTCCCGTGGTGTAAACATCATCCACCAGAACCACCTCGCGGCCGATGACTTTCCCGGCACGCGCAACCCTAAATGCGCCGCGAAGATTTTCCCGCCGCTGATGGCTGCTCAACCCGATCTGCGAATGCGTCTCGCGAGTGCGCAGCAACACGTCGGAAGCGAGTTGGAAGCGATCGCGTTGCGGATAAACCTTCAATGCCGCACGCACAATCAACTCCGCCTGATTGAATCCACGTTGGCGACGCTTTCCTTTGTACAGCGGCACCGGAAGCACCGGGATAGTTCCCTCTCCCACCCATGGTTCCAACGCCGCCAAAGTCTCTGCCAACATTCTTCCAAGTACGCTCGCTGCGGGACGCACTCTATTGAACTTCAACAGATGAATCAACTCCCGCAATCCGCTGTCGTAGCTGCCGAAGGCTACAGCGCGCTCAAAGGGATGCTCAATGCGCCGGCAGACGGGACACTTCAATTGACCATCGAGGTCATGCGCGGCGTAGGCCGAAAGAACTCGCTCGCCGCAGATCGAACATACCTTGCCGGCTACGGGATGAATCGCATCCAGACACTCGGGACACACCGGCAAGCGGGAAATATTCAGCAACGGCAGGCCGCAAATGCGGCAATCGGAAGGAAACAGAACAGAGAAAAGACCTGCCGCAGCGTGGTTGATCCAGGTTATGCGCGGAATGTAAGTCTTTACGGAAGCAATGGGAAGCCCAGCGACTGCTACGTGGCCAACCCGGATTTGGTCCTCGCTACTGCTGAAGACGGCCTCCTTCGAACTCGCGGCGTGCTGCGACGCGATCAATCGTCCGCTACAGCAGTATAGCGGCCCCGTGCGCCGCTAGGCAATGTTACGCTTGGGCGGCAGCGTCGTCTTGCCAGCAGCAATTCGCGGGAGCGGCTCTAGTCGCTGCCGGACCTGGGTAAAGATCAGGCGGTAATCCCGGCGGAAGCATTCTCCACAGCGTACGGGTCGCAAAAGCAGCAGGGGCAGGATGTAACGTTCGGCCAGCGTGCGGCGCCGGGAACGAAAACCGGTTTCACTGCCGCAATCATGGCATTGGTAAGGTGGGAAAAGAGACGTATCGGGGGAGTCGCTCATACACAGCACCTCAGGAGCTGAATGCGAAGGGGCGGAAAAGACGGTGTAATTGCATTTTACAACACCGGGCGATGATTCCGGAACTGCTGTCCTCCGAGCGTATCTGTCGCCGGCGTACAGGACGCCGCCCGTCCGCGGAGAGGACCGAGTCCACCTGAGGGAATTTCACAATTCAGGTTCTAACGAACCTCCTTGTCGCCCGCCTTGCGGACCGGGCACGACCTGAAGGAGGTCCGTGATGGCTAAGAAGTTCTTCGATTATTCCCTTCCCGTACGCCCTAACCTCGATCAACTCAAGCACCAGGCCAAGGATTGCTGCACGCCATTCGCGCGGGAGATCCTGACGCGATCGCAGAGTTGAAAAACACAATCCAAAAAAGATCGATCCCGCGAAAGCCAAGCTTGCCGACGTGCAGCTTGCATTGGCACGCGCTTATGAAGTCGCCAGTCGCCTTGTCACCGCCTGCCGAATGATCAACGCCATCTGGGAGGGCGACGTGGAGACCGTGCGCGAGGTGGTGCTGAAAAATCCCAAGCTGCTGAAGGAATCGGCCAGCGGTGTACCGGGCACAAATTGGGGGCCACCAATGTCTTATGCGGCGAATGTGGGGCAAGACGCATTATTGAAATGCTGCGCGAACACGGGGCGGAAGATGTGCAATACGCATTCAACCGCGCGTGTTTGCAGGGAAAAACCGAGACGGCACGGCGGCTGAAGACGATGGGAGCGCGTATCACGCCCGGCATTGTCATGGGTCCTTGCGAAACACTGCACGGAGAGGGGCTGGCGCTTCAACTCGAACTGGGCGCGGAATTTTCCGACGACAAAGGCGACGGACTGGAGCCGATTGCGTTAATCCTGGAGACCTACAGCCGCAATCCCCCCGGAAAACACAAGTGTCTCGAGATCGTCGACAGCCAGGTCATGAAACTGCCGGACACACCGATTATGGCAGTTCATCGCGGGCGCGTTGATCTGCTCGAAGGGCTGTTTCGTCGCGATCCGGATCTAATTCGGCGAACGTTTTCTCACGAGGAGATTTGTCCTCCGATTCTTGGCTGCCACAGCGATCATTCTCTGGCGCTGGGTGGCACCCTGATCGCGGGCGCAACGCTGCTGCACATCTGCGCGGACTTCGATGAAATCGAAATCGCACGCTGGCTGATTGAGCATGGCGCAGATGTCAATGCAAAGGCCGAAATAGACGGTGACGGCTTCGGCGGACACACGCCGCTGTTCGGCTGTCTCGTCTCGCAAGCGTATTTGAACGGATGGGACCGTGACGCGGCATTCGCTCGTCTATTGCTCGATCACGGAGCCGATCCCAATGCCAGAGCTTCTATAGGAAAGCGCTTGCGCTTTGTTCCGGATGAGATGATGCACGAATACCGGAACGTCACGCCGCTTTCCTGGGGAGAGCAATTTCACGGGCAGCAATATCACAACCGGGTGAGCGAGCCGGCGATGCTGCTCATCGCCGAGCGTGGTGGAAAAAAGTGAATGGGCGCCCCACTTCCCCCGCGTTCTTTGCGAGAAGTGGGGATTTTGTATCGTCTCCGGACTTGTCACGCGCCCTTGCCGCGTGCTAACGTGCGCCGTTCCACTTTTGGCATAAGCTCGATTGTTTTGAACAAGTTCACTCGAACAACAACACGAATCTGCTTCCATCCCACGCCTAAAAAGGATTCCGTCCATGAGCAGCTCTGCCCCACCGAACGGCCCGAAGAAACATGTTCCCTTCGTGCCCGAATCCATGGAGATGAAGGAATTCACGCTCCGGGCCATACTCCTTGGGCTTTTGATGACCATAGTACTCGGAGCAGCGAACGCCTACCTGGGACTGCGCGCCGGCATCACGATTGCGGCGACCTATCCGGCGGCTGTGATCGCAATGGCGGCCATGCGCGCATGGAAAGGTTCGCTGCTGGAAGAGAACATCGCTCGAACTGCGGGCTCGATTGGGGAATCGGTAGCGGCAGGCGCGATCTTTACGATTCCGGCATTTCTTCTCGCCAATGCCTGGCCTTCATTCGGCTGGCGTCAGGCTTATTGGAAGTCAACCGCATTGATTACTGTGGGCAGCATTCTTGGCGTCCTGTTTATCTCTCTCGTTCGGCGCGGGATGGTAGAAGACCCTGAGCTTCCCTTCCCTGAATCGGTAGCCGCTTCGGAAATTCACAAAGCCGGGCAGCGTGGCGCGCAGGCGGCGAAATACTTGTTCTGGAATATCGGGATCGGCGGACTCGTCTACATTCTGGGAAGATTCGGATTGTTTGGCGCCGATCAGGATTTTTCCCTTCAGGTGGGCAGCCTTGGCCATACACAGGTTCGCCTGGGCGCGATAGGTAGCTCCAAGGTCGTCGCAACCGGCGGGACGACAGTATTCGCCGCTCCCAGCGTGAGTCCGGCGTATCTGGGTGTGGGCTACATCATCGGCGTAAAACTTGCCTCGATACAGTTTGCGGGCAGCGTACTGGCATGGGGGTTGCTGGTTCCGCTAATGATCTATTTTCTCGGCCCCAACCTCAAGGCATTTATACCTGCGGGGACTCCAAATGACTGGGCAGGTATGGCTGACGCGGTTTGGAGATACATCGTCCGGCCAATAGCCGTGGGCGGTATGTTAGTCGGCGCGGCGTACACGCTTTTCAAAATGCGCGAGAGCCTGACGGCAGGACTCGGCAAAGCAATCGCCGATCTCCGGCAGACGGCAGAGGAGCAGGCACAACTGGCGCGCACTGAGCGTTACATGAGTTCGAAAACCGTATTCAGCCTCATCGCCGTGACATTTGTCCTGATGTGTTTGCTTTACATCAAGATTTCCGGACTTGTGTGGCCGGCAATTCTGGCGGCGGTGGTAATGCTGCTTGTGGGATTTTTCTTCGCTACTGTTTCCGGTAACCTCGTTGGATTTATCGGCTCGTCGAACAATCCGATTTCCGGTTTGACACTTTCCACTCTCTTAATCGCGGCCTTGTTGATGGTGGCGCTCGGAGTTTCGGGAGGAGCAGGTGTCGCTGCGGTACTCGGAGTGGCAGCGGTGGTCTGCGTTTCTTCGGCGGTGGCCGGCGAGCTTCTACAGGATTTCAAAGTTGGGTATATTCTCGGCGGCACACCGCAGAAGATTCAAACCGCCGAGCTCATTGCTGTGGTCGTCGCAAGCCTGGTGATGTATTGGCCGCTCTACCTGCTGCATGAAGGGAACATACGCGCCGGTGGTGTGGGCTTTGGAGGGCCCGACCTTCCCGCCCCGCAAGCTGGTTTGATGGCAACATTGGCGCAAGGCATCGTGGGTCATGAGATGGCATGGCCGCTGGTCGTCGTGGGAATTCTCTTCGGCATCGCGATGATCATGATGCAGGTGAAGAGCCCCATGCTGGTCGCGGTCGGAATGTATCTGCCCTTTGGAACAACGTTCGCAATTTTCGTTGGCGGAGTCTTTCGCTCGGTCGCGGATTGGGTAGCCGAACGTCGCGGATTCAATGCCGCCCAAAAAGCGCGCGTGGACAATGCCGGGGTGCTGGTTGCTTCAGGCCTGATTGCGGGGGAGGCGTTACTAGGCCTGGTGTGGGCAGGCTTGCAATTCGTGCCAAGCTGGCAACCCCCGCATCACCCGCCACAGATTCTGAGCCATCCGTCTTACCTGACGGGCGGGATGATCTTCATGGGCCTGCTTGCCGCGTTGATGATCTTCTTGCCGCTGAGGGCCGCCGGCAATCCCGATGAACCCGCACCGCCGACGGCGATCATGTAGCCGTCAAAGCTGCTATGGAACGAAAGCCGAAGGAAGAAGAGATCTAGAATTTCTTCGTGGATCTTCGTCTCCTTGGTGGTTCAAGCTCTTATGTCAATCTCAGACAACATCGCAGAGATTCGCGATCGTATCGCCTCAGCCGCTCGCCGCGCTGGCCGTTCGCCCACTGAGATCGCGCTTATGGCGGTAACGAAGACTCATCCGGCAGAACGTATTCGCGAGGCGTATGCCGCCGGATTACGTCTGTTTGGCGAGAACCGGGTGCAGGAATTCGCAGGCAAAGCCGGCGCTCTCGCGGACTTGTCCGATGCTCAATGGCACATGATTGGTCATCTGCAAACGAACAAAGCCGGCAAGGCAGCTGAGTTATTCGGCGCGGTAGATTCCGTCGACTCGCTGAAAATAGCGGAAAGACTGGATGCAGCCGCGAGCAGCTTGGGCAAGACCCTCGATGTATTGATCGAAATCAATGTGGGCGGAGAGGTTGCAAAGAGCGGAGTCTCGCCAGATTCGAAAGATTTGGAGGAACTGCTATCCTCGGCCGCAAAGTTCGAGGCCCTACGATTTCGCGGGCTCATGACTGTACCGCCATTTACCGACGATCCCGAGGGCGCTCGCCCTTTCTTTCGTAAGCTGCGCGAACTGCGTGACGCGATCAGCGCGCGCAATCTCCCCCACATCAGCATGGGAGTGCTCTCGATGGGCATGTCTCATGACTTCGAAGTCGCTATCGAAGAAGGGTCTAGCTGCGTTCGCGTTGGCACTGCGATTTTTGGAGAACGAGCACGAATGTGATCGCAACGAAGTGATCTTCCGTTAAGATAACGTTCGCTCTTCACAGGAGCCACTTGACCTTCTCTCAACGCTTTGAGGAAATCCGCACAGGGTTCGAGCGGCCGTTCTGGGTCGCCAACATCACAGAGATTTTCGAGCGCCTTGCCTACTATGGGGCATTTGCGTCGCTCGCGTTATACCTACAGGAAAAACTCAATTTCTCGACCGAGCAAACCGGAACGCTGACCGGAATCTTCGGCGGAATGGTTTGGTTTCTGGCGATCTTCGGCGGCGCGGCTGCGGACCGCCTTGGTTTCCGGAGAGCGCTGTCTCTTGCATATCTGATCCTGGCCGCCGCGTATTTTCTTATCGGATCGATTGCAGCTCCGTGGCTGGCGCCAGTACGTAACGCAGTGCCACTGGGACTATTTGTCGGCGTGATCCTCATTCTTCCCGCCTTGGGGGTCGCGCTGGTCAAACCGTGCGTTGCAGGAACAACAGCACGCGCCTCGAAAGAGAGCGTTCGCTCCATCGGATACTCGATTTATTACACCATGGTCAATATCGGCGGAGCGGCCGGACCTTTGTACGCCTCGTGGGCACATCGAAAACTTGGCGTTGAAAACGTTTACCGGATCGGAGCGATCAGCGTCTTCGCCATGTTCTTCGTGGTGCTGATCTTCTTCCGAGAACCGCGCCAACCCGGCGATGCGCCTCCGCCATCGATTTCGGAGGTCGCGAGAAATTTCTGTGTCGTGGTGGGAAACTACAAGTTGGTGCTTCCGGCGCTCGCGGTCGCGTTAGCTCTGCGTATTGCATTGTGGACCAGACCCGCATGGGACGTTCCCTGGTGGATATGGGTTTCGCTGCTTGTGCTGGTGCTGGCGGGTATCAGCCGTTTCATGTGGTTTCTGGTGATCTTCACCGGCTACTGGGTAGTTTTCTGGCAGCAGTACATCAGTTTGCCTGGGTTCATTCACGGCTATATCAATTCAGGTGCCGATGTTGAAACGATCCTGGTGACTGATGGACTTACGGTCATCTGCTTGACCGTCGCGATCAATCTTCTGACCAGAAAAATCCCAGCTTTCCCGGCGGTCATTTTGGGGACGCTTATTTCCTCGCTGGCATGGATTATTCTTGCGTTGCGTCCGACGATATGGGGTGCCATTCTGTCATTGTTCGTGCTCGCCCTCGGCGAGATCACACAGCAGCCGCGCTATTACGACTACATTTCGCGCCTCGCGCCCGCCGGACAGCAAGGCACGTACATGGGCTTTGCATTTCTGCCTATCGGAATCGGATCGCTTATCGGCGGATGGTTTGGCGGAACTCTTCTTCATCATTTCGGAGAAGTTGAGCACCGTCCTGCCATGATCTGGTGGTCGGTGGTTGCCGTCGGCCTGGCAACGACGCTTTTCCTGTGGATCTACGACCGGCTCTTACGCGCGCGCCGTCCTGCGTAGTCAGCGAGAAACAGCTTGAAACGGAGCTTCGTTAGCCGGCCTTT
>DATAUY010000130.1:0-22099 GCA_036268025.1 Candidatus Sulfotelmatobacter sp. | reverse complement strand
ACAAAGCTGATCTGAATCGCCTGCCAGCGTGTACGCAAGCCATCGAGTTCGCTGGCGGGAAACAGAGGAGCGCTTTCCTGGACCTCCTGCACATCGATGTTCGGCCGGGATGAGCGGTCGGTTGCCACAGCTTGCGGACCGCGTGTTTCGCTGCCTGGGCGCTTGCCCTGCGCCAGGTCGGCGGTGGTGATCTCTTCTTCTTCCAATTTCGCGCCCTCAAATTCCTGCTGGTTGTTTCTCAACGGCACCCCCATCTCTATGCTCCCTTTTTCTGGATTTGATTTTCCATTGGACGTTCGTCGAGCAACTCCTGAAAAAGTGCCCGGTAATGCACCATCGCCTGGCGCAAATCTTCTGTGCTCGCCTGCCCTGCGCCATGCCGCAGCGCGATCTGATGGGCAGCTCGATAGTTGTCGACGACAATGGGGTAGTCGACTGAAAGGTCCGCGGCTCGCTGCTCGAAATCTCCGATTGGATAGCCGCGCGCCTGCATAACCTCAGTCACCAGACCGTCGGCAACGGTGACCGCGCCGCGGGGATCGTCTACAAAGCGCGCCTGCACTTCGTTCCAGCGCACTGTGTAGCTCGATTTATCCGCCGCCGGCAAGGGGCGAATCTGGAAACGTTCCCTGCGTTTCGTGCGGAATTCGAGCACCCCCTCGGCTTTTCGGGGATTACCCTCCTGCTTCACAACCCGGTCGTATTCTGGACCGAATTTCTGGCGCAGTTTCTCGCTGCGTCGCTTGCGCGAAGTAACAAAGGCAACCGCCGCGATAATGACCACGGCAATAATAGCCACGACGATGACGACGTAGAGCTGGTTCTGATCCATTCCCTTCTCCTGATCCGCAGCGCCGATATGGGATGCAGGTCGAATCGTCTGCTGTTGTCGGCGGATGATGAGACTTGCTGTGAAAATTGCGCCAGGCACCCTGGGCCGGCCTGCTTTCTGGCAGGTCTACGATCTCTGTGTTTAAATCATTTTTGAGCCATGAATCTTCTCCTGCTGGGCAAAGGCAAGACCGGGTCACTGGTTGCTGAGGTCGCCGCCGAACGGAAGCATCACATTCGCGTGGCGGGAGCCAAAGAAAACGCGAACTGCGCAGCGCTCGCCGCCGAAAAACTGTGCGATGTTGACGCCGTGATTGACTTCACAGCGCCACACTGCGTGATCGCGAACATTGAAGCGTGTGCCAGGGCAGGGAAGAACATCGTGGTGGGCACCACGGGCTGGTACAAAGAGCTCGATCATGTCCGGCAGCTTTTGGAACAGCACCAGACGGGCCTGGTGTGGGCTGCTAATTTTTCCGTAGGAGTAAATCTGTTCTTCGACATCGTCCGCGCCTCTGCCGCCGCCCTGCGCCATGACTATTCCGGACAAATTTTCGAGCGGCATCATGTCCACAAGAAAGACGCGCCGAGCGGCACAGCGATTGCGCTCCAGAACGTAATTCGGGAAACGAGCGAGACGAACCATCTACTCGAAATCACTTCCTTCCGGGAAGGCGAGGTGGTTGGACTGCATGAAGTGGTCTTCGAATCTCCAGCCGATCGAATCTATCTCTGCCACGACGCCAAATCTCGGCGCGGATTTGCAGAGGGAGCGATCCGCGCAGCGGAGTGGCTGGCCGGCAAAAAGGGATGCTTTGATTTCAAAGATATTTGGCGGGAATTGTAGCGCGCGTTCGTGGTTTATCCGCCGACTGTCTATCTATGCCCCGTAACGCCTTACAAACAAGGTAGATGTAGGCGCGAGGTCGATGCTCCGTACTACACCTCCGGGCGATTCCCGTCGCCATCCGGACGCGCTATCCTAAGGCTATGCAACTTCGTGGCTGCGGCACCGCGCTCGTAACTCCATTCCACCAGGACGGCTCGATTGACGAGGCTGCCCTGCGCAACCTGGTCGCCTGGCAGGTCGAGTCGGGCATTGACTTCCTTGTGCCCTGCGGGACAACGGGCGAGACGCCCACGCTCAGTCACGATGAGTGGCTGTACGTAATTGATACGACGATCGAGGTCGCCGCGGGACGCGTGCCAATCGTCGCGGGAGCTACATCGAACTCCACCAACGATGCGGTCGCGAAGGCAAGGGAACTCGCTGCGCGGCCTGGAGTGGACGCGATCCTGACGGCTTCTCCGTACTACAACAAGCCGACGCAGGAGGGACAGTATCGACACTTCAAAGCGATCGCCGAAGCAGTAGACGGGAAACCGATCGTTCTTTACAACGTCCCGGGCCGCACTGCGGCGAACATCGAGCCCTCCACGGTCGCGCGACTCACCGAAATTCCCAACATCATCGCCGTGAAAGAAGCCAGCGGCAACATGACTCAAATCGCGGAGGTCATCAACAGCGTGCCGGAGCATTTTCTCGTTTTATCCGGAGACGATGCGGTCACGCTGCCGGTGATTGCGCTCGGCGGCGTGGGGGTGGTTTCAGTGGCCTCGAATGAAATTCCGGGCGAGATGTCGGCGCTGACGCGCGCGGCCTTGAACAACGACTGGGCGACGGCCCGCACTTTGAACCGCAAGTATCTGGCTCTGATGCAGGCGAACTTTATCGAATCGAGCCCGCTGCCGGTGAAATCCGTGCTGGCGATGATGGGGAAAATCGAAGAGGTCTACCGCCTGCCGCTCGTGCCCATGCGCAAGGACACGCGCTCGCGCCTGCAAAAAGTCGCCACCGAAGCCGGACTCATCTCGAAGCCCGCCGTGCCAGCTCCGGATGCGCATGAATTCTTTATCTACGAAAACTGGGCCGCTGGGCCCCATAAAATCGTGCTGCACCGGGGCGCCTGCGGCCAATGCAGCCATGGCAAGGGACGTCCTGCCGGTCATGATGCTAATCACGCCCGCTGGCACGGGCCCTACGCCTCACTTACCGAAGCCCGCGGCATCGCGCACGCAATGACTGGAGTGCTGATCCGCAGCGAATGCAAGTGCGTGTGAGAACGGGGACGCCTCCATTCTGTTATGCCGACCGAAGCGCGCGAAGGCGAGCGTAGCGAAGGGACCTTGAGCTTTTGGTGTTGCTTGTAACTGGCCAAGTTCCGTGCGGTCTCTCCGCTTTGACAAATCAGGATCAGCAATCAACAATCATCCATTCATGTCCTCCCTGAAATCCTCCATCGAACGCCTTGCCGCCATCGGTGAAGTTGAAAACGACTCTGTCGCCCGCAAAACATTTCTCGAATTCCGAGAACAGCTCACGCAAGGCAAAATCCGCGCGGCCGAGAGAATCGACGGCAAGTGGAAAGTCAATGCTTGGGTGAAGCAAGGCATCCTGCTCGGCTTTCGTCTCGGCGTGCTCGCCGAAATGCCCGCCGGACTCTCTTTCATCGACAAAGACACTTTCCCTGCCCGCCAATTCTCGGTGGCGGACAAAGTCCGCGTCGTGCCCGGCGGATCGTCCGTGCGTGAAGGTGTTTATCTGGCACCTTCGGTGATCTGTATGCCGCCGATGTTCGTGAATGTCGGCGCTTACGTGGACGAAGGCACCATGATTGATTCGCACGCGCTGGTCGGATCATGTGCGCAGGTCGGCAAGCGTGTTCATCTCAGCGCTGCTGCACAGGTGGGGGGCGTGCTCGAACCGATCAACGCCGCACCAGTGATCATCGAAGACGATGTGCTCGTCGGCGGCAACTGTGGCATCTATGAAGGAACGCTGGTGCGTGCGCGCGCCGTGCTGGGTGCGGGAACGATCCTGACACGCTCGACGCCGCTCTACGATCTGGTGAAGGGTGAAGTCTACCGCGCAATGGCAGACACGCCGCTCGAAGTTCCCGAGAATGCCGTGGTCGTGCCAGGATCGCGCGCGGTCACAAAAGGAAAAGCGGCGGGCTGGAATCTGTCGCTCTACACACCGGTAATTGTGAAGTATCGCGACGAGAAAACAGATCGCGGGATTGAACTGGAAGACTGGCTAAGGTAGCGGATCGATAGCGGAAAGGCTAATGCTGCTTTACTTTCTGCTATAATGTAAAGCATGTCGGAAGCAACTCTATCATCCAAGAACCAGATCGTCATCCCACGCGAGGCCCGCGAAGCATTGCAACTCAAGCCTGGGGACAAACTTGTCGTTCTCGTACTCGGAGAGAAGGTCCTGGTCCTGGAGAAACCCAAGTCCTATCACCGAGCGATTCTTGGCCGCGGGAGATATCCGAAAGACTATTTGAAGAAGGAAAGACAAAGTTGGAGATAGCTCGACTCCGCGCTTTTCTCCACGCGCATCGCAGGATCGCCCTCGACACCTGTATTTTCATCTATCAGTGGGAGGCGAATCCTCGCTATTCACACTTAACGGATTCGATCTTTTCTTCCCTGGAACAATCTGAATTAGTTGCCATTACTTCCACGATCACGATGACCGAACTTCTGGTTCATCCCTATCGCAACAAGAACACATTGGAAGTGAATGAATTATTTGGTTTGCTCTCGGTCTATCCAAATCTTGCGTGGATCTCGCCGGATTTGGAAATTGCCGCACGCGCAGCACAAATTCGGGCACAACATGGGCTCCCAACACCCGATGCACTACAAGCCGCAACTGCCTTCAAAGCAGGCGCAACGGCGATTATCACCAACGACTCGCTTTTTAAGCGCCTCGCGGATGTCGACGTATTGGTTCTCGACGACTATCTCTGATCTAAACAGCGGCCCAGCATGTTGGCTTCCCGCTAAACCTGCACCACGAGCTTCCCCGCTCCATTCGCAGACACCTGAACATGAGCGAGTCTTCCCGTAACTGCGTCTGCTTGCACCAACTTTTCTGCCGGATATGTGCTCGCCACTCCAATCACCTTCAACCCAGCGCCATGGGCAGACTCAATTCCCGCTGGTGCATCTTCAATCACCAGGCAATCCGCTGGTGAAAATCCCAATCGCCCGGCGCCCTGCAAATAGGGCTCTGGATGCGGCTTTCCATGGGTCACATCGTCGGAGGTGACAAGAACTTGGGGAACGGGCAACCCGCAGAATCGCAGTCGGTTCTGCGCGAGTAGCCTCGATCCCGAGGTGACGACGCCCCACCGCCCGTTCGGAATCGACTTCACGAGTTCCAGGGCACCGGGCATGACGGTGACTCCGTGTTGATCATGGGCTTCGTGGTTCTCGATTTCCGCCGCTTCCCTTTCGGCATCGAGATGCGGAGCCGCACGCCGGATTACCTCTACCGTGCGAACGCCGTGAGCAATGGCCATGATGGCGTCGCCGTCGACGCCTTTGCGTGCAGCCCACTCGCGCCACTCACGGTCAACTGCCCTGGTTGAATCGACGAGAACTCCGTCCAGATCAAAAAGAATGGCTGCGCAGGAAAAATTTGGCATTCAGTTCAATTTAACCACAGAGCCACAGAGGCCCAGAGGCACTCAACTTCATTCAGTATTGTCTTTTCAGATGTCTGTGAACTCCGTGTGAATTGTTCTTTTTCAGCCAGACTCAATCGGCAAAGCCTGGAAGGCTGGCCGGATTGGGCGCGGCAACGTCTAAGATCCGCTGCTGCCGCCTCATCAAATGCCGTTGGCGGAAATGCGCCCGCGCGCGGTCTCCCCACGCGCGCACGAACCAATAATTGAGGCCGGCTCCAATCGCCGCACTGGCCAGCGGAATTACACGGCCTGCCCACTTTTCCACGACTTCGGCGCTGGCTCTTGCTGCGATTCGCCGGATGATGCGCGGCACAAACTTGTTGACGACTTCTTTTTCGAGCAGATCGCGGCTGATATCGACTCCTGCCGCACTGGCAGCAGCGATCCATAGTTGAGCCACCTCATCATCGGTATTGAATTCAAACCCATAGACGAGACTCAATTTCTGGATCGTCCGCATGGTAATCGCCGATAGAATGCCCAAGTCCGGCACGATCGTCATTAACCCGCCCAGACCGAAGCCTGCGCCCTCGACAGCGGCAACTTTCATTCCGCTGCGAATAATGGACTCGGCAACAATGTCCAGTTCGCGCATTTCAAGTGAGAACACGCCCTGATATCCGCTGATGGGCATGCGGTACGCGGTACGCAACTGAAGCAGGAAACTCTCAGGATTGACACGCACACTCGAATAGGCTTGCGTGAGTCCGCCTACGAGGGCGTTTTCCACCCGTCTCCTAAGCCAGGACTTGCGCTCCAATGCCATTCACTCAACTTACCTCAGCCGGGCATGAAATGCTATCGGGGGAAGGGTGTAGCGCCCAGTGAACAATGCCCGTTTTGGAGCAAACAGATGCCTTCGAAGGGAGAAATCTGACGTTCGACGGAAGATTTTCGACGGTGGATTTCCAATCGCAGGTTTTAGACGGCAGATTCCTGACACCCGGCCTGTGCTAGCATCATCACTGACTCGATGGCGACCGGAAAACTTCAGATCATTCCTCTAGGCGGCCTCGGCGAGTTCGGCATGAACTGCATGGCCGTACGCTGGGCAGAAGACATCATTGTTATTGACGCCGGCTTGATGTTCCCTGAGGCCGAACTGCTCGGCGTGGATATCGTCGTCCCCGACATTTCCTATCTCATCGAGAATCGCCAGCGCATCCGCGGCATCATTCTCACCCACGGGCACGAAGACCACATCGGCGCGCTACCCTGGTTTTTGTCGGAGCTGAACGTTCCGGTGTACGGCACCGAATTCACGCTCGCGTATGTCGAAGACAAACTCGATGAGCACGGACTGCTCGACGATGCCGACCTGCGCGAGATGCGCGCTAACGACAGCATTAAGCTGGGTGCGTTTACCGTGCGTCCGATTCGGGTGACGCACAGCCTAGTGGATTGCGTCGCCCTTGCCATCCATTGCCCGCTCGGCGTGATCATTCACACGGGCGACTTCAAGGTCGATCCAACACCTACAGACAACAAACTATTCGATCTGCACACCTTCGCCGAATACGGCAAACAAGGCGTACTGGCGCTACTCCAGGATTCGACCAACGTCGAGCGCAAGGGATACACGCCGAGCGAGCGCGCCGTTCGCCGCAAATTCGACGAGGTTTTTGCGCATACCAAGCGGCGTCTTTTTATCTCGTGTTTTTCGAGCTCGATTCACCGCATCAATCTGGCGGTCCAACTCGCCCATGAGCACGGACGCAAAGTGGCGTTTATCGGGCGCTCGATGAACAATTCAGCTGAGATCGCCGAAGACCTCGGCTATATCGAAGTTCCCGACGGACTTGTGATCAATCCCGGCGAGATGAAGAATTTCCCGCCGGAAAAAGTCTGTGTCCTCATCAGCGGGACCCAGGGTGAGCCCATGTCCGCCCTCTCACGCGCTGCCGTGGACAATCACAAGCATGCAAAAATCGAAAAAGGCGATACGGTCGTACTTTCCAGCCGCATCATTCCCGGCAACGAAAAAACGATTTATCGCATGATCGACCATCTTTTCCGCCGCGAGGCATACGTCATCTACGAGGATGGGACCTCGCCGCCTATCCACGTCAGCGGACATGCCAGCCAGGAAGAACTCAAGCTCATCATTAACCTGGTCAAGCCGCGCTATTTCATTCCCATACATGGCGAATATCGCCAGCTCAAGCTCCACGCCGAAATGGCCGCCGCAATGCGCAACGCGGTCGGCAAAGTGATGCTGATCGAAAGCGGAGAGGTCCTTGAATTCGACGAACTCGGCGCGCGCAAGACTGGCAAGGTGCATGTGGGCCGCGTCTGCATCGATTCCGGCAACCGGACAGACGTGGTTGAGGATTTGATTATTAAAGATCGCCGCCATCTCAGCGAAGACGGAATTGTGCTGCCGATCATCGCAATCAACAAGTTGTCGGGGGAAGTCGAGACCACGCCGGAAATCGTTACCCGCGGCTTCAATATCGGCGAAGACGGATTCATGGAGGGCGCCAAGCGCATGGTCGAAGATACGCTCGCGCATTCCAGCGAAGAAGAAAAAGCAGACTACGGCGTCATCAAGGAAAAAATCCGCGCCGACCTCAAGCGCTATATCTCCAAGGAAACCCAAAAGCGCCCGCTAATCATGCCGGTGATTCTGGAGATCTGAGGCAATAACTTCGGCAACGCGCCGACTTCAGGTGCTCGGTCTCAAAGAATTCCACTCGATTCAGAAGATTTCCCGAGGCTCCGATCATCTAATTCACCCGTAAGAGTCGCATGGGCTCCGCAACCTCAGTCGCTGTTGAACCAGTACGATGGCGCCCGGCAGCCAATCCCTGGCTGATCGCCGTAACCGTATCGCTTGCGGCATTCATGGAAGTACTCGACACCTCCATCGCGAACGTCGCGCTACCCCACATCGCCGGAAACCTTGGCGCCAGCAACGAGCAAAGCACATGGGTCTTGACCTCGTACCTGGTGGCAAATGCGATCGTGTTGCCCATCACGGGATGGCTGGTCGGTATTTTTGGCCGCAAGCGTTTCTTCATGACGTGCATGGCGGTCTTCACGGTGAGTTCCCTGCTCTGCGGAATCGCCCCCAGCCTGGGATCTCTTTTGCTGTTTCGAGTATTTCAGGGCGCCGGTGGCGGCGGTCTTCAGCCGATGGCGCAGGCGATTCTGGCAGACACATTTCCGCCAGATAAACGCGGCCTGGCATTTTCGATTTACGGAATCACCGCGGTTTGCGCTCCGGCAATCGGTCCCACTCTCGGCGGCTGGCTGACCGATACGACTTCGTGGAGATGGATATTCCTTATCAATCTTCCGGTAGGAATTCTCGCTTTGTTCCTGGTCTTACGGCTGGTCGAAGATCCGCCGCATGTGGTTCGCCGCAAAGTTTCTGAGATCAAGCTCGACTACGTCGGATTTTCTTTCCTGGCACTTGGCGTCGGCGCACTGCAAATCATGCTCGACAAGGGCCAGGAGGACGATTGGTTCGGCTCGCACTTCATCCTGACCCTCGCGATCATCGCTGTCGTCTGCTTGACCGCACTGATCCTCTATGAATGGTGGCACGACGATCCAATCGTTGACGTGCGCCTGTTCAAGAATTCCAACTTTGCCGCCGCGAACATGATGATGTTTATGGTCGGCGCAGTCTCATTTGCGACGACCGTTCTGATGCCGCTTTTTCTGCAAACCCTCATGGGATACACAGCCGAATCGGCCGGCATGGTGCTTTCGGTTGCCGCGGTTCTGCTCCTGATCGAACTGCCTATCGTCGGCCGGCTCATCGGCCGGTTTCAGTTGCGGTATTTGATCGCTTTCGGATGGATCACCCTGGCGATCGGCATGTATATCTCAGCGCGAAAGATCGATCTGCTGATCAGCTTTTCGGCGGCCACATGGCTTCGCATCGGACAATACCTGCCCCTTGGTTTCGTGTTTGTGCCGGCTACGACCGCTGCTTACATCGGCATCCGTGAAGACAAAAGCAACGCAGTCGCGGGGCTGGTGAACTTCACTCGCAATATCGGGGCCAGCGTTGGCACTTCCATCGTCACCACCATGATCGTGCGTCGATCTCAATACCATCAGTCGGTGCTGGCTGCCCACACAAGTCCGGCAAATGCACGTTTTCGGGATGCAATAGGCGGTTTGGCGCAGCAACTTGCCAATGCCGGTGTGGGCCTGCATGATGCCCGCCAGCAAGCGCTGGGCCGGCTATACGCTGAGGTGCAACTGCAGGCGTCGGCGCTGGCCTATATCGACACTTTTTGGGTGCTTGGCATCGCGGCCGTCGTGATGGTTGCGCTGTCGTTCGTTCTCAGGAAAAACAATCCTCGCGAGGGACGCGGATCGGTGTCGGTGCACTAGATGGTCTGACGTGGCCTTCAGGAAGCATCGGCTATGCTTACGACTGGAACTTATGATTACCCTTTCTGACCTGAATTCTGCCCGATCACGCCTTATCGGCATCTCGAAGCGTACAAGCCTTGTTGCCCTCAATCATGGCGGCGTGGACGGGGTCGACCTTTACCTCAAACCCGAAAACCAGCAGCCGATCGGGGCATTCAAGCTGCGCGGCGCCTACAATAAGATTGCTGCATTGTCCGATGAAGAACGCGGACGAGGCGTCATCTCGTACTCAAGCGGGAACCATGCGCAGGGTGTGGCTTACGCTGCACGCGCTCTCAAAGTGAAGTCGGTCATTGTCATGCCCAACAATGCCCCGCAGATCAAGCGCGAGGCTACCGCTAAACTTGGCGCAGAGATTGTTCTCGTTGGCCCCGGTTCCGACGAACGCAAGATTAAAGCTGAGGAACTCGCCGCACAGCATGGATATGTGATCGTCCCACCCTATAACGATGAAAAGATCATTGCTGGGCAGGGCACGATCGGGCTTGAGATTCTGGAAGACCTGCCGGAAGTCGAGACCATTCTGAGCCCCGTCGGCGGAGGCGGGCTGATCAGCGGCGTGGCCGCTGCTATCAAGCTCTCGAATCCGAAGGTAAAGGTACTTGGCGTCGAGCCCGAACTGGCCGCCGACGCGCAGGCCAGCCTGCGGTCGGGAAAAGTGATTCAGTTCCCTGCTGAGCAGGTTTCCCGCACCATTGCCGACGGATTGCGCACGCAGAGTATCGGCGATATTAATTTCGAACACATCCGCAGCTATGTGGATGACATCATCACCGTGAACGAAGATGAAATCCGCGAAGCGATGAAACTCCTGGCGCAGAATACTGAAACGATAGCTGAGCCGAGCGGCGCTGTGGCCACCGCGGGATTCCTCTTCCACCGCGACCAACTGCCGCAAACTAGAATCAATGTGGCCATCATCTCCGGCGGCAATATCGAACGTGCAATGCTGGCGGAGTTAAGGTTGGAGTTAACGTTAAAGACTGGCAAGAGCCATTGAGTCGTGGCCGACACGGCGCTTCCCAATCGGCGGTTCTTCCATCAAGCTCGTTCGTCTCGGCCCTATCAATTGAATGACATGTTGTAAGCTGAGTTCACCAGCGGAACCTAACCTATGCCCACTCTGATCTCTCAACCAACGCGCATCCAGGCCGCCGGAAATAAACCCAAGCTCATCGACGAATATGTCGGCCGCGTCAACACGAACACTTCTGCCGCCAGCGTCGCGCACATGCGCAGTCCGGGCGGATGGGTCGAGCCCGGCCAGACACCGGCGTTCGACGAATTTACGGTTGTACTGAGAGGAACGCTGCGAGTCGAACACAAGAGCGGCACGCTTGATGTCGCTGCCGGACAAGCCGTGATTGCCCACGCGGGGGAATGGACCCGTTACTCCACGCCTGAAGAAGGCGGCGCGGAATACATCGCTGTCTGCCTGCCTGCGTTTTCGATGGAAACCGTGCACCGCGACCGGTGAGTGGGGCTTTCGTTTTGATACACAAACTGATATGCTTTATACACATTGGAGGCGCGATGCGAACCAATATTGAAATTGATGATCGCCTGATGCGCGCGGCAATGCGGTCGAGCGGGGCGAAAACCAAGAAAGCTACCGTCGAGGCTGGCTTGCGTCTTCTGGCCCAGACCAACGCGCAGGGATTGGTTCGCCGCCTTCGCGGCAAAATCCAGTGGGAAGGGGATCTTGCCGAGTCGCGCCGTAACCGTTTCGCCGATGAATAGCCAATGGTAATTGTCGACAGCAGCGTATGGATTGAATATCTGCGCGGCAAGACACATCCGGAGACAGTCTGGCTTGACCGCGAACTGCAACGGCAGCCTTTGGGACTGACAGACTTGATTCTTTGCGAAGTTCTCCAGGGAACGCGCGACGCAGCCTTCGCGAAGGCAAAAGCCGCCCTGCTGAAATTTCATATTTTCGAGAATTGCAACGTTAATCTTGCGATCGCTGCGGCCCGAAACTACAACCAGCTGCGGAGAAGCGGATACACGGTTCGTGCAACCATGGATTCGCTGATCGCCACTTTTTGCATTGAGAACAATCATCGCCTGCTGCATCGGGATCGAGACTTTGATGCCTTTGAAGCTGTGTTGGGGCTGGACATTGTTCACACCTGAGATGCGGCTTCGTGTTCTGTAATCGGAAAATCGCTTAATCCTGGTCCGCGTAGTATCCCGCCCGCGCATCCACATGCAGAAATAAAAACTTCTTTGGCAGGCGCAGCTTGACGCTGATCTTGTGCCATCGACCGTCGCGCGACGCTGATTGTGGCGTATACGCCAAAACATACTGATGCCGTAACTGCGTGCCGATCGCCTGCGTCACTTGCGGCATCTCGTTCACGTTGGAAAGCACAAAGGCCTGTCCGCCGGTCTCACGCGTCAGAGTCGACAACAGTTCCGGCCCGAGTAACTCCTCCTGCGTGGTGACGTAGCGTTCGTACGTTCCGACCGCATAGATCGTCACGTCGCTCTCGCGGACAGCATTCCTGATTTGACGCTCGTTATAGCGGCTGTGATTGTCACCGCCATCGGAAAGGACCAGCAGCGCTTTCCGCTTATATTTCGCGTTGTGCAATTTCTGGATACCCATGTAGATCGCATCGAGCAGCGCCGTTTTTCCCTTCGGCTGCGTCGTTATCAGATCGCCCTCAATGTTCTCCGGACGCTGCGTAAAGTCGGTCACCAGGTGCGGTGCGTCGGAAAACGTAATCAGAAAAAACTCATCCTGCGGATTGGCTACGTCACAGAAACGCCTGACCGCTTCACGCGCCCGGTCGAGCTTGGATGACATGCTGCCGCTCGTATCAACGATGATGCCGATCGAAACCGGTGTATCTTCGCTCGAGAAGTTCCTGATCTGCTGCGGCTTCTTATTTTCGAAGAGCTGAAAATTTTCCCGATTGAGCCCGACGACTGCACGATTCAGGTCATCGGTGATCGAAACCGGGACCAGTACCAGATCGGATCGGGCGTGAATCAATCCACCGCCGGTAAACGGGCTCGCATATTCCGCGCTTGCGATGTCCGCTGTCTTCCCGCGCGGAGCTTTCTCCAGGGGTGTGATGTGGGGCTGATCCAGAGACGCCGTTTGAGCGAACGCGCTGGCTAACATGAAAAAGGAAAACAGGAGGGAGGCAACCGCTCGTGCTGCGTACATGGCTAACCGTCCAAACGTCTCTGTCGCAATCTTCTATCGGCAACGGAGCAACGCACATCAGTTGCCCTCCACATGACTGTGGTTGTAGGACGATTCGCTGTATCGAGCAATCAAACTTAGGTACTGCCGGCTACCTAAGTAATAAGCCGGACGGAATCCAGAGTTCTCTGGATGCAGAAACGGGAAGCGGCGTGGGAGGTCAGCTAAGAGCTACTAGCAAGGCCGGGTGTTCAAGAGGATCGTCTGGCTGTGCGACCGTGTTCAGGGATTGGCAGATCTATTCATCTGCCTTCCTGCAACCATCCCTCTTGAAATGGAAAAAGAATGATTGGGTCAAAATAACGGTTGAGGTCTGAGGTCTAAGAGCGGATCCCCTTCATTCCCACTCAATCGTCCCCGGAGGCTTCGACGTGATGTCGTACACCACGCGGTTGACACCCTTCACCTCATTCACAATCCGCGTCGAAATGATCTTCAGCACTTCATGCGGCAACGGGACCCAATCGGCGGTCATGCCGTCTTCCGAACTCACAGCGCGCACCGCACACGTGTAGGCATAGGTACGCATGTCGCCCATTACTCCGACCGACATCACCGGAAGCAGAACAGCGAACGATTGCCATATCTTGGTGTAGAGCCCCGCCTCTTTCACTTCGCTGACCACAATGTCGTCGCACTCCCGCAGCAGATTGAGCCGCTCGCGCGTGACTTCTCCGAGGACGCGCACCGCGAGGCCTGGGCCTGGGAACGGTTGGCGCTGCAGGATTTCGTCTGGCACGCCGAGATCGCGTCCAATCTTGCGGACTTCGTCTTTGAACAGATCCTTCAGCGGCTCGATGAGCGTGAGCTTCATTTTCGCCGGCAGTCCGCCGACGTTGTGATGCGACTTGATCACTTGCGACGGCCCGCGAACCGAGCGCGACTCGATCACATCGGGATAGAGTGTCCCCTGCACCAGCCACTTGACGTTGCCTTCGCTCTTCGCGATGCGCTGCGCTTCCTTCTCGAAAACCTTGATGAACTCGTTGCCGATGATCTTGCGCTTCTTCTCGGGATCGCTGACGCCCTTCAGCCTTTTCAGAAATCGGTCTGTTGCATCGACGGCTTCGAGTCTCAGGCCGAGCTTGTCGCGTAACGTCTTCTGCACTTTTTCGAATTCATTCTTGCGCAGCACGCCGTTGTTGACGAAGACGCAGGTCAGCCGCGACTTCCCTTTCGCGTCGCGGAGCGCGCGATCAACCAGCACTGCCGCAACGGAAGAGTCCACGCCGCCCGAAAGCGCGCAGATAGCGCGTCCGGTTCCGACCTCCTTCTTGACTTGCGCAATGGTGGACTCAATGAAGCGTTGCGCAGTCCACGTTGGCTTGGCGCCGCAAATCTGGAAGACAAAATTCTTCAGAATTTGCGTGCCTTGCGGCGTATGGTGCACCTCTGGATGGAACTGCACCGCGTACCATTTCTTCTCGACATTCTGAATGCCGGCCACGGCATAGTGTGTCTTCGCCATCAGCTCGAAGCCAGGAGGCAGTTCGAGCGCCTCGTCGCCATGCGACATCCAGACGGCGAGCTTTTTCGCCAGGCCCTGAAACAGAACGGAATCGGACACCACGTTTACTTCCGCGTGGCCGTATTCGCGCTTGTCCGCCGGACGCACCTTGCCCCCGAGCGTGTGCACCATGAACTGCAATCCGTAACAGATGCCGAGCACTGGGACGCCCAGGTCGAAGACACGCACGTCAGCGGGGGGAGCGTCCTTGTCATAGACGGACCATGGCGCACCGGAAAGAATGATGCCAACCGGCGAGTAGGCTTTGACTTCGGCCAGCTTCGCCGTGCAAGGCAGCACAACAGAAAAAACGTTCTGCTCGCGGATACGGCGCGCGATGAGCTGCGTATACTGCGCGCCGAAATCAAGAATGACGATTGATTGCGGAAGAATGGATTGCTGGGCCGACTGCCGGGAAGATAACTTCTGCGGGGATTTGGTTTCCACGGATGAGTTTCTCAAATTCAGACAAAGAGTGCAAAACATTCGTAGAGACGTTGCTTGCACGTCTCTGTCGGCGGCGCCGCGTTGAGGCTCAACGAATGTCGCCGGCAAAGATGTAGCAAGCTACGTCTCTACGTCAAGCCAGGCACGTCGCTCAAAATCAATTCATCCCGATCGATCGAAGTGTGGATCGTCGGAGCCGCCGGACTTAGAGCGTAAGTCACCGGCTTGAGCAACTCCTCCGGGACTTCCGCAAGGCAAACATATCCAGCCAGACGCGCCATATAGAGCCAGTCCACGATCGCAAGATAAACCAGCGCAACAAGGGCCATGCCCGCAACGATGACCTGCCAGGGCAGCAATCCGGCGAAGCCCATCGGAACCGCGATGGCCGTCGAACCGATCGACAAGATCATCAGATGCCCGAGTTCGCTCCACGTGGTGACGGCCGCTACAGCCCCGAGATGTTCGCGGCAGAAGCGGACTGCGGCGGAAATCGCTCCGGCAGCATCGCAACAGTCGCGCACGGCAAATAGTGCCGCGAGCGAAAGCAACCAGTTCAGCAGCCACCAGACCAGGCAGACCAATGCCAAAAGCGGCAGAAACAACAGAAACGCCAGGCCTGGTCGAGGATGTGACTCAGGAGAAACAAAGCTTGCCACAATTCCCGATCCCGCGAATCCCACCAACGCAGCGATCGCCAGCACAAGGCGCAGAAAATTCAGGCGCAAAATCGCCGGGAACGTATTCGTAGTGAGGTTGCTCGCCGCATCTCTTTCACCATGAAAACGCGCACGAAAATATTCCAGCAATCTGCGTACTGTCGCGATCCGCCCAAAAGTCGCCGCGACCATCCACAGCAGGCTGAGCAGCAATACCGCCAGCAGTCCTGACATCACTACGCGGACTAAAGTCCCGTGAAGAATATGCGAGAACGCCTGCGCCACCAAATATGGATGCCGCGTGCGCAGAAGCATCAGGTCGGCGTTGGTGACGGGAAGCGTGCTGAGATATTCGAATAGCCCGAAAAAGAAGAGTGCGATTGCCGTTCCGCTTACAATCCAGCGCCAGGCGATTTCGGAGAACGCAAGCGATGGCCACCGAAATGCGGCGCGGAAACCCTCAGCGGTCGGGGAAATGGACATTGCGGTAAGAATACCGTATCGACTGTCATCCCGAGCGCAGCATTCGTTTCACGAAGTGAAGCGAATGTGAAGTCGAAGGACCTCTTGCAGCTTGTAGCGGTCGACGGCACATCAAGACATTTTCACTGCGCACAAACTTCATTGTATGAACGCCCTCATGCGCCCATGCCACTGAATACGATCGCGGGGTCCTTCGACTGCGTGGCCGTCCGCATTCGCGGACAACCACTTCGCTCAGGATGACAGAGAGGAAGAATCAGCCCAGGAAACTACTTCACAACGAGGTTGACCATCTTGCCCGGAATATGAATTTTCTTCACGATCTGCTTGCCGGCAATCGCGGCCCTTACTTTGTCATCAGCTAATGCACGCTCGAGGACGAATGCTTCCCCGGCGTCGGCGGGCACAATGACACGTCCGCGCAATTTGCCGTTCACTTGCACGGGAATCTCGATCTCTTCTTCTTTCGCAAGTGCCGCATCGTACTTTGGCCATGAGGCTTTGAGCAGGCTTCCCTGCTGACCGGTCACCTCCCAGAGTTCGTGCGCGAGATATGGAGCGAAAGGCGCAAGAAGCAACACAAGCGTGCGCTGCACTTCAGCCAAGAATGTCGCGGGGACCTTTCCCTGCGTGATCGCATATTCCGCGCCGTACAACACATTGACTAATTCCATGATCGCCGAGATGCAAGTGTTGAAGTGCCAGCGTCCCCGGAAGTCGTCGCTGACGCGCTTGATCGTCTGGTGCATTTTGCGTTGGATGGCACGCGCTTCGGGCGACAACGACGACGCCCCATCGACACTTGAACTCGCAACCGCGGCATTCCTCACAAAGAACCGGTACACACGCCCTAAGAATCTGTGAATGCCTTCTATTCCCGTGTCCTGCCAGTCGAGATCCCGGTCGGGAGGCGCAGCGAACAAACTGTATAAACGTGCCGCGTCCGCACCGTAGCGTGCCACCATCTCGTCGGGTGAGACGACATTGCCCAGGCTCTTCGACATCTTTGCGCCGTCCTTGATCACCATCCCCTGTGTGAAGAGACGCTCGACGGGTTCGTCATTCATGATCATGCCGAGATCGCGCATGAACTTCGTCCAAAAGCGTGAATAAATCAAGTGCAGGATCGCATGTTCGACGCCGCCGATGTACTGATCGATGGGGAACCAGTATTGTGCGATTTTTCCGTCGAAGGGCGCGCGGTCGTTGTGCGCGTCGGTGTAGCGGTAGAAGTACCACGACGAGTCGACGAACGTATCCATCGTATCGGTCTCGCGGCGCGCCGGGCCGCCACACTTCGGGCAGGTCGCGTTCACAAACTCGGGCACGTGGCCAAGCGGAGATCCGCCCGTGAGCGTGATATCGACGTTATCTGGCAAAATTACTGGCAAATCTTTTTCCGATACCGGAACGATGCCGTCTTTCTCGCAATACAGCATCGGAATCGGCGTGCCCCAGTAGCGCTGCCGCGAGATGCCCCAGTCCTTCAATCGATAAGTGACGGTCGCTTTGCCAAAGCCCTTTTCTTCCGCATAGGCAGACATCTTCTTGATCGCATCGGCTGAACTGATTCCGCTGAACGGGCCTGAGTTGATCGTCATGCCGTCGTGCTCGACGAAGGGCAAGGGAGGCTCGACCATCGTAGCTTCGGGATCGTCTCCAATAGGAAGAATCACCAGGCGAATCTCGATTTTGTATTTCTTCGCGAAATCGTAGTCGCGCTCGTCGTGTGCAGGCACGCTCATGATCGCGCCCGTGCCGTAGTCCATTACGATGTAGTTCGCGACCCAGATCGGAATCTTCTCGCCGTTGAAGGGATTGATCGCGTAGCGATATGTATTGACGCCGTGCTTCTCAATCGCGCCAATGTCTCCAGCTTCTTTGGCCCTGCGCTGTTCGGCGATTAACTGCTGCACTTGCGCGCCGAGCGGTTGATTGTGCCGCGTGAAATCGGCGACCAACGGATGCTCCGGCGCGAGCTGAATCGACGTCGCGCCGTAAATCGTGTCGACACGTGTCGTGAAAACTGTAATCGTCGAACCCCCAGGTCCCGCGTTGCCATCCAACTTGAAATCGACAAGCGTACCTTCGCTGCGGCCGATCCAGTTGCGCTGCATGGTGCGAACTTTTTCCGGCCAGTGTTCCAGCTTGTCGAGATCGCGTAACAATTCTTCGGAATACTTCGTGGTCCGTACGAACCACTGCTCCAGCTCGCGCTGCCCGACAAGCGTGTCTTCGTGACGCCAGCAGCAGCCATCGACAACCTGCTCATTCGCCAACACCGTCGCGCACTTAGGGCACCAATTGACCTTGCTGTTCTTGCGATAGGCCAATCCCTGCTCGTAGAGCTTCAGAAAGAACCACTGGTTCCAGCGGTAATACTCCGGCAAGCAGGTTGTGACTTCGCGCGACCAGTCATAGGCAAAGCCCAAACGATTCATCTGCGCCTTCATGCTGGCGATGTTGCGCAGAGTCCACTCGCGCGGCGGCGTGTTGTTTGAGATGGCCGCGTTTTCCGCGGGCAAGCCGAAGGAATCCCACCCCATGGGATGAAGTACGTTATACCCATTCATCCACATGTAACGGGCAAGAGCATCACCGATCGCATAGTTGCGCACGTGCCCCATGTGCAGCGCGCCCGACGGATACGGCAGCATTTCGAGGACGTAGAACTTCTTCTTCGTCGAGTCGGGCTCAGCAGCGTACAGTGAGGCATCCTGCTGCCAGCGGTCGAACCATTTCTTCTCGACACGCTGCGGATCGTAGCGCTCGTCGTTCGGGCGGTCGGGATTGGGACGCTCGGGATGGGATTGAGTGGCCAATATAGTGTCCGGCTTGTCTTGCGTTGCCATACATGCGAATCAGGAGTCGGAATAAACCTTAGATTTTACATGGTGAAACGGTCGGGGAGCGAAATCGCCGTTAACGATAGGCGTCCTTACGATTTCCAACTTCCAAAACAACGATCGTGATTCGCTCATCCTGAATATCGCAGATCAAGCGATAATCGCCCACCCGATAACGCCATAGTCCACCCTTTTCGCCCTGCAAGGGTTTACCCCACTGCCTTGGATTCTCGGCAACCATCAGTCGCTCGCGCAGAAAACGCTGGATAGCGATCTGCGCCTGGCGATCAAGTTTTAGGATTTGTCGTTCGGCGGTTCGAGTAATTTCGATCCGCCAGGCCTTCACGAATTCAGACCGAGACGCCGTTCCAGCTCTTGGAGCGTGATGGTAGGTTCACGCCGCTCCAGAGCCGCAATACCCTTCAGATAATCTTCGCGGTCCTCGAGATACTGACGAATGGCTTCTCGAGCATAGTAGCTTTTGCTCCGGCCCGTTTCTTTGGCCAGCGAATCAAGTTTCTCTTCCAGTTCGGGCTCAAGCCGGATTCCTAGCATTTGTTTAACATGTTTAACATAGCAGAAAACAGCCGCTCGGACAAGAGTCAGCCGACTTCGTTCACCAGCGTGCCAATCGGCGGGATCGCAATGCTGATTTCGTCTCCATGCTGCAGCGTGAACGAATCCGGAGGAACGATCCCGGTGCCAGTAAACAGAAAGCATCCGTGAGGGAAGCTGTTATTGCGGTAGAGATAGTGCGCTAACTCTTCCGGCTTCCGCTTGAGTTCCTTGAGCGACGTCTCGCCGCGGAAAACTGCCTGCCCTTCCCGGCGAATCTCCAGCTTGATTTCAGTAGCCTCCGGCAATGGCCCATCGCTTACCAGCAGACACGGCCCGAGCGCGCAACTACGGTCATAGACTTTGGCCTGTGGAAGATAGAGCGGATTCTCGCCCTCGATGTCGCGCGAACTCATGTCGTTGCCGATGGTGTATCCCACAATTTTTCCGCCGGGTGAGATGTAGAGCACAAGTTCAGGCTCGGGCACGGACCACTTTGCGTCATTGCGGATCGCGACCTTTCCGCCCGGCCCGACCACGCGGTGCGGCGTCGCTTTGAAGAACAATTCCGGACGCTCCGCCGCGTAAACGTGATCGTAGAAGCTGCCGCCCCCCGCCTCCTTCGATTCATGCATGCGGGCATCGCGGCTGCGGTAGTAAGTCACGCCCGCGGCCCAGACTTCCTGCGAGCCGATCGGTGCGAGTTCTTGCATGCCGTCAGGCAAAGCTATAGGAGCTAACTCACTCGTTAATAAGTCCAGGTGTTCGCGTAAATTGTCGCGCGCGATCAATTCGTCCCAGTTCGTATTGCCCAGCTGGTAATAGCCGTTCGCTTTCAAAACGAAGGATCCGTGCGTTGTGCGAAAAAGTTTCATGATTCGACCAGCGATTTTAGCCTATCGATGTTGCGGCGGTCGTCGCCCGGCTTCTCGATCGGCGTTTCGGCAATGAAGGCCGCATGCGCGAGCCGCAGGTCATTGAGCAGAACACGAAACGTCTCCAGCCCGATGCTTCCCTTCCCGATCTGCTGGTGGCGGTCGAGTTTCGATCCACGTGCCGCCTTCGCGTCATTACAATGCCAGACCTTCACGCGATTCAAGCCGATGGTCGCGTCGAGATGCAGCAACGTTTCGTACAGGCCCTCTTGGCTGACGATGTCGTATCCCGAAACGTGGGTGTGGCAGGTATCAATGCATGCGCCGACGGGGATGATTCCATCGAGGCGCTCGATCACTTCCGCAACTTGTTCGAAACTGCCGCCGAGCGAAAACTCCGAGCCGGCTGTGTTCTCGATCAGAATGGTCAGACCGCCTTTCGCAAGATCGAGCCCTTCGGTCGACGCGGCAATCGCCGCAGCCGTGCGCAGTAATCCCTGCTCGCGATCTGCGCCGCGAAATGATCCCGGATGCAGCACCAGATAGTCCGCGCACAACGACAGCGCCCGCTCAACCTCCCCGCGAAACGCTTCCATCGATTTCTGCAAGAACAGCTCCGTGGAACTGGCTAGGTTGACCAGATAGTTGGTGTGAATCACCAGCGGCTTGAGGTCATACCGGGCGCGCAGCCGGTTCATCTCGGCGCATTGCAGTTCGCCGAGTTTAAACGGAGCCCACTGGCGCGGGCTGGAAGAAAACACTTGAAATGTATTGCAACCAAGGCGATAGACGCGCTCGGCGGCGTTGTGTACGCCTCCAGCAGAGGACGTGTGAATGCCGATGCGGCGGGAAGTCAGGCGCGGCGGCGTTTTCGGAGCGCGCCGCTTGAGGACATCTCGCTCGATGGGCATGAAACGAGTATCGCGGGGACACGCAATTTATAGCAAACGAATGCGGCGCGGGAAATCGTCCAACGCATATGACGCGGACCCTCCTGTCCGCGTCTTGATTCTCATTGTCCTGCCTGGTTGTTCCCGGTGTTGCGCGCCGCATTCTGCGTCGCTTCTGGTAACGCCGGCCATGTCGCAAAGTGCGTCCTGCGGTTTTGACTCCAGCAGCTTTCGTCCTGCTGCGCACAGATGGGATACAGCTTGCCCCATCCAGTCGCAAACAGAATGTGGTCGGAAGGCACACCCAGGTCGACCAAAGCATTCTTGGTCACAGTCGCGCGCTCGCCCGATAGTACGAGGTTGTAGACGATATCTCCTCGTTCGTCCGCGTCGCCTTCCAGCGTGATGTAGACATCCGAGTGTGTTTTCAACCACTGCGCGTTCGCGGCCAGTGTGGCTTTATCGTCGTCGCGCAGTTCAGCGCGATCGAAATCGAAATGGATGTCCTTCATCGACCGCTCAAAATCTTGCTGTACGGTCGGTGCCACGGGCGGAACGGATACGACTTTCGAGTCGTCCATAGACTGGTGGGTAGAAGATGGCGCCTGAGCTAAGGCTAAGCCGAGACAGCATCCGAACAGAGCGAACATAATCATGATTTTTCTGAGCATTTCATTGGCTCCTTGTAGGAAACCCAGAAATACACTTACTCATCTTTGGTTATGAAGCACCTGTCAAAACATGAAAATCAGGTAATTCTTGTACATCGACTGCCGCCGCACCCCTTAGCCTTGAACCTGCGTGGATTGCTGTAAGTCACTTGAGCCGCTAAACTTACAGAGTCGAGGTAGACGTC
>DATAUY010000129.1:0-12570 GCA_036268025.1 Candidatus Sulfotelmatobacter sp. | reverse complement strand
CGGGCCGTGAATTCAGTTTCGAAGCATTCGTCGGTTTGGCGGTCGTCGAGGCCGGTGATGCGGACGAGCGAGTCCCGAGTCGCAGGTCGCGAGTTAGCAAGTTCGCGGTACTCTTCACGCGAGATTCCTCGCCCCGCTGGTGAAAGCGCGGGGCTTCGGAATGACGCCTCATCATAGGGATACGTTTCATCGATGCCCGGGTTCTTGGTTTCCAGTTGCGCCAGCATTTCGGGCAGCTTGCGGTACGAAGCGGACCCGCAGACGAGGGATACGTGGGGAGCGCGCTCGAAGATCTTTTCGCCTTCCTGCTGCGCAACGCAGCCGAGGACGCCAAACTTTTTGCCTTGCTTCTGAAGCTTCTTGTAGTCAGCCAGGCGATGGAAAACCTTCTGCTCTGCCTTATCCCGGATCGAGCAGGTGTTGTAGAGGATCAGGTCGGCCTGCTCAACGGTTTCCACCTGGCGATAGCCTTCATGGATGAGCGTCCCGATGACCTTTTCGGAGTCGTGGACGTTCATCTGGCAGCCGAAGGTTTCGAGGTAGAAGGTCTTGGAAGACGGGCCAGACATAACGTCAGTATAGCGCGATGAGCTGCCGGTCGATAACAGGTGTGAAGTTCCAGCGCCCTCAACGGCGCGATTTTAGAATGGGCACCTTCGGGAACGATTCGCCGAATGCCGCTGTTGTTTATTACTTTCCGTTTACGAGGTCGAGGAAGGCCTGGTGTATCCGGGTGTCTGCTGTGAGTTCGGGATGGAAGGTTGCGGCCATTGCCCTTCCCTGCTGGACGACGACCGGGTCGTTCCCTTCTGTGGCAAGCACCTCTACATCTTCGCCGACGCGCTCGATTTTGGGGGCGCGGATGAAGACCATTTCGATGGGGGATTCACGGAGGGCGGCATCGTGCGGGTCGCCCGACTGGCTGCGCGACAGGAGTTTGCCTTCGCGAATGGAACTGTCGATCTGGCGTCCATAGGCATTGCGGCGGATGCGAATGTTGAGTGCTCCGAGGCCGGCTTGTTTGGGGTTCTCTACTTCTGATGCGAGAAGGATTGCGCCGGCGCATGTGCCGAAGGTCGGTTTGAGCTGAACGAATTGTTTGAGCTTTTCGAAGCCCTGATCGCCGAGAAGTTTGAGGAACGTTCCGGATTCGCCACCGGGGATGATGAGGCCATCGATTTCGTCGAACTGCTCGGGCTTCCTGACCAAGATTACCTTGGCTCCGAGTTCTTCGAGGCGGCGGCGGTGCGCGTCGAAATCGCCTTGAAGGGCGAGGACGCCGATGGTTGGAATGGGGCCAGTCGCTAGTCCTGGGTCGATAGTCGTTGACTGGCGGGGGATCATTGGTTAAACACAATTCTAATTTAAATCCATGTGGCTTTACATGACAGCGCTCGGGCAAGTGCGGCAATGGAATTCCCGCTCTAAATCGAAAAGAACGCGATTCTACGGGTGGGTGTTCGGGTGCTTCTCCAGTGGCGAGGCAGAGACGAGCGGCATAGCTTAGAGTCAGTTTTTGGGACGGTGGAGAGACTCGGGCGGCCTCGCATCATGTATTTTAGGAGGCGCGGGCATGCCATGCACTCTAACGTACACGCTGTCGAACTCGTGTTCTTGCTGCTGCTTTTCTTCGTAGTAGCATTCGGCGCGCTGGCGCGGAAGTTACAAACGCCGTATCCGATTATGCTGGTGGTTGGCGGACTGCTGCTTAGCTTCATTCCGGGGATTCCGCGGATCTCGCTCAATCCCGACGTTGTGTTCTTCGTGATCCTGCCGCCGCTTCTCTATAGCGCGGCATGGCTGACCTCATGGCGGGAGTTTTCACATAACCTGATCAGCATTTTATTTCTGGCATTCGGATTGGTGACCTTTACCGTGGTGGGCGTGAGCTACGCATGCCATTGGTTCCTGCCTGGTTTTGATTGGCGTATGGGATTGGTGCTGGGCGCCGTCGTTGCGCCGACTGACGCCATCGCAGCCACATCGATCGCCAGCCGTATCGGGCTTCCGAAAAGGATCGTCGATGTGCTGGAGGGAGAAAGTCTGCTCAACGACGCCAGCGCGCTGCTGGCGCTTGAGTTCGGAATCGCCCTGTTGATGGGGGAACAAAAGACGGGATTCATTTCGGGCTCGGGGCGATTCGTCTACCTGACGTTGGTAGGGATCGTTGTGGGGCTGGTGATCGGCGAAATCGTCCATCGGGTCGAGCATCGCATTGACGATGGGCCGATCGAGATTGCGTTGAGCATCCTGACGCCCTACGTGGCTTATCTTGGCGCGGAGGCGTTGCACGCTTCGGGCGTGCTGGCGGTGGTGGTGTGCGGATTGTATCTGGGCCGCAAGAGTTCACATTTCTTCTCCCCAAATGTGCGGCTGCAAGCATCGGCGGTATGGGGCGCACTGACGTTCATTCTGAACGGACTCGTGTTCGTTCTGATCGGGTTGCAGTTGCCCTATATTCTCGACGCGATCCGCGACCACAGCCGGAGCGAGCTGTTGATCTATGGCGCGGCATTCAGCATGTTTTTGATTGTGCTGCGACTCGTATGGGTATATCCGGGCACGCATCTGGCGTATTTCATCCGAAACAAAGTTCTCCGCCAGCAAGAGCCCACGCCCACCAATCGTCAGATTTTCGTGGTGGGATGGACGGGGATGCGAGGGGTGATTTCGCTCGCGGCAGCGATTGCCCTGCCGCAAACGCTGGCCAGTGGAGATGCCTTCAGACAGCGCAGTATGATCGTATTTTTGACCTTCAGCGTGATTCTGGTAACGCTGGTGCTGCAAGGTTTGACATTGCCTCCACTCATTCGCGGCCTACGACTGGCGGGTGCGCCGGCGGACCACCCCGAGGAGTTGGAAGCGCGGCGGTTGATGTTAGAAGCTGCGCTTGCGCACCTGGAAGAGGAGAACACCGAGGAAGAGTCGAAGGAAATCGCCAACGAGCTCGCAGGGGAGTATCGACGGAGATTGGGCGCGCTGGAGGCGGAAGAGAAAAATGAGAGCACCAGCCTCCCGGACCTGAAGAGATTTGTGAGCTTATCGCGCGAATTGTTGGGCGTGGAGCGGAAGACGGCCGTCCAACTGCGGAACCAGCGGAGGATCAGCGACGAGGTGCTGCGAGAACTGGAGCGCGAACTCGACTTGAGCGAAGAGCGATTGTCTGCCAAGCGGACGTAGGCTTGCGTCATAAGGTTGGCGCCGAGGGCGCCACTCTTTCGGCATTTCGCGACTTTTTAAATTCGGCGCGGACGTTACGCACCAGGCTTTACCGATTAGTCGTTACCCACTACAGTCCATCATTCCTTTCATTTGGTCGAGCAGTGCGAGCCAGTGATCGAGCGACTGGCCGTCTGGACCAAAGGCGGGATCGAAGAAGACTTCTTCGGCGCCAATCCTGGCGCAGCCGCGGACGTCTTCGCTGATCTGCTCGAGAGTGCCGGAGAAGATCGCCCGGTCATTGCTGAGAGGCTTTTCAGTGATCTCGATATTGGCGCGCACGATCATCACCAGCCGGGATGGATCGCGTCCGGCTTCTTTGGCCATCTGCTTGATGCCTTCAAACATCTGCTGCATGCCGGGGATCGGAACGACCACGGGGTTCCATCCGTCGGCCATGGTTGCCAGGCGCTTTATGGCGGGCGGGGCGAATGCGGCGAGATAAATCGGCGGATGCGGCTTCTGGACTGGCTTCACGTTGATGTAAGACTTCGGGACTTTGAAGAACTTGCCACTGAATTCGACCGGGTTCGTAGTCCAGATGGCTTTGAGGACTTGCAGGAATTCGTCGGCCATTGCGCCGCGGGTCTTCATGTTGGCGTTGGTGGCATCCATTTCGTCCTGCGACCAGCCAAGACCGAGGCCCACGCGCAGGCGGCCATTGGAAAGAACATCCAGCGTGGTCAGGCGGCGTGCAAGCATTACCGGATTGTAGTAAGGCATATCGATCACGCTGGTGCCGAGTGCAATCTTCTTCGTCAGAGAAGCGGCGAAGGTCAGAGTGTCGAGTGGATCGAGTATGTACTTGTATGGCTCAGGCAACGATCCGTCGGGCGTGGCGGCGTAGGGCGTTTGCGGCTTTACCGGATAGAGGACCCGTTCGACAGTCCACAGGCTGCTGTAGCCAAGGGCTTCCGCACGTTGCGCGACTTTGGCGACGGATTCAGCGGAGCCGATGGGACCGATATTAGGGAGAGCAAATCCAATTTTCATGACACGCCCCTGAATAGGCAAAGATTCCTGCGTATTGTACATGGGCCTAAGGACGCGGGATTCGGGGCGAGCAGGGCTAGCCGACAGTTCGACTATTTCTTCGTGAGCATCTCATGCAGATGGGCTAAGCTGTGACCATGGCGAACGGGAATCCATTGACCTTCAGTGAGAACAATTCCGCGAATATTCTCGCTGCAGACGACAACAAACCGAATTGGGCCCTCACTAGTAAAGTGCCCGAGGTCGCGATCGCTTTCTGGATCATCAAAATCGCCGCGACCACGTTAGGGGAGACCGGCGGGGATGCGCTCTCGATGAGCCTGAATCTCGGGTACCTGTTGAGCACGGTGATTTTCATGGCGTGCTTTATTGCGGCGCTCATCGTGCAGGTCAAGGCGAAGGCGTTTCACCCGTTTCTTTACTGGACGGTGATCGTCACGACCACGACTGTCGGAACAACCATGGCCGATTTCGCGGACCGGTCACTGGGCGTGGGATATGTGGGCGGATCGGTGATTCTGTTTGCGATGCTGATGGCTGTACTTATCCTATGGCGGTTTACCGTCGGCTCAGTTTCGTTCAAAGACATTATTTCGGCAAAGGTTGAGATCTTTTACTGGGTCACGATCTTGTTTTCGAACACGCTGGGCACAGCATTGGGAGATTTTCTTGCAGACACTTCCGGGGTCGGGTATGAACGCGGCGCGCTGGTATTTGCGGGGGCATTGACGCTGGTGGCTGCGGCATACTTTCTGACGAAGGTGTCTCATACGATTCTTTTCTGGACGGCATTCATCCTGACGCGGCCGTTGGGAGCGACGCTCGGCGATCTACTAACGAAGCCCGTAGAAAATGGCGGCCTGAACCTCAGCCGGTTCACGTCGTCGGCGGCGATTGCGATGTTCATGGTGCTCTGCATTCTGATCGTAGGCAGAAAAGCTGGACGGCATCCCAACGGCTGAGAGAGACGGGGATCAGGCCGCTCGATGCGGCAAGATTCCTAAGTTGCCCGCGCCTCATAAAATGCGGCCTTCGGATGAGCTTTTCGCGGCGATTTCTCGCGATGAGAGAGGAAGCTCGCCTCTGCGATCCATCAGCGCCGCGGAGCAGATTCTGGCGGAGGCGGCGGAGCATGTCCATCGGCCGGTGAGTTTCCCTGCAAAGATGGATCGGCCAGTGGCTGATCGCTTTTCGCGAGATCGGTCTTGACTTCCACTTTCTGATTCGCGATGGGATTGATTTCCGTGTCGAAGGTCTTGTATCCGGGCAAAGCGATCTTGATCTTATGATCGCCGGGAGCAACCTGCAACGATTGTCCCGGTCCATCGAATTCCCCAACGTGGCCGACGAAGCGGCCGTCGAGGAAGACCGCGGCGCGGTTCGGATTGACGATAATTTTGACCGTCGCCCAAGCCGCAGGCATGGCGCCCGCCGCAGCCTTCTGCATGACGACTTGAACCAGACGCTTTTCGCCTGGTCGAATTTCGACTGTCTGATTGAAATCCTGATATCCATTCTGGCGGACGGAGATCGTGTGTGGACCTGGCAGGAGCATTACCTTCTTGTTCCCTTTCAGCTCTTTCAGGAATCCGACATATTGGCCGTCGATCCAGACGCCGGAGGTTTTCTCGACCTTCGATTTGCCTTCAAACATGAGTTGGCCCATCACCTGGTTGTCCGCATACATTGCAACCGGTAGGAGTAATGCGAAAATGCTTAGGGTCAATAGCAGGTATCGAAACGATATCCGAGCAGATTTCATGACATCCTCCACTCTCCGGAGGGCGGGAGCGCTTCCCCAACCGGCACGTTTCTGATGACAAGCCCGCGAGCAAAGGATGGCTGTGCAAAGGTGAATGAGTGTTTGCTACAGATATTCTTGGATTAGTCAGTGAGTGGCCGGAGGATGTGGAGTGGCATCACCGTCGGTGAGGCGAAGGGCCCACTTGATGGCTTCCACGTACATCATTTGCATGCGGGGATCATCCCAGTTCTCGAGGACGTGACCGAGGCAAGAATAGTAGACGCGGCCTTTACCATAAGTCTTGGCCCAGGTGACCGCGAAGTCTCCGTCCGTGCGGTGGACATTTTTGTTTTTCAGGTCGAGCTTCGAGGCATCGAGGCGCATCAGCACACGCACTTTGTCGCGGGAGTAATTCTTCAACTGATAAATCTCATCCCGCAGCACGAATTCGCGCGGCCACTGCTGCATGCCAGGAAAGTTCGGGTCTTCAACAATGATCGGAGCATTGAAGGTTCCCCAGGGGTGCTCGTCGTAGTATCCCCCAATCATTTCTCCGTATTCCGGCCAATCTGTGAACGTGATGGTCGCGCTGTGCACGCCGATGAAGCCCTTGCCGTCGTCGTGGATGAATGAGAGGAAGTCTGATTTCTGCTGCGCGTCCATTTCGAGATCGCCGCCGGTGAAGAAAAGGACGGCATCGAAGTCGTTGAGATTTTTCGCGTCGTATTCGAGTTTCCGCTTTGTGAGGACTTCGGTGTCAGTGCGGATGGTCGTGTCCCACAGGCTAGATTCGCGGCCTAGACGTTCGATGGTCGCCAGCGCGTGGGAGACGGACTCGTGGCGATAGCCTTTCTCTTCGCCAATGGCAAGCAGGCGTTTTTTCGCCGGAGACTGGGCGAGAAGGAATGGGGAGCAAAGCGCAATGAATCCAAGCACAATCCGGATTTTCATGCCGAGAGCATAGCATCGCGATCCAGTTCGGTCGCAGGCTTGCACCTTGATTGACCTACTCTGCGATTCGCCAGATCGCGGTCACCGCCAGGGCCACCGCAATTCCCAGGGAAACTTCGATGAAGCGGTGCCAGGCAACGACCCAGGGTGAGGCAGCGTGAGGGATGAGCAAGACAATGGTCAGCGTAATTGCCGTAAACCGATAGGCGGTGCCGATGCGGAGCAAAGCGGATAGTATCCCGGCAACGAAGATTCCCAAGCCGTAGACGAGCCAGAGAAGAGGGCTCCAGGCGGGATGCATCGAGGTCGCGATCAGCGCGCCGAGCACGGCTCCGAGGGCCGTACCCGCGAAACGCTGCCAGGCGAGCGTGAAGGGGTTGATCGTGGAGAGAAGAATGACGATGGTGGAAATCGGCGCCCAGTAGAACTCGGGAAGTTTGAGCATCTGCGCCAGCAGCATGGAGATTACGGTCCCTACCGCCGCACGTGCGGATTGGCTGAGCATTCTGCGGGAGAGAGCAAGGCTTGAATTCCAGGATGCCATACGGCGAACGATTGTATCGCGGGAAGATGACTCAGCCCTTCCCCGCTTATTCCAAGGTGCATTGAGAGTGAGTCTCGATGGGATTCCGCTCATTTATACTTTGCAGATGTTCTCGGCAAAGGAATTGTTACTGGCCGATGTGGGATATTCGGGATGGGCCAACGAGCGATTGCTCGATGCCTGCTCGGACATTACTTCGGCGCACCTTGAACACGATTTGGGTGTTTCGCATGCTCACATTCTTGCGACGCTGCGGCATATCTGCGACGGAGAAAAAGTCTGGCTGGATTGTCTGAGCGGGACACCAGACGGCGGGAGCTGGCGGCTTCCGCAAGGATTGTCCCCTGAAGTTTCGCTCGCTGAATTAAAGCAATGCTGGCCCGAACTGTGGGCTGGCTACCGGGCATGGCTTAAGAATACGTCCGATAATGGTCTTGAGAATGGCATCACAGTCCATCTTCCGGACGGAATATCGCCAAGTATTGCCCGGTGGAAGATTCTACGGCACGTGCTTGACCACTCGACGTTTCATCGCGGGCAGGTCATCGGAATGCTCCGCGCGCTCGGGCAGACTCCGCCGGCCATCAACCGCATGGATTACGTTCTGTCCGGCGGATAGATAGCTCGACGTTCTTCGTAACGGACAGAAACACTACCCTTGTCAGCGGGGGTCTGCTCGCCTTAGGCTCTTAGCTTCTTTCCGGAGGACGGAACCAACAATGAGGATTTGGCGGAAGGCTAGTTTTCTTGTGGCTGTTTTTTCATGCGCGCTCGGGTCAATTCAGGCACAACAAAACAATCAGACTCCCACTGTCGCGGTGCGCGCTGGACGGATGATCGATGTGCGATCCGGAAAAGTTTCGACGAATGTATTTATCGTCGTCGCAAAGGACCGGATTGCTCGTGTGGCCGATTCGGCTCCCGCTGGAGTCAACGTCATCGATCTCTCCAAATACACGGTCGTGCCGGGGTTGATTGATTCTCATGCGCATGTGCTTGGCGATCCGAAAGATCAGACATCTACCGGTGGCCTGCGCATGTCGTCTCCGCAGAAGGCGATCTGGGGAGTGCGCAATCTTCAAGTGTGGCTGGACCATGGATTCACCGCGCTTCGCGAGGCCTGCGAAACTGACCCGGCATACGGGCAAATCGCGTTGCGAGACAGCATTAACAGAGGACTGATTCGCGGGCCGCGGATGGTTTCGGCCGGGGGCTGCATTTCGCTGTACGGCGGGCACGGAGATGCGGACGTGCTGGCCCCGGACGCCGGATTGCCTCGCGGGTTCAACATCGCCGATACGCCCGATGAGATCGCAAACGTGGTGCGGCGCGACATCAAATACGGCGCCGACTGGATCAAATTGATGGCGAGCGGCGGCGTCCTGGACCCGATCAGCGACTATCGCGTGCAGGAATTGAGTGAGGAGCAGATGGCGAAGGCGGTCGAAATGGCACATCGCGCGGGCAAGAAAGTGATGGCGCATGCCGAGGGTTCGGAAGGCATCAAGGCAGCGGTGAGAGCGGGAGTCGATTCGATTGAACACGGCACGGTTATGGACGAAGAGGGCGCGCGGTTGATGGAAGAACATCACACCTGGGTGGTGCCTACGCTCTATTGCTTCCAGCACGACATGGAGACGGGACTTTCGCAGGGGCGCGATCCAGTGAGCTTTGCCAAGGGTGTAGCGATTCTAAAAGAGCAGGAGCCGGCGTTTCGGCGCGCGCTGGCGCATCACGTGAGGGTGGCATACGGAGTGGATGATGACCCAGACGTAGTATCAAAAGAATTTGGCGCTCTGGTGAAGGCTGGGCTCTCGCCGATTGATGCGTTGCGGGCGGCGACGATCAATGGCGCGGAATTGACCGGACGCGCCGCCGACATCGGGAGCATCGAACCAGGAAAGTTCGCCGACATCGTCGCGGTCGATGGTGATCCTCTGACCGACATCACGGTGATGGAGAAAGTCACATTTGTCATGAAGGGCGGCGAAACGTACGTGGACCGGACGAGATAAGTATGAAAAAAGCGAGCGTTCAAATCGTTTTACTGTTTCCATTGGCTGTGATTGTCATGGGTGCAGGATCGTCTAAGCACCACAATTCCAGTCAAGCCAGCACCGGCAAGCCTGGGGTCTTCGACTACTACCTGCTGACGCTTTCGTGGTCGCCGGAGTTTTGCTACTCGCACAAAGACAAGCCCGAGTGCCAGTCGGGGCACTACGGCTTCGTGGTCCATGGGCTGTGGCCGCAATACGTGAATGGGTATCCGGAACACTGCTCGAATGCGCCAGGCCTGTCGGATCCTGCGGAGATATCGGACATCATGCCGGATGCGGGCCTCGTCGCCCACGAATGGACTACGCATGGCACGTGCAGCGGGCTCGATGCCGAAGCGTACTTTAAGCAATTGCGGCAGGCGTTTGGATCGGTGAAGATTCCCGAGCGTTTTAAGGATCCGCAACAACAGTTTTCGATCCCGCCGCAGAACGTCAAAAGTGAGTTTATTCAGGACAATTCCGGCTTCAACGCGAGCGAAATGACGGTGAGCTGCGGCAATAACTTTCTGACGGCGATTTCTTTCTGTCTGACGAAAGATCTCAAGCCGACGGCATGCCAGAATGTGCGCGACTGCCGCGCGAATGTGATCAAAGTGCCACCGGTGCGGTGAAGTATTTGGGCGACAAATGGCGAGGTGGGCAGTGATTATCAGGCCAGATCAGGCGCGGGTCTACAAACAAGGGTTGGGAGAAGTGCGGATGCTCGTGGACGGAGAGCGAACGAGCGGGGAATGGTGGCTGGTTGAGGCGTGCGAGTTTCCGGGGTTCACCACTTCATTGCATCTGCATCCCAAAATGGTGGAGCAGGTCTACATTCTCGAAGGCGTGCTCTCAGTTCATCTGGATGGCAAGTGGCACGACCTTGGCCCTGGAACGTTCGCGGAACTGCCTCGTAACCAGCCGCACGCGCAAGCCAATCACAGTGAAATAAATGTACGCTTTTTAGGCACGGGCATTCCGGCAGGATTCGACAAATTCTTTCCTGAGCTTGATAAGCTGGCGTCGCGCATGCCGCCGTCAGACCCGGGATTCATCCGCGAAGTGTCGAAGCTGGTGAGTCATTACGACACGACCATCCTGGGACCGCCGCCGCCGTGGAAGTAGATCCGCTTGCGCGAGAATTGATCAACGCTGGATTTCCACCAGCAGCACCCACGCGCCGAAAATCCCCGCCGCAAATGACAGCAGGGTGCCGGGGACAATCCAATACATGCCACTTGGACGGCCGAAGACGAGCAGCATTCCTGCAACGATAAAAGGCAGGGGCGGGAGTTGATTCACCAACAGGCGGATCCGAAGCCTCACGTATGCACGATCAAATTTACGCGCTCGCGTCAGTGCAACCGTGTGCGAGATCCACAAAAAGAAACCGGTCGCGGCAATCTCGATGCCGAGGTTGATCATGCCTTGTCTTGGAATGAGCGCGAATGTGCTGACGATCATTACTGACAAAAGATCGAGTAACGCTTCAGCTGCTCGCGCCGGCAAATGGGGAAACTGCAAAATACGCGCGAGATTGATGGAGACGGCAACGAAGAGCAATCCGGTGAGAGCGGCCGCGGCGCCGAGCTCGGCACTGAAGAAGTTGTTCCATGGCTGAAGGAAATCAGGGGACATAAACCTGGAATTGTAACGGAACGACACCGCTCCGTCAGATGCCGCCTGATGAATGACGCCGATGCACCGTAAACACCTAACCACTGATAATTGAAAAAATAACTTTCCCTACAGTGCCCAACGTATGGACGGGCAAAGGCTTTCACGACACCTTCTAAGTCAGCGCTGCCTACCTCGTCTACGTGCCTGCAGCCAGCAATTACTTTCTAACCGCAACCCATCCACTTAGAAAAGGAGTTATGAAGTGAAATCGCGCAGTGTGTTGACCTTATGTGTGCTCAGTCTGTTCTCGGCGAGTGTCGGCTTCGCGGCAACCTGTCCGGGTAGTGTGGTCAGTGTTAATCTAACTTCCCCTACTTCAGGCACTTACGCTATTCCAATTCATTTTCAGGCGACAGCATCTTCGTCAGGCGGGTCCATTACCGGATATGCGGTTTATACGAACCAGTACGCCGATATCCCTTTCGCTACCGGGCAGCCAATGTATCTCAACGGAATTGCCACGCTTAACTCCTGGGTCATGCTACCCGAGACCGGCGCCGGGGGCGCGCTGAGTCAAACGGTGTTTGTGCGCGCGTGGGACTCTGCTGGGAATTGCGGGGACAGCGGAAACCTGAGCATCACAGCCTCAGGCGCCGTGATTCCGAATAGCTTCCCGAGCGGCTACCAACAGTGGCTCAATCGCGAAGACGACCAGGAAAATAGTAATTCGGGAAATGCTGCAGGCTGGTGGGATTGCGGCACCCCCAGTTGTTCGGGCGGGGCTAACACTGCAACGGTCAGCTTCGCGTTCGGCCAAAGTCCGAAAAGGGACACCAACGGAAGCATTGCGTTGTCTGTGACCGGACCCGATTATGCGAACGGACTCTTCTGGTACAAAGTCCCGCCGATCGGCCAACAAGACTCACTGCAAACTTTCGTGTGGGATTTCTATTTCTACCTCTCCAGCAACACGACGACGACTAATACGCAAGCTGTTGAGTTTGATTTGTTTCAGGCCAAAGGCGGCTATAAGTACATGATTGGAACGCAGTGTAACTATCATCCCGACGGCGGAGGGGGACCGATCTGGGATGCATGGGACCAGTCTTCTGGGAGATGGGTGCCGGCGGTGAGGAATACACAGACTGAGTCGAACCCTTCGCCAGCGAATGCGATCGCATGCCCTGCGTTTTCAACCGGGACGTGGCATCATGCGCAGTTCTACCTTCAGAGAACTCTGCCGGATGCACAGTATCCGCAGGGGCGAATCTTATACGGAACGGTCAGCATTGACGGAAGCGCGACCGTTTGGGACATCTCCGCACCCGCAGCTTCGTCAACCTGGGGAGATGTGCTGGGCATCAACCATCAACTCGACACGTTCAATGAGACTGGCACGGTGACCCTGCAAGAGTTCGTTGACGCGGACAACATCACTGCCTGGCCGCAGGATTGAGGCTGAC
>DATAUY010000128.1:0-19122 GCA_036268025.1 Candidatus Sulfotelmatobacter sp. | reverse complement strand
TAAACCCAGGGCACGTAATTTTGTCTCGGAAGAAACCTGGTTGCTGAGTCTGCTTCAGATACCTCTATGGCCAGAACAGGTGGGGAGAATGGACGACTGCATTTTTTTTAACTTCGGTCTCAAGCCTGGCGCACTTCGCAGTAAGACTCGCCGGACGATTTTATTGCACTTCCGGGCTAACACAATAGCCAAAACGGGCCGGAGAAGAAAAGGAAAACGATGAAGGAATTTGCGTTATCGCCAAGCCTTTGTTTCTATGGCGTTAGGCGGAGTCTATTGAATCTTTCCCTTTAGGAAGAACGTCTACCTTGTGTGTTTTCGAGCTGCTGGTCCCGCAAAGTTTTGCACTTTAGGCCATGGTCGTTGGGAATGACTCTACCGCCGAGCACGGCGAGATCGCCGAGCAGGAAATGTTGGAATTGTTTTTCCGGCGGCTTCTGCGTCCTCGGAGGTAACTGATCTTTGCTTCCAGCTTGACGCAGATTTCACCTTGACGCAGGTGTGCAGATTTCTGTAGCATCCAAGGCATACAAGTTCGCTCCTCCTCATTGGACGAGCGGACCTGAATTTCATGCAGAGTGGCTGAGGGACGAGCCCTGAGACGCCACGGCAACCGAACCCGGATCATCTATCCGGGCTGACAGGTGCCAACTCTCTCCTGGAAACGGGGAACATGAGATTCGGCTGCGAGCTAGCACCTGCATCCGACTACCTCTTTTTCCTATTCCTGGGGAAAGGAGGCCTTTGTATTTTAGGCGCTCCTTTTCCCGAGGGAGGCTCGTCCTCAGCTATTCGCTTCGATTTCGAGTTTTGCGAAGAAAGCGAGTAGCAACATGTCTCACTACGAATTGCGGTGCCGCGAATGTGGAAGGACCTGGGGAAACCAGCCCCGCTCCATCTGCGACGATTGTTTCTCCCCTCTGGAAGTTGCTTACGACTACGACGCATTAAAGAAGAAGGCGTCGTTTACTCGGGAGCGCATCGCACAGCGGGCACCGAACATGTGGCGCTACTCCGAACTTTTGCCCCTCCCCCAGGGACATGAACCGCGGCTGCCGGTCGGCTTCACTCCACTGTTTCAGGCCCCGCAGTTGTCTGCAAAGTTGAGCGGAACGGCCGCCGTCGCGGGAAATCTCTACATAAAGAACGATGCCGTTTGCCTGCCCACGCTGAGCTTCAAGGACCGCGTGGTTGCGGTCGCGCTGGCCAATGCGCGCGAGTTCGGCTTCGACACGGTTTCGTGTTCGTCGACGGGAAATCTGGCGAACGCCGTCGCGGCGCATGCTGCCCGGGAAGGGCTGAAGGCGTGGATCTTCATTCCATCCGATCTCGAGCCCGCAAAAATTCTCGGCACAAACGTCTTCGGCGCGAAAGTGGTTCGCATCGCGGGGAACTACGATCAGGTGAATCGTCTCTGCTCGCAGATCGCCGACGAGCATAACTGGGGATTCGTCAACGTCAACCTGCGTCCGTATTACGCGGAAGGATCGAAGACCGTTGGATTCGAAATCGCCGAGCAACTTGGCTGGCGCTTGCCGGATAACGTGGTCTGCCCGATGGCCGGCGGGTCGCTCATCACGAAAATCAAGAAAGCGTTCGACGAACTGGCGAAGCTTGGCCTGGTTGAGGCGAAGCAAGTGAAGTTTTTCGGCGCGCAGGCGACGGGATGCTCTCCGATTTCGACGGCGGTGAAGACCGGCGCGTCTGAGATCGAGCCGCAGAAGCCGAACACGATCGCGCGTTCGCTGGCGATCGGCAATCCTGCCGACGGGCACTACGCGATCAAGACCATCAAGAATAGTGGCGGATGGAGCGAGGACGTCAGCGATCCGGAAGTGGTCAACTCAATCAAGTTGCTCGCCGAGACGGAAGGCATCTTCACTGAGACCGCTGGCGGCGTGACAGTGGGAACGGCCGGCAAGCTTTATCGCCAGGATCGGATCCATCCCGAAGAGACGACTGTGCTTTGTATCACCGGCAATGGATTGAAGACGACCGATGTCCTCGCTGGAGTCTACGAAACCGAGCGCGCCATTGCTCCGAAGCTGAGCGAGTTCGAAGCCTACTTGCAGCAGACGCTGAACAAGGTCGAGATCCCCGGCGTGATCGCCGAAGGCGTGGGAGCGTAACCATGCCGATCACGGTGCAGATTCCTACCGCTTTGCGACGGCATACTTCGGGCGTCGGCTCGATTACCTGCGCCGCCTCGACTTTGAACGAACTGTTCTGCGTTCTTGACGAGAAGTTTCCTGAACTCAAGCCCCATCTTCGTGACGACAAGGGCGAGGTCCGACGCTTCCTCAACATTTACGTGAATGAAGAAGATATCCGCTTTCTTGGCGGATCGACGTATGCGTTTCAGGAAGGCGATGAAGTGTTATTGGTACCGTCGATCGCGGGCGGTGCGGGATAAAACGAGAACCTCGCCCTTCAGTCATCCGCTACGAAACGGTCCTTGCCAGTCGCTGTGTTCACACTGATGTTTTCTGTATTCCTTCCTAACCCAGAGCGTTCACCCTGTCCCGCGGCAACACTCCCTACCGACACCTCTGACAGTCTCCGCATAACTGCTCGATTACATCGTTGTTTTGCTGTGTAACGTTTGCCATATGTAAAAAGAGTTTCAAGAATCAGCAGTTCATCCCTCTCCAGCTACCGATTTTTCCCCCAGCGCGTCTCAAAGGCCACGTTGTCACAGGAGCGCTCGTGGCCTCTCGTGAGAAGCGACGAACGGCCCCGCTGACAACTCGGGAGCGCCGTATGACTCGTGCACACCTTGCCTTGTTTCTTCTCGCAAGTTCGGCCGCCGCGCAGGTCAATGCAGGCTCTAATAGTCTGGGAGTACGATTTACTTACGCGAACGGATTCTGCTATCCGTTCACTGTAGCTCGGTTAGTCGGTGTCAACGGCCCGATCGCGGAGCGCACACCCGACGAAAACTGCGTAGTGGACTTTGCAGGAATTCCAGCTGGAACCTACCACGTGAAGGCATCGGGCCAGAACCTTACTTACACCGACAGCATCATCGCGACTTCGCCCTGGACCGCCGACATTTTGGTGCAGGTGAAAGATTCCGATGAACGCGCGCAGCAGAACCAGGCTCGCGCCAACGCATTGGTTTCGGCTGCCGACCTTCGCGTCCCAGAGAAGGCGCAAAAGGAATTTGCCAAAGCGAACGAGTTCCTCAGCCGAAACGACTATGCCAAGGCCATTCAGAGGCTCCGCCGCGCGATTCAGATTTATCCTGCGTTTGCGGCCGCCTATAACAACCTTGGCGTCATCTATCAACGCCTGGGTGATCCGGTGCAGGAGCGCGACGCCTTGAGGAAGGCTGTGGGACTGAACGATCACTTCGCGCTCGCCTATCTCAATCTGGGGAGAATGGCCATCCGGAATCGAGATTTTAACGGCGCTGAAGCACCGCTCACCAAGGCTTCAACACTCGCTCCGAGCGACCCGGAGCCGCTGCTCCTGCTGGCGTATTCGCAACTTATGAATCGGCGTTTCGAGGATGCGATCGCAAGCAGCCAAAAGGCGCACTCCCTGGGAGGCGCTCACGCGTTTGTTCATCGAATTGCGGCGCGAGCATTTGAACAGCAGGAACGGGCCGCGAGCGCCATTGCCGAGCTTGAAGTGTGTCTCAGGGAAGAATCAGACGGCTCTCTCTCCGTAGAAGTCGGCAATGAACTGGACATGGTGCGCCGAGGCGTCTCAATCCTGGCCGAACTGGATATCACGGATTTGGCGCGCTGACCTGACCGGTCGAAAGATGTAATTCCTTCGTGCGATCGAAGACCCACTGCGGTATCTGGGGCGCGCCCTGAGGAATTTTTCCCTGCGAGATCGCCCATTGTTCGATCCAGCCGGTGCCTTCTTCGCCCACGTACGTGTTCGGCAGACTGTACGCGGGATCCGCTAGCGCATCTTCCAATGTGATGAAGCGATATCCGCGCTTGCGCAGCAGGTCGAGCAGTTCACCGATGTGGTCCGCTTCGAGATTGCTGGCGTGAAGAAGAAGAATCTGCTTCGGCTCGTATCCCAGGACCTTGGCGGACAGCTGTTCGGAGTATGCGAAGGACGCATCGTGATGGGCGAGATACTCTTTGACCACCTGCTGCTGCAAGGCGGAATCGTTGCGCTTCTTCGCGTCCTCATATAATCCGGCGAACATCCAATCCCAGCCGTCGAGGGTGACGGGAGCGATGCGATATCCGCGCTCGACCAGGAATGCTTCCGCCTGACGGCGAGTTTGCAAGTCGCGGCCAGTGTCAAGATAGGGATGCCGGAAGTAGCGCAGCTTCATCTTTTTTTGCGCCAGAAGAATTTTCGTCACGCTCTCGCCCTGAATCACTTCTTCTTCCCACGTTTTCAGGCCAACCTGGTTCAGCGATGCGTGGCTGAAGGTGTGATTGCCTAATTCGAAGCCGTAGTCCAGCCACATCTGCAATGCCTTGATGCGCTCGTCCACTTCACCCGTTTTATACAGCTTTTTCTCGTTCACGAAGCCGACGACCGGAATCTTCTGGTCGCGCAGGGTGCCGAGTAATTTGGTGGTCATCGCCGTGATGTCCGCAGCTGGAAGCCGGTCCGCCATTCCGGCGGGAAGATCGTCAATGGTGATTGCGACCTCGCGGTGAGGCGCGGCGCCGGTCTGGCCATTAAGAGCGAGCGAGAGGCAAGCCAGAACCACTGCGGCGATGAGTATGTAGCAAGGCGTTTTCATAATGGAATCGCCATTAGATCACGGACGAAGAGCAATTTGTGAATCCAAAAATTTGCGCTATAATCTAACTAACTGGTTAATTAAATGATGAGGCGCCATAAAGATCGCGAAGAAGTTCATCAGAGGCGCGAGAGTCGCAGGCCGAGTCGCCAGCAACGCCATCAGGAGCCGCGCATGGGTTCGCGCGGGCGGCCGGAAGAGAGCCGCGCGGCCATTCTGCAAGCGGCCGCCCACGAATTCGCCGCCCATGGACTCGACGGGGCGCGCACCGACTCTATTGCTCGCGAGGCGCGAGTCAACAAGGCGCTGCTTTACTACTACTTCAAAGACAAGGAAACGCTCTATGGCGAAGTGCTCAACACTGTTTTCGAGGGGCTGAAGAAGGCGATCTCGAAGGCGCTCGAGTCTAATCTGCCTCCGCGCGAAAAGGTCCTTGCTTATGCCGGCGCACATTTCGACTACGTGGCTGCGAACCCAATGTACCCAAGATTGATGCAGCGCGAAATGATGCGCGCTCCTTACCATTCGGCCTACCTCGAGAAGGTAGTGCGCAATTACCTGATACCCACGTTTCATCGAGTCAGCGAGTTGTTGGCGGAGGGAATCGCGAAAGGCGAGTTCCGCAAGGTCGATCCCGCTCAATTCGTTCCCTCGATGGTCGCCGTGATCGTTTTCTACTTTACCGGCGCATCGATGATGCAAAAGATTTCCGGCATCAATCCGCTGATGCCCGAGCGCATCGCCGAGCGTCGCGCGGCTGTTCTCGATTTCATTTCTGCCGCGTTGTTTGCGCCAAAACAAACTGCCACGCAAGGAGCACGCTCATGAGCGCGCGCAACCGCTTTTTCGTCCTGCTGGGGATCATTTTTGTGATCGCCGCAACTTACTATTTTTTATCGACCAGCCATTCCAGCGATCTTGTCCTGATTGGCACAGTGGACGCCAACCAGGTCATCGTGAGTGCGCAGGTTGAAGGCCGAATTCAGAAGCTGATGGTCGACGAGGGAACTCCGGTGAAAGTCGGCGATCTGATCGCGGTGCTCGATCCTTCGGAGTTGCAAACGCAGGAAGCCGCCGCGACTGCCACGATTACGAGCCTGCAACATAAAGTTGCGGAAATGCAGCACACGGAACAATCGACATCGGGATCCACAACGAGCGATGTCGCCAATTCCGAGGCGAAAGTTTCTTCCGCCAAAGCCCAATTGATGCAGGCGAAAGCTACTCTCGATCGCGTGCAAAGCGACAGCCAGCGCACCATCGAACTGGCAAAGGCAGGAATCGCTTCCGACCAGGAGCGCGTGCAGGCCGAAACCAATCTGCAAGCTGCCCAGGCGACGCTGCAGGCGCAGCAGGATATGGTACGGGCCGCCGAAGCCGATCTGAAATCTGCCGTTGCGCGCACGAACCAGGCGAATGCAGCAAAGAGCACGGTCGCTTCGACCGAAGCCGACCTGAAAAATGCGATCGCGCAGAAAAATCAGGCTGCGGTCCGCCTTGGCTACACCAACGTTTACGCGCCTGTGACTGGCGTCGTCTCGGTGCGTGCCGCGCGCCAGGGAGAAGTGGTCAATATCGGCGCTCCGATTGTGACTGTGGTCGATTTCAGCGACACCTGGGTGCGTGCTGAGATTCCAGAAACTTACTCCGACCATATCGGATACGGCGACACGCTGAAGATCCAACTTCCCGGAGGCACTACGACCAATGGAAAAGTGTTTTTCAAAGGCGTCGAAGCTGACTTCGCTACCCAGCGCGACGTGAGCCGCCGCAAGCGCGACATTAAGACGATCGCTTTGAAGGTCCGGCTCGATAACCCCAAAGGTGCGTATGTGCCCGGCATGACCGCTGAAGTTTTGGTGAGCCCGGCTCAACTTAAGGGCGCCGGTACACAGCAGGCCTCGACCTCGGAACAGCCATGACGGAAGCGACGAAGAAGAACAACGGGGCGGCGCACAATGGGGCGGAGAGACCGGTCTACGACCCCGAAGCGCCGTCGGCAATCGAGGTCGAGCACATCGTCAAAAAGTATGGTGAGTTCACTGCGGTCAACGACATTTCGTTTGCAGTGAAAGAAGGCGAGATCTTCGGACTGCTGGGGCCTAACGGAGCGGGGAAATCCACGCTGATCCGCATGATGACGACGCTGATCCCGATCACGTCGGGAAAAGCTCGAATCGCGGGCCATGACGTCTCCCAAGAGCCGAATGCCGCGAGGAGAATGATAGGCGTGATTCCCCAGGCATTGACCAGCGATCTCGATCTTACCGTCGAGGAGAACATGAGCATCTACGCCAAGCTTTATGACGTTCCGGCGAAAGAACGTCAGAAATCCATAGAAGAATTGCTGGAACTTGTGGACCTGACGAAATGGCGTAATGCGGCGACGAAAACCCTCTCTGGCGGAATGCGCCGCCGGCTGGAGATCGCTCGTGGACTGGTGCATCATCCGCGGATCTTCTTCCTGGACGAGCCGACAACTGGCCTTGATCCCGTATCGCGCGTGGCTGTCTGGGAAATGCTCGGCAACATCAAGGCGAAGAGGCAACTGACAATTCTCATCACCACGCACTACATGGACGAGGCTGACCGGCTGTGTGACCGCATCGCCATCGTCGATCACGGGAAACTGGTTGCGCTCGATGCCCCGATGGCGCTGAAGGCCAGCGTGCCGGGATCGAATGTGATTGAAGCGCAATTCGACAATGCTCCTGCCGATTGGGAAGAGAGGCTGCACAAGCTGGTCGATGTGACATCGGTACAGCATGAAGGCGCGGGAATGTTTCGCGTGCTCACGGGCAATGGGTCGCAGACGACGACCCAACTCGTAGAGATGGCGGTGCAATCGGGAGTACAGGTGAAATCTCTCTCGGTGCAGAATACGACCCTCGACGACGTTTTCGTCCACTACACTGGCCGCCAATTGCGCGATGAATTGCAGAAATCATATGCCTTCGTCATGCCGCAACGGCCGGGGTTACAACCATGAACAGAATGATGGCCATTATCGAGCGCGAGATGCGCAAGTTCTTCCGCTCACCGGCATTGATGCTGGCTTCAATGATCTTCCCGCTGGTGCAGTTGATCATCCTGGGCAACGCATTTGGAGGCAAGATTCACGATGCGAAGATCGCGCTCGTGGACCAGGATGGCGGGCCACAGGCAGTTCGCATTCGCGAAGCATTCAATGCGGTGCAGGCGAACATTCGTACGTTCGCGCCGATCGAATATAGCGATGAGAAAAAGGCCGTCGAAGATGTGCGCGACGGCAAGCTGCAGGGCGCGGTGATTATCCCGCCGCAATATTCGCAGCACGTTTACGAGCAGAACCATCCCCGAATTGGCTTGGTTGTGGACAACAGCGACAACTTCATGAGCTCGGCCGTCGAAAGTGAGCTGACCGATCTGACCAACGCGCTTAACCAGCCGACCGTCTCGCCGCGCATCCTGCAACAGACGGCACTCGATATTGTCGAACTGTATCCATATATCGAGTACATGAAGTATCTGTTGCCGGGGTCGCTCGTCCTGGCCATGTTTGTGTCGGTAATGATTGGTGGCGGCATGTTGTACATCGACGACAAGGCGCGCGGCGTGCATGAAGGATATCTGGTCACGCCCATCACGAAGCTCGAACTTGTGCTTGGATTGAACGCCGCCGGTGCGATCAAGGCGGTCATGACTGGCGTGATCATCGTCGTGATCGGATCGTTGCTTGCCGGAGTCGGTACGATTTTCAATCCAGTGACGATGCTCGGACTGGTCATCATGATCGTCCTGACGTCATTGGCCTTTAATACCATGATGTTTCTGCTCATGGTCCGCATCGAAGATCCGCTGGTTCCGCGGGCCATGTTTGGCATTCTGAACACCCTCCTGTTTTTCCCGAGCGGTTCGGTTTATCCCATTCAGGCGTTTCCGCCGTGGCTGCGCGTGATCGCAAGAGGCGATCCGTTTACCTATGCGGTGGATGGATTCAAATGCCTGCTGCTGAAAGAGACGACGCTTTCGGCTGTCTGGGGAGACATGCTGTTTCTTTCGATCTTCGCTGCGGTTACGTTGGGGATCGCGATTCCGTTGTTCAAACGAACGCTCTGAATATTGAGTAATTGGGAAATTTGGTAATTGGGAAATTGGAACCGCACTCGCCCACGCGTTCAGGTTGGCTTGCTTTCAATTGCTCAATTACGCAATTTCTCAATCCCACGCCTCTCTCGGTACTGTTACAGTTTGAAAAACTGTAACAGTACCCCTCTCTCATGGAACTTTTACCTTATGCGCCGTGTCCGTTATGCTAGAGAGGCATGACTCTTCTGGACGCGCAGGAATACGATCAGGAAAAAAGCCGCAAGCGCACGAAGCGGATTATTTTGTCGCTCGTCATTGTCGTGGTTATCCTTTTTCTCGGCTGGTGGTTCCGCTATTGGCCTGAGGAACACCTCGTCGGACATTTCTTCAAGGCGCTGCAAAAGCAGGACTATAAGACTGCGTACGGCATCTGGATGCATGATCCAGGTTGGGAGCAGCATCCGCAGCAGTATTCGAAATATGCCTACGGAGATTTCTATCGCGACTGGGGACCGGGCGGCGAGTGGGGCCTCATCAAGACAGAAAAGGTCTATGGGGCGAGCACCTGTCCTGGGCCGGGATCGGGAGTGGTTGTGGATGTCATAGTTAACGACCGTGCCCAGCACGCGCAGGTCTGGGTCGAAAAATCAGACAAGACGCTCAGTTTTCCACCCTGCGAACTCATCTTCCATTAGCGGCGGCGATTCCAATGGCTTCCAATGTTTTTGCCAGGCTGGCATCATCGCCAACATTCACGCAGGTTTTCGACCGGTCGATCTGCCGCATCAATCCGCATAGAACTTTGCCAGGACCAACTTCGATAAGGATTTCCACGCCGTGCGCAATCAGCAGACGCATGTCCTGGTCCCACTTCACGGAGCCCGTCACCTGCCGGACCAGCGTTTCACGAGCGCGATGGTCGTCAGTAATCAAAGACGCTTCCACATTGCACGCTACGGGATAAACCGGCTTCTGCATCTTAATGTGATTCAGGTCCGCTTCGAGGCGGTCCTGCGCAGGCTTCATCAACGAGCAATGAAAGGGGGCGCTGACGGGAAGAAGCTTCGCGCGCTTAGCGCCGCGTTCGTCGGCTAACTTAGTTGCTCGCTCGACCGCCGCCGTATTTCCGGAAATTACGACCTGTTCCGGCGAATTGATATTGGCCGGGGAGCAGACTTGGCCCTGTGCCGCGTCCGCGCAGACGCCGGTCACATTTTCAAAGTCCATGCCGAGGATCGCAGCCATCGCTCCGACGCCGACCGGCACAGCCTCCTGCATGTATTTCCCACGATTGCGGACCGTGCGGACGGCATCGACAAAGTTGAACGTCCCCGACGCGACATGCGCGGAATATTCACCGAGACTATGGCCGGCGACGTAGGAAGGTTTTGGTATTTGTGTTTCAAGCACGCGCAGGGCCGCGATGGAAACGGTGAGAATCGCCGGTTGCGTAATTTCCGTGAGGCGAAGCTGATCCTCAGGCCCTTCGAAGCAGAATTTGGACAGGCTGTACCCCAGCGCGTCGTCAGCTTCTTCGAAGGTTTGCTTGGCGGCAGGGTATTTTTCGGCGAGCTCTTTGCCCATACAAACAGCCTGCGAGCCCTGCCCGGGGAATAACAGCGCGATGTTTGGATTGCTCATTGTGCGAAGCAGATTAGTTCGATTGCGTCACTTCTTCAACCGGAGCAGGATGCAACGCCGCCAAGCCGCGCTCGATAGACTGGTTGATTCCACGAGTAGAGAACTCTGACGCTACGCGGATGGCGTTCTTCATCGCATTGGCATTCGAGGATCCGTGCGTGATAATGCAAGCGCCTTTCACCCCCAGCAGCGGCGCGCCACCGTATTCGGTGTGATCGAGGCGTTTCTTGAAATCGGCGAATGCGCTACGGGAAAGCAATGCGCCGACCTGGCTGGTGATGGTCGCTTTCAGCGATTCTTTCAATACCGTGCGCACAAGATTGGCAACGCCCTCGGAAATTTTGAGGGCAACATTGCCTACGAAACCGTCGGCCACGATCACGTCAATTTTGCCGTTGTAAAGATCGCGGCCTTCAACATTGCCGACGAAATTCAATGGCGCCTGCTTAAGCAACTGGAAGGCCTCGCGCGTGAGGTCGTTTCCCTTAGTGTCTTCTTCGCCGATCGAGAGCAAGCCAACGCGTGGTCCGTGTGAGCCGAAACGCTTTCCGTACATCGCTCGGAAATAGACATCGCCCATTACGGCAAACTGTTCGAGGTTCTGCGCGGTGCAGTCCACATTCGCTCCCACATCGAGCAGCATCGCGGGATTACCCGGCGCGGTTGGAAACACTGCGGCGAGCGCAGGGCGATCAACCCCCGGCACGCCGCCGAGCACAATTTTCGCAGTTGCCATCGCGGCGCCCGTGTTGCCCGCAGTCACAAATCCCGACGCGCCGCCTTCGCGCACCATCCGCAGGCCGACGCGCATGGAAGAATCCCGCTTGGCGCGGATTGCCTCCACCTTGTCTTCCATGGTGATGAATTCAGTCGCCGCAATGATTTCGAGAGGCAGGTGCGCCGCCGAGGGATGACGATCTAACTCCGCCTTGACGATGGATTCAGGGCCAACTAACAGCACGCGCACGCCGTATTGACGAGCGGCGTGAATGGCGCCCTCAATTTCGGGCTTGGGCGCGCGATCCGAACCCATCGCATCCAGCGCGATGACGCTAGGCATGGCGTTAAGAACTAGCTGGCTTCTTCGACATCGAGAACTTCCCGCCCCTTATAGTATCCGCATTTCGGGCAGGCGCGGTGCGGCATTTTCTTCTCGTGACAATTCGGGCACTCGGAAAGGCTGTGACCTTTCAGCGCATCGTGAGCGCGCCGGGTCGAGGTGCGCTTTTGAGAATGACGTCGTTTTGGATTAGGCATGGTTTAAATTCCTTCAAAATCGGATTGATCGCAAGAAAGCAGTGAGCAATTGGCAATTAGCTGTGTGTCTTCACGTAATTGCTACCGCCCATCGTTAATCGCCTTAGTGTTCCATTCTGCTGCGGACTTCCTTCAACGCTGCCCACCTGGGATCTTCGACTTCCGTCGAGCAGGAGCATTGTTCCTGGTTCAAGTTCTTGCCGCACTGAGGACACAGCCCTTTGCAATCGGGATTGCACGTGACCTTCAGCGGTAGCGCCAGCAATACCTGCTCGCGCAGAACATCTTCCAGCAGCAGACCGTCATTCTGATAATAGCCGATTTCGGCTTCGGCGTCGGTGACGGAGAGCTCGTCGCGTCCGGCATCGGTGCCCAACGGACGGTACAGCAATTCAAACTCGCGCTTGACGTCCTGCTTTACAGGCTCGAGGCAGCGGGCGCACTGCAACTCCAGTCTGGCCGACAATTTCCCGCGCAGGCGGATGTCTTTGATGACTTCGTGCTTGCCGTGACGCTCTTCGACGACTTCGGCCCGGCCGGAGGTTTCAAGCGGCGTGGTCTGGCGGGCTTCGTCCCCTAAATCGATCACACCAGGCTGGAACTCTTCCTTGAACTCCAGGGGATGCAGTTCCAATTCTTTGATGTCGAGGAACATGGCCAAACCTCCGCGGCGACCCACGCCGACGCTGGCCCGCGGAAGCACGCCAGGAGGCGTAAGTACCGCAAGGAGCAAGACTTAGGATAAAGCTCACAGTGGCCGGCTGTCAAGAAAATGGGTATCCATAGTCTAGGGACATGCTAGACTACGCCTAGGATATCCCTATGGCAACGCTGTATGTAGAGAACGTACCCGAGGAATTGTACGAGGCATTGCGCGAGCGTGCGCGCAAGAACCGGACTTCCATGGCGGCCGAAGTTATTGAGCTTCTCGAGCATTTTGTGCCGACACGCATCGAACTGCAACGTCGCCAAAAGGCCTTTGATGAACTGGCAAAGCTTCGCGCCAAACCGGCCCTCGGTTCAGGTCCGTTTCCTTCCGCTGAAGAAATGATCCGCGAGGACCGGGAGCGATGATCAGTTATGTCGTCGATGCGAGCGTCGCCATCAAATGGTGCTTGCCAGCGCAGAATGAATTGTTCGTAGCTCAGGCATATTGCCTTCTGGATTCTTACAGAACTGGCGACCTGCAGTTCGTCGTCCCAGACTTGTTTTGGCTGGAGGTCGCGAACGCCTTATGCAAGGGGGTCTGGAAGGGAACGATCGATGCTCCCTGGGCGGAGAAGTCGTACGCCGAAATCGGGGATCTTGAAATTCCTACGATCGCCTCAGCCGAGTTCGTGCCTAAGGCCTTGCAATTGGCACTCCATCACGGACGCACCGTCTACGAGTCTTTGTATGTAGCCCTGGCGCTGCATACACGAGTCGATCTGATCACCGCCGACGAGCGCCTGGCAAATTCCCTGGCTGCGCGATTCCCGGTGAAGTGGCTGGGCGCGTTCTAAGAAACTCTTCAATCCCCAAGCCGCAATACTTCCACGGCGCGGCTGGGAACTTCTTCAAACACCAGTTGCCTCTCGGTTTCGATTACACCGTCCTTAATCCCGCGTGGGATGTACCAGAACAATCCCGCGATTGGAATGAACGCGAGCATCCAAAGGGGTTCTGCCAGCGCGCGCGCCTCGGCTCGTGGCGTGGCTACTGCGAAAAAGAAAAAGCCCAAAGCCGCGCCGACCAGCGTGACGATGGAATGCTGCTGAAATACGGGAAGAGGGCACGTAAAGGGCAGTTTGCGGAAGCGTATCAACACCGTGTTCACAAGCAATAGCGACCATACCGCGACCAGAATTGTATGGAGCGACGCGCTGACCCAGCCATCGAAATAGCCATAGAGTGGAAATGCAACCAGCACTACCCATGGCAACACGAACGTTAGCATGACTTTCCGGGCGAGTGTGGCGCACTCGTGATGCTCTGCATCAAGCGAGAACCGAAAGATCCAATTGGGACGCAAGTCGGCGGGGATTTCGAAAATGACACGAAGTCCAATGATGATGAAGAACGCCAGCGCGAATGGAACCGCAAGTGCATTTGCCGATGGAATTGATTGCACGTAAGGCTTTGTTTGTACCGCGCCCGCAAGAAACTGTGACGACAGCACAATGCCCATTCCGAAAATGCCTGCCAGCGCTAGTCGATGCGCCTCGCTGCGAAACAGAGTTCTCCAGACAAAATGAAAACAGCCCTTTTGGAACGGAGTTCGCAGGATCCAATTGTCAAACCACGCGACTAGTCGCGATGGCGTACGCGTTTGTATGCCTGAAGTTGCCTCCACCATTTCGGCCATGCGAAGGAAGTAGCGGCGGTAGCCAAGTCCATAAAAGAGGAAAGCGGAAACGATCATCAGAGCAACTCCCGGCAGCGCCAATCGCGCACCTGTGGCAATGACCGGAGCAGTTTGCCCGTGCAGTGCCTCGAATAAGCCAAGAAACCAGGAGGACGGCAGCCAAGCGGCCCATTGATGCTTTGTGTCTTGTCCTTGTAGAAAATCGACAAGGAAATAGCTGGCGCTGAGCAGAATCACGAACCCCATTGCCACAATCGTTCGTACTAACGGCGAGACAGTACGCTCAACTCGCGGGGGCAGCATCGCCACCAGAATCCCGAGCAACGCAAGCACTCCAAAAAAAGCGAAGGCGCTGGCCAATCCCACAACCAGCATATGCACCGCAGTGAACTTCACAAAGAAAAGAAACGAACTCTGCGTGGCCCCGACTCCCAATGGAAAAAGCAGCGACGAGGCGGCATTCACATCGACTGCGATCAGCGCGGCAAGAAACAGCACGGCAGCAAGGTTTGCCAGAAAGATGGTGGACGTCGAGACCGGCAAGGGAACAAGGTTGATGTAGTCGCGGCGGTCGGGAAACAGCGCGTCCCAGCGCCAGACCGCAACCGCGCCCGTGACCGCCATCGAGAGCGTGATGAAAAAGTATTCGTCCGGCAATGCCACGGCGAGAGGATCGGCTTGCGGAGCGCCACGCATCCATGAAAGCAGTGTGGAGTATTTTACGAACGTCAGGACCGAAATAAATCCACCGGGCAGCGCAAGCAGCGTGAGCACGAGTCCGACGCCGAGATCAATGCCTTCCGAGTCGGCCTCTCCTCCACCGCGAAAAATGCGCCCCACAAAAATGCGAACGAGCAGCAGAAACGGGCGCTCGCGGTAGTACTCCCACCAACGGCGCAGGATTTCGAGCGGCGAAGTCATGCGGCGCTCATGACGGAAACGATATCGCGCGCCACGCGCACTGTATCCACATCATCGACCAGATGCAGGAATGTACTTTCGAGAGATTGGTTGAGAATCCGGCGGATATTTGCTACAGAATCCTGCGCGACGACTGTGCCTTTGCGCAGGATCAAGACGTCAGTGCAGACTTTTTCGACGACTTCCAGAACATGCGAGCAGTAGAAGACCAGTTTGCCCTGGCGGCCGAGTTCCTGCACGAGATTCTTGAAGATCAGAGCTGAAGTAACGTCCAATCCCGAAAGTGGTTCGTCAAAGATGAAGATGTGGGGATTGTCCATCAATGCGGCGATAAGCAAGATTCGCTGCCGCATGCCCTTGGAATAGGTGCCAATACTGGCAAATCGATGCGGATGCATCGAAAACAGTTCAAGCAGGGAATTGATCGTGATCGTGATTCGATCGCGTGGCATCGCGCGCAGCGTCGCCACCATTTCCAGATATTCCCATCCAGTCAGGTAGGGATACAGGTTGGCCTCTTCGGGCACATATCCCAGTTTCTTGCGATAGGCGCTCAGATTTTGGCGAATGTCTATGCCGTCGAACTGTACGATGCCTCGCGTCGGATCCAGCAACCCGGTGAGCATCTTCACAGTTGTGCTTTTGCCCGATCCATTCGGGCCGAGGCATCCCAGAACCTGGCCGGGATCCAGAGAAAAAGACAGGTCCTGCACGGCAGGCAAAGATGAATAACGCTTCGTGAGATGCACCGCCTCGAACATGGCCATCTTTGAACTCTGCTTGCCTTCACTTCATGAGAGTTGGCGAGACGTCAGAAGCGCGAGACCCTGCCAGCTTAGACACCGGAGAGCAGGAAATTGCTTCTGGCCCAGGGCGATAGCTAAGGCATCTTCAGCCCCAAGGCCTTTACAGTAGTCGCATCCAATTCTGCCTTGTTGTCTTTTTTCGTGACCACCCCGAAGCTGCCCGAATAGTCCCACATCGCCCAACCGATTTCATGCCGTTCGAGTGACGTGCGCACGTCGGTGATCCAGCGGGCACGGTCCTGAGGATCGGCATTGCGGAACACGCCGAACTCGTTACATACGAGCGGCACGTGGTTTTGTTTGGCCCAGTCCGCGGCCTGATTGATTTCCGCTTCGACGCGCTCTGGACCCCAATGGTCTTGTCCATAGCGGATGACTGAAAGCCGGTGAATCGCTTCGGGAACTTTCTCGGCCACCTGTGCGGCATTCTGCGGATCGGAGGGGTAGTGCAGATGTTTTAGCCAGCGCCAGTAATACGAGCCCCAGGTCGCGCCCTGATGCGTGAAGATGTGCGGCTCATAGAAATGGAAAACGTAAATTACATTGGGATCGCGCAATGGTTCGAGAAAGATCATGTCGTCGTCATCGTCCCAGCGCGCCCCTGCGGCGATGATCGTATGCGACGGCGCGCCCTGCCGAATAGCTGCTGCCAGCTTGGCTTCGACGCCGTACCAGCGGTAGGGGTCGCGCGTCTCCGGCTCATTCAGGATTTCGAAAAATACGCGGTCTGAATCCCATGATGAGTAGTGTTCGGCCACAGTACGCCAGAAGTCGGCGAAGCGCTCGACGAAATCGTCTTCGTTCAGACGAGCCTTGAAATCCGAATTGGGGTGCATATCCAGTTCGACTGCGAGTCCGGCGTCGAGAATCATCTTCATCGCGCCGTCGAGATACCCGAAGTATTCCGCCATTCCACCTTGCCGGCGTTCTGCGTCCATCATGGGCTGCGGATTCACGCTCAGGCGAACGTGATCGAACCCCGCCGATTTAATCAGCGCAATGTCGGCAGAGGTAGTCCAGGTTTCGAAATGCTCTTTCGTATATCCGCGTGGATCGTAAACCTGCGCAAACCACTCGCTGAGATTGATGCCGTGGCGCAGGTGCGCCAGTCGAGCGGCGGGCACGGAAGAGACCTGGGCCAGAAGTGCAGGAGCAATCAGGAAGAAAACGAAAACACCAAGAGGTCGACGGAACATGACATTCTCCGCACTTAATTGTTCAGCTCAGATTGCTCGTGGCAGGAGGTTTCTGCTCAGATTCGAGGGCTGGCGTACCGGCATCTGAGCCCTACTTCAGTTGCGCCAGCTTCTGGGTCGCGATCTGTCCGGCTTCGACGCCCGGATTGTCTTTCTTGATCTGCTCGTAAAGTTTCTTGGCGTCGAGCGGTTGGTTGGAACTTTGATAAGTCTCAGCCAACTGCAATTGCGCCGTAACTTTGCTGACTGAATCGGTAGGCTTGTTGACCAGTTCCTGATAGAGCGCGATCGCGTCTTTCGGCCGGTTCGTATTGGCGTAGAGTGCGGCCAGAGCATCCTTGGCAAGCGACGCGACTTCATGGTTGCCCCTGGAAGCAACATCTTTGAAATTGCGCTCGGCTGCGGCGTTGTCACCCAGATTGACCGCCGTCACTCCCATGAGGTAGTGCGACATATCGGCAGTGCGCGTGTGCGGATACTTGTCCACGATGCCCTGGAATTGCTTCTGCGCCGCCTCGGCACGCTCTTTCGCGGAAGTAAAGGTCGGGAAGTCGGGTTGCGCAGGGCTGCTGGCGGGGCGGAGCGGCGTCTCCATGGTGCGGACCGCCTGAGAAAGATCGAAGCTCGCCTTTTCGTCCTGGGCTTGCAGGTAGTACCAACCCCCAATCACGGCGGCGGCGACGATGGCCGTCACGACAGCTGCAACTATGAGGGTGTTGCGGTGTTCGACGCTCCAGTGGGCGGTCTTTTCGGCGGCGCCGATGGTGACGCGGCTGAATGTGTCCTGTTTCAGTTGATGGCGGGTCTCTGCGCGCACAATTTTCCTTCTGATTTAAAGCGGGATTATTGCCTATGTCCGGACGATCCAACAGTTTATCAGGGGCTAAACAGATGAGTCAAAAAGAGCAACTGCACCGGCAGCGGCTGTTCTCGGATATCCACTCCGGATATCCACTACATGCATGCAACGTTATGTTATAAGCAGGCGAGCTCCAGCCGGGATTTCGACCTTCATAATCTCCCAACATTCTGCTACTCTGCGCAGTTCGTTCCGGGGAGGAATTCGGAAAAATGTTATCGTCCGCACGCGTAGTTTCAATTTCTGCACTTGTGTTAAGTCTCGCCTTCGTTTCATCCGCCGCTGACAAAAAATCCAAGGACGCAAAAGCCGAAGAAAGCGAACCGTCCTATGATCTGCCGCAGCCCACAACCGAGAATCTCGATATGACGATGTACCAGCGCATCCGTGATGAAGGCCTCGGCCATTCGCACGTGATGGACTATGCCTCTGGCCTTGTCGATGGCATCGGCCCGCGGCTCACTGGCTCGCCAAATCTGAAGAAGGCCAACGAATGGACTCGCGATCAGTTCACCGCGATGGGATGCGCGAACGCCCATCTTGAAGACTGGGGCGAGTTCGGCATGGGATGGCGCCAGCTCAACACGTGGGTTCGCATGTCAGCGCCGGACACGGCGGTCTTCATCGCACAAGCATTGCCCTGGTCCGCGTCAAGTCACGGACCTGTCAGCGGAAGTGTGATCTGGGTAGATGCCAAGGATGAAAAAGATCTCGAGAAGTACAAGGGCAAGCTTTCGGGCAAGATCGTCTTCTTCGGCCCGATGCGCGACGTAAAGCCGGTGGACAAGCCGCTGTTTGAGCGCCGCGACGACGCCAATCTGAAGACGACCGCAGAATTCCCGGTTCATGTGGGCGAGCAAGGCAACGGATTCGCCGAGTTCATCGAACGCCTGGAGTTCCGTGAAAAAGCGGGAAAGTTTCTCGCTGATGAGCATGCGGCGGGCATCGTGATTCCCAGCCGCGATGGCCGTAATGGCGGCGGCTCCGGGGGAACGATCTTCGACGATGGCGGCAGCGGAATGGGCTGGTTCACATACCAGCGTGAGCACGCCGAGGCTTTGCCCGTCGTTGTGATGGCCATCGAGAGCTATGGCCGAGTTTATCGTCTGCTGAAGGCGAATGTGCCAGTCACGGTCGAAATGGACGTGGAAACTGAATTCACCGGGGACCACGAGCACGGCTTCGACACCATTGCAGAAATTCCCGGTACCGATCCCAAACTGAAAGATGAAGTCGTAATGGTCGGCGGACACCTTGACTCGTGGGCCTCCGCAACGGGAGCCACCGACAACGGCGCGGGAACCATC
>DATAUY010000127.1:0-13370 GCA_036268025.1 Candidatus Sulfotelmatobacter sp. | reverse complement strand
TACTGAACTCGACCGCCATCGCCGCCGTTTTGTCTGGACCATGGTCACCGGCTTTCTGGTCGCTTGGTTCCTGGCGTTCTTCCGGTTCTTTCTTCCCCGCACACTTTTCGAGCCAAACAGCGTATTCAAGATCGGATATCCTTCGGAATTCGCATTGGGCGTTGACACCAAGTTCCAGCAGAAATACCGCATCTGGGTGGACCGCACTCCTGACCGCCTGTTCGTGATTTATGCGCGCTGCACGCACCTCGGCTGCACTCCCGACTGGAAGCCAAGCGAGAACAAGTTCAAGTGCCCTTGCCACGGCAGCGGATACGATAGCGAAGGAATCAACTTCGAGGGACCGGCGCCGCGTCCCATGGACCGCGCCAAGGTCGTACTGGCACCCGACGGACAAATCATCGTCGACACTTCACGGCTGTATCAGTGGCCCAAGGGACAGCCGACTCACTTCAACGATCCAGGAGCGTTTTTGACGGGAGTCTAAGAATTTTGCGATTGAGCGAATCGGGCCATTGAGCCATTGAAAGATCGCCAATCGCCCGATGACTGAATCGCGCAATCACTGAATGGTTAATTATGGCTGACGAAAACAATCCGAACGGCGGCAACGGGAAAAATGGGAAGGTGGGTATCCTCGATCGAGTCAAAGAGGACATTCAGTCCATTAAGACTGACATTCCCGCCAAAGTTAAGGAACAGGTCGATGGGCTGAAAGATCCGACGAAGACGCAGGTCTACACGTCGATCTTCCGCCACAAGCACGATGACACGCCGCGAAACCGGGCGCTGGGCGTGCTTTCCAATGTTTTTCTCCACCTGCATCCGGCAAAGATCAACCGCGATGCTGTTCGCTACAGCTACACGTGGGGCATGGGCGGAATTACGTTTTACTTGTTTATCATCCTGACCTACACCGGCGTGCTCCTGATGTTCTATTACCACCCCAGCAAGGTGCAGGCGTTTCGCGACGTCCTGTATCTCGAGCACGATGTTCCGTTCGGCAAGATTCTGCGAAACATGCACCGATGGGCCGCCCACCTGATGGTGATCGGCGTATGGCTGCACATGTTCCGGGTATTTCTGACCGGCTCGTATAAGAAACCGCGAGAATTTAACTGGAACATCGGCGTGCTCTTACTCGTGTTCACGCTGCTGCTTTCGTTCACCGGATATCTGCTGCCAGACGATCAATTGGGATTCTGGGCCGTGACGGTCGGCACCAACATGGCGCGTGCGACACCGTTGTTGGGGCATGAAGGCCCGTTTGGCTCGATGCTCGGCATGACGCCGTATAACGACGTGCGCTTCGGGTTGCTGGGCGGATCAATCGTAGACGCGAATGCGCTGTTGCGGTCGTATATCTGGCATTGCATCGGCATTCCGATCGTGGCGTCGGTGCTGATGATCGTTCACTTCTGGCGGGTGAGAAAAGACGGCGGCATTTCAGGTCCGGCTCCGGTGATGCTGGAGGCCGAGGCGGACAAGCCGCGCAGAGGACCGAAGGCGGCGGGAGAGTAGAAAAAGTTCTATGTGGGGACAGCCGCCCTCGGCTGTCCGCTGGGCGACAGCCCGGCCTTTCTGATAGCCACAAAAACTGAATCGAGCTTTGCTCGACGGACAGCCGAGGGCGGCTGTCCCCACATGGGTTGTTGGAGAACTTATGGATTGGCGACAACTTTGGGAGATCTGTTCGGCGCCCGATAACGTGCCCATCGTGGGCTTGATTCCACTGCTCTGCTTCTATATTTATCTGGCGTGGAAGCAGGCGCATGCCAACGACGTGCTCATCGAGCAACTCGAGGGCGACGCCGCGCTCGCCAAAACTCACCATCGCAAGACCTGGCCGTTCAAGCCCGGATGGGCAAAGGAGGTCCACGTCTGGCCATTCCTGCTGCGCATTGAATTTCTGGCGGCTATCATTATCACCATTATTCTGATGGTATGGTCGATCTCTCTGAACGCTCCGCTGGAGGAACCTGCCAATCCCAACCTGACGATGAATCCCGCGAAGGCCCCGTGGTATTTCCTTGGACTGCAGGAGATGCTCGTCTATTTTGATCCGTGGATCGCCGGCGTGGTCATGCCCACGATGATCATCATCGGGCTGATGGTGATTCCTTATATCGATACGAATCCGCTGGGCAGCGGCTATTACACCTGGAAGCAGCGCAAGTTTTCAATTTCCACGTTCATGTTTGGGTTCGTGATCTTGTGGGTTGCGATGATCATCATCGGAACCTTCATTCGCGGCCCAGGCTGGCAATGGTTCTGGCCAGGGCAAACGTGGGACCATAATCGCCTGATTTATGAGGTGAATCGCGATCTGCCGGACATTTTCGGCATCACCTCAAATCTGGGCAAGTCGATATTCGGCGCGATTGTGGTTGGCGGCTTTTATTTGATCGGCGGCGGAGCGGTGTACTCGCTGTTCCGGCGCAAGATGCCGAAAGATTTTCAGCGCATGAGCCTGCTGCAGTTTTCGCTGATGGCGGGCCTGTGGCTCACGATGATCGCTCTGCCGCTGAAGATGGCGTTGCGCCTGTTGTGGCACATCAAGTACGTGTGGATTACACCGTGGTTCAACATTTGAGGAAGTCCTGAGTCGCGAGTCGCGAGTCGTGAGTCGTGAGTCCCGAGTGCTTAAAGTAAGCGGGATTCCGCGCTGAAGCGAAGCAACTTCCTCGCGCCAGAAAAGGCGCTCGGAATGGCAAGACATAGGAAACTAAGCAGTCGAGTCGGAGGAAATGGTGCCCGATAAACCCACCCCCGAGCAGGATCCGATAACTAGTAAGTCGTATGCTGCCCACTATCTCATCGCGACCATGATCTTGATCGTGACGCTGTTCTGGGCCTTGTGGGATGAGGCATGGGGCCAGCGTCCGTGGAAGGCGTTTCAGGAGGATTTCAAGACCCGCTACAGCGCGTTCCTGAATACAGCGCGGTCGAAGTCAGCGACATCGGAAAAGGACGTCGAGCAAAATTCGGACTACGCCTCACTGAAGCAGGCCTACGAAAACGCGGTCAACGATTCTAAAGCGCAGGCCGAAGAAGCCCGCAAGAAACTGGACGACGCGAGCGCGCGTCTTGGGGCGGTCCAGTCCGTGTTTACCGATCGTCGCGCCTATGTGAACGCGCTCACCTACGAGGAAGAGACTTCCACCAGCGCATCTGCGAAGAAGAGCAAGGAAGAAGACGTCAAGGAATACAAAGACAAGAAAGCCACCGTCGTATTCCCGGATGGAAGCAGGAAACAATTCAACTTCGAAGAACTGGAAAAGACCTACAACGACATCCGCGATGAGCGGACCAAGCTGAGCCTCGAACTCGGCGATGTGCTGAAGCCCACAACTGCCGCCAAGGCCAAGATGGATGAGTACGTCACCGACCACATGGTCGATCTGACTCCGGCACAGATCGACGGGCTCCGGAAGAAGACTTCCGACTGGGACCCGACAATCGTACAGATCAATGTTGCGGACGCCAACATTGTGGATCGCTGTGAGTCGTGCCACATGGGCATTCGCGAGCCCGTGAAAATTACCGCAGCGGCCCTGACTCCGAAGGGCGAGAAAAAGCCGGACGAATACGCCGAAGCTTTCGTCAGCCATACAGACCCTGAGCTTTTAAAGATTCACGACCCCGACAAGTTCGGCTGCTCGCCATGCCATCAAGGCAACGGACGTGCGACCACCAGCATCGAGAAGGCGCACGGCAATTACGAGCACTGGCTGTGGCCGCTCTATCCCAAAGAAAATGCCCAGGCCGGCTGCCAGGCCTGCCATTCCGCTGACATGGTGCTCGCGAGCAACGACGTTCAGTTCCAGACGATCAACGCCGGGAAAGATCTCTTCCGCCAGCGCGGCTGCATGGGTTGCCATCGTTATGAGGGCTACGACAAGGAACCCGAAGATCTGAACGGTGTCGGCCAGCAGATCAAGCAGATTGAGACGCAGAAGAAAGACAACATCAAGCAGTCGGACTATTTGATGAAGCAGGCCGACGCAGCCGAGTCGAACGACGAAGCGAACAAGCTGAACACGCAGGCCGTGGATTTGAAAGTGGCCAACAGCAAGCTCGACGGCCGCTTGCAGCAGCTCGATTTCCAATCGCACAGCCTGATGCAGGACCAGAAAAAAGTCGGACCGAATCTGAAAGATGTCCGCCTGAAGTTGAACAAGAACTGGATTCCAGTGTGGCTGAAGAAGCCGTCGGATTTCCGCCCGACGACGAAGATGCCGAACTTTCGCCTGAACGATCATCAGATTCAGGCCATCTCGGCGTACATCTGGCAGTCGGGTTTCACCGATGCATTGCCGAAACACAAGCCCGGCAACGCGGCGCATGGCAAAGAACTCTTCGAAACACGCGGATGCCTCGCCTGCCACTCCATCGGTGAAGGCGATCAGATGATGGGCGGAACCTTCGCCGCGAACCTCAGTCGCGTCGGCGAAAAGGCGAATTACGACTATCTGGTCCGCTGGGTTCACAATGCGCGCGAGCGCACACGTCCATATTGTCCTCTCGAGAAAAAAGACATCGGCCCCGAGGACTATGCGAAGAAGGGGCTTCCCTACCAATTCGATCTCGAGCACAGCAAGTGCCCGAATGACGGCCACGAACTGCAAGTGCAGAACATGACCGTGATGCCCAGCCTGCGCCTCGCGCCGGAAGACGCGGAAGACATCGCGACGTATCTGATGACGCAGAAGAAGCAGGAGCCTTCGTCCTATGCGGATGCGTCGTTCATGGATGATCCTGCGCTGAAAAAGGAAGGCGAGAAGTGGGTGCGCCACTTCGGCTGCGCCGGATGCCACGAGATCTCCGGCTTCGAAGACGAGGGACGCATTGGCACCGAGTTGACGTTTGAAGGCAGCAAGCCGATTGAGCGTCTCGACTTCGCGCTTTACACCGAACCGTCACAACGCGGCGGCAAAGGAGCCGAGCCGATCAAAGATAAAGAAGATCTGGCCCGTCTGCCGGATGGTCCCGCGACCAAGCCTTGGTACGACCACAAGGGATTTTTCGAGCACAAACTCGCCGAGCCGAACGTCTTCGACGAGGGCATGCAGAAGAGCGAAACCGAAAAGCTCCGTATGCCGAACCTGCACCTCACCAGGGATCAGGTGCTTGATTTAACGACCTTCCTGATGGGCAGCCAGGAGACTTCCCTGCCCGCGAGCTATCAGTACAAACCGGGCGATGCGCGGCACGACATTCAGGAAGGCTGGTGGGTGATCAGGAAGTATAACTGCATGGGATGCCACCAGTTCATCCCGGGGCAGTCGACGATTCTGATGGGGCTGAAGCAATATCAGGACGCTCAGGACCAGTTGCCGCCGAAGCTGCTGACCGAAGGTGCCCGTGTCGATCCGGAGTGGCTGCGGAGGTTCCTGTCGAATCCGGCACTGAGCACCACCGATACAAACCGCAACGGCGTACGGCCGTACTTGAAAGTGCGCATGCCCACGTTCTCGTTCTCGGACAACGAACTCAGAAAGCTCGTTCGCTTCTTCGAGGCTTTGCAGCAACAACCTCTTCCCTATATTCCGGAGGAAGTCCCGACACTCACAGCCAAGGAAAGCGACATGGCGCGGAGCCTGTTCTCGAGCACAGCCGCACCTTGCTTGAAGTGTCACGCAACGGGCGATCCGGCGCACGATAAGCTCGCTACGGCACCGAACTTTTTGCTTGCCAAAGAACGCCTGAAGCCCGATTGGGTGGAACGCTGGATCACCGATCCACAGGCGGTCAGTCCCGGGACGTCGATGCCGTCAGGCCTGTTCCGGCAGCAAGGCACGCAATGGGTATTCTCTGGCCCGACGCCGCCCACATTCAACGGTTACACCGGCGATCACCGAAAGTTGCTGACCGACTACATCTTCCAGCTAACTCCGGAGGAGCAGCGGAGAGTGGCGTCATCGGCGCCGAGGGCCAAGGCAGCGGTGGGTGTGCACACGAATCGTAAACAGGCTGCGGTGGAATCGCATCCTACAGCGAGCGGCGGTTCGCGATAGAATTTCCGGCGGCGTTTAAACCGATTCCTCGAGTCGCCGCCGCATTTGCTCGGCTCGCTCGGAATGACAAACAGCGAAGGATGCTCAAAGAAAGGGCGACATTATGAATAAGAAAACTATCACTCTCAGCATGCTGGTCCTAGGCGCGCTACTGACGTCAGCAGCATGCAATAAGAATACCGAACAGTCGAACAACAAGCCCGAAGAGAAGCAAGCGGAGTCGGCGCCTCCGGCAACTCCGATAGACCCGTCGACTGTTGCAACGGTCAGCGGTACGGTCAAGTTCGACGGCACGGCTCCTAAGGCCGCGAAGATCGACATGAGCCAGGATCCGGGCTGCAAGGGCACAAACGAGGCTGAGAACGTCGTCGTCAGCGGCGGCGATCTCGCGAACGTCTTCGTCTATGTGAAAGACGGACTCGGCAGCCGTACCTTCGACACTCCTAAAGATCCAGTCGTGCTTGAGCAAAAGGGCTGCCAGTATCATCCGCACGTGTTGGGCGTGATGGTCGGCCAAACCGTAGACATCAAGAACGAGGACCCAACCACGCACAACATTCACCCCACGCCGAAGGACAACCGCGAGTGGAACGAATCGCAGCCGCCCTCGGCTCCCGCGATCGAAAAGAACTTCGCGCGCGAAGAGATCATGCTGCCGGTGAAGTGCAACCAGCACCCCTGGATGAAGATGTACGTCAACGTGGTGAAGAACCCGTTCTTCGCGGTCACCGACAAGTCGGGCAAGTATGAAATCAAAGGCCTGCCCCCGGGCGACTACACACTGGCGTTCGTCCAGGAGAAACTCGGCGAACAGGACCAGAAGGTCACTGTCGCCGCCAAAGAATCGAAGACTGTCGATCAGTCTTTCAAACCCGCGGGCGAATAGCCGGCGAGCTTGGTAAAATACATATTGAACAGAACAGGCCGCTATCGTGGCCTGTTTTGCTCAGACCCGTTTTCTAATTTCTGGTGTTCTAGCGGTAGAGAGGCCCTGCCTGAGAGCTGTCGCCAAAGTTTACAATCGCGGACTTCACCGATTCGCCGTTGTTCTCGCCTGCTGGACTTTTCTTCTGATCATCGCCGGTGCTCTGGTCACAAGCAATGATGCGGGGCTTTCCGTTCCCGATTGGCCGACTTCTTTCGGTTCTCTCTACAAAATCCCAAAGCTCGTCGGCGGAGTGAAGTTCGAACATACGCATCGCATGATCGCGCAGGTTGCGGGCTTGCTGACGATCATTCTTGCGATCTGGACGTGGCGGACTGAAAAACGGCGCTGGATGCGTTATCTGGGTCTGGCTGCGATCGGGACGGTGATCGCGCAGGGTGTTCTCGGCGGGTTGACCGTGTTGTACTATTTGCCGCCTGTAATCTCATCGGCACACGCGGCGCTGGCACAGACTTTTTTCTGCATTGCTGTGGCGATGGCTTTGTTCACTGGACGCCAGTGGGTAGAAGAACAACCGCGTGTGGAATTTGACCGACGAAAACCAAGCCTCTTCACGCTGGCATTGCTGTCGATCCTCATCCTATACGTACAACTAACGTTGGGCGCGATGTTTCGACATCACGGATTAAGCTGGTGGCCGCATGTTGCAAATGCCGTCGTGGTTGCGTTCGTCCTTACCTGGACCGCAGTCCGGGCTCTGACTAATTATTCGAGCATTGAAGCTGTCCGGCAGCCAGCTGTACTGATGCTGTCGCTGGTGATCGCGCAATTGTGTCTTGGATTTACCGCCTTCTTGACGCGAGTCGCATGGGGGCGCGATGCTGTCCAGCCTGAATTGCCGATGGTGATTTCAACGGTCGCCCACGTTGCAGTTGGCGCATTGCTTTTGGCGACAACGGTCGTTCTTTCGATCCAGGTATGGAGACACGTTCCCGCCACTCTCGCAGAACGAGTTCCACGGGTCGAACACGATGTTTCTGCGGCCTGAGCGGTCACCTTGGGCAGCAACAATCGCGACCGCTCGTGTTTTTGTCTGCTAGTCCGGATGTCGTACACTGGATGAAGGTTTCGGGGATTTCATTTGGTTTCGAAAGTCGCCTTTGCTGACGCCACGACGGAGGTTGAGCATTCCTCCGCGGCATCGGTCATTTCGGTACAAAATCTCGTCCATCGTTACGAAAATCGCACTGCGCTGAACGGCGTTTCGTTCGACGTGCGGCCTGCGGAACTATTTGGGCTGCTCGGGCCGAACGGTAGCGGGAAGACCACTCTTTTTCGAATCCTCTCAACTCTGATGATTCCGACCGCTGGCCAGGCGATGGTCATGGGCTGCGATGCGACAGGCGATGCCGCGAATGTGCGCCGTCAAATCGGCGTTGTGTTCCAGGCGCCGAGCATTGATCCCAAGCTGACCGCCTACGAGAATCTTTGGCATCAGGGACATTTGTACGGGCTTCGTGGCGCGGCGCTGAAGCGCCGGGTGCAGGAAATTCTCAGCCGCGTTGGCCTCGATGACCGGGCGAAAGATCGCGTCGAAACTTTTTCCGGAGGCATGCAGCGGCGCATCGAATTGGCCAAAGGTCTTTTGCACCATCCCGGAGTGCTGTTGCTCGACGAGCCGACTACCGGGCTGGATCCTGGCGCGCGTCGCGACCTGTGGCAGTATCTGCAGATCCTCCGCGATGAAGAGCATGTATCTGTGCTCGTAACAACTCACCTGATGGAAGAAGCCGAGCGGTGCGACCGGCTCGCGATCATGAATGAAGGAAATCTAGTCGCCCTTGGCACACCGTCCGAATTGAAAAGCGAGATTGGTGGAGATGTCATTTTGCTCGATGCCGCCCATGATGCGCCCGCACTTGCAGAGCACATCCAGTCCCGGTTTCACGTCCAGGCTGACGTGCTCGGTAATCAGGTTCGCATTGAAAAGCAGAGTGGACATCGCTTCGTCCCTGACCTCGTCGAGGCTTTTCCCGGCGAGATTCAGGCCATCTCAGTCAGCAAGCCGGCGCTGGAAGATGTATTTATCCATCGCACCGGCCACAAATTCTGGAGTGAAGCTGTGGAAACCGATTCTAACGTGAAAAAGAAAACGAAAAAGAGGAGGTAGCTTGCGTCCCTTGATTCTTTTGCTTTCTCTTGTCCTTGGTATCGTTCCTTTGGTCGGAGTGGCGTGGATTTTCGTGAGTGGCATGATTACAATTTCGCCTTTTTCGATATCCATGGACGGGCTCTTCATGACCCTGATCCTGATGACGCTTTCGGCCTGCTTTCTGCTGAATGCGTTCTGGGAAGCTCGTGACGGAGGCTTGTTGGGCAAGAAGCACGCCGCTCCGGCCAAGACGCCCGCTGCAAAGGCCAGCTAAGGAATGGCAACTCAGGCGACAGCATTGACGCGAACGGTTGCTCCGCCATCCGCTGGAGTCTTGCTGCCCGCGTTCACCTTGTGGTTGCGGGAGATCGTTCGCTTCTACCGGCAACCCGGACGGGTGATCGGCGTGTTGGCTTCTCCTCTGGTTTTTTGGGCAGTCCTTGGTTCAGGGTTTGGAACATCTTTTCGCTCCGGTGGCGGACCGGGCCAACAGCATTATCTCGACTATTCGTATCCGGGCATCCTGATCCTGATCGTTCTCTTCACTTCGATCTTCACAATGATGTCGGTGATCGAGGATCGGAAGGAAGGGTTTCTGCTATCGGTGCTGGTTGCGCCCGTCCCACGGACTGCCATCGTGCTCGGCAAGGTACTCGGAGGCACCACACTGGCCGCGGTTCAGGGGATGATCTTCCTGATCTTTGCGCCCTTTGCGGGCGTGCACCTTGATCCGGTGCAGGTGCTTCTCGTCGCGGTGGTCGTGTTCCTGGTTTCGTTTTCATTGACGGCGCTGGGCTTTGCGATCGCGTGGCCCATGGATTCTTCGCAGGCTTTCCACGGAATCGTGAATCTGTTTCTGATTCCACTGTGGCTGGTTTCTGGCGCACTATTTCCACTCTCCGGCGCTTCGGGATGGATTCGAGTCATCATGCACTTGAATCCGCTGACGTATGGAGTCGAAGCGTTGCGGGGCTTGCTCTATCCGGGCGCTGACGCGACCTTTCCGCTTTCCTCGGCGATGGCGACGCTGGTCCTATTCTCGCTGGTAATGTTCGGCCTCGCGCTCCTGATGGCAAACCGCCGCACCAGATCTTCTACAACATGAGGCCAGCCGCTTGATTCCCGAACAGTACGCGTACTTCCCTGCCCTGAACGCCACGCTGAATGGAACCAGCGCGGGACTTCTGCTGGCGGGGCGAGTTCTGATCTCGAAGGGCCGCATCGCAGCGCACCGGGCATGCATGATTGCGGCCGTGGCCGCGTCTGCACTATTTCTGGGATGCTATTTGTTCTTTCATTTCAAGGCCGGGAACATACTTTTTCTCGGCCAGGGATGGGTACGGCCAGTCTATTTCACGATTCTGATTTCGCACGTCATTCTCGCGATCGTGATCGTGCCACTCGCGATCATCACGCTGAATCGTGGGTTGAAGGCACGATTCGACAAACACATCGCGATCGCGCGCTGGACCTGGCCTTTGTGGATGTACGTTTCCGTGACGGGAGTAATCGTTTATTTCATGCTGTACCAGTGGTTTCCGCATAGTTGATTCACCACGGAGGCACAGAGCCACGGAGAAAGTACTGTAAAAAAGTACTGTAAAGAGGTCTCCGTGCCTCTGTGCCTCCGTGGTGAGCGATTCGCATGGCTACCCTGAAGCTCAAAATCGACGTTTCCGGAACCGTCGGCGATGCCGCGTGGAAAGAGATCCAGCAATTCGACCAGATCCAGAGCGCTGACTTTGGCCCGCAATATGGCAGCGGAGGCCGCTGCAATCACGCTCCCGACGCTCCGCACGCCAAGGGCGAGTGGATTGGCGCGGAAATCCGGCTGGCCACACCGCTTCTGGCGCAGTATGCAATGTCGCACTACTTGGAACAGGAGCGGGTGCTCGACGCTGATGTCGAGTAGCTCCCCTCTGCTATAGTTTTCTGCTTGGACTCTGTTCCCACCAAATCGGACGATTCTGTTTCTCAGGTCAGGCCAACAACCGACCCGCAGGTCGCGCTTCAGCCCAAGCCCAAGCGCTCGATGTCGCGCACGCAGAAGATTCTCTTCTTCGCGACCGGATGGCTGATTGTCCTCATGCCATTCCTGTTCTGGTGGAATACCTGGTTCGGGCGGCATCTTTCGGATCAGCAAATGACAGAATATCTGCACGACACGAAGAAGCCGCGGCACATTCAGCATGCGCTCGTCCAACTCGGCGACCTCATGGCGCGCGGAGATGCTGCTCCAAGAGCGTGGTATCCCGACATCGTGCGCCTTGCGGCCGATCCCATTGAAGAGGTCCGCAACACCGACGCCTGGGTGATGGGACAAGACACGACCGGCGCTGGATTTCACGAGGCGTTGCTGACAATGCTTCACGATTCCTCGCCTATGGTGCGGGGCAATGCGGCGCTATCCCTGGTGCGATTTGGCGATGCGACCGGGCGGCCCGAGATTGTCGCGCTCCTGCAACCCGCCCACATCAGGGCCCCGGCTGATGGCCATGTTGTTGATTCCGATCGCGCAGGTACCCCAATTCATGAAGGTGGGTTAATCGCGAAACTAGCGCAGCCAGGATCAATGCAAGTCAGCGAAATTCGCTCGCCGATTCCCGGACGGATTCGCTTCGTTTCACAGACCGGAGCGAACGTGACTACTGGCGCGGAAATTGCCGTGATCGATCCTTCTACAGAACAAACGTGGGAGGCGCTTCGCGCGCTATATATCATCGGGCAAGTGGACGATCTTTCCGCGATTCGGCCCTACGAGCGCGATGTGCCGGGCGTCTCGAACGACGTGCGGCAGCAGGCGCAGGAAACAGAAAAGGCGATTCACAAGCGGGCTGGTCAATCATGATCTCGACTAAGAGAACTCCCGCCAGCGCTGAAGCTCAGCTTAAAAGTTTCATTGCGAAGTTCGAGCCGAAGCGTCAGACGCTGATTCAGAGGCTACGCAGGGCTTTACGAAAGCGCTTTCCCACAGCCAGCGAACTGGTTTATGACAATTATAATTTCTTCGTCATCGGCTATTGCTCGACCGAAAAGCCCTCGGACTGCTTTGTCTCGATCGCCGCTGCGGCCAACGGAGTCGGTCTTTCCTTCTACTATGGCGCCCGGTTACCCGATCCGCACAAACTGCTTGAGGGCTCGGGCAACCAGAACCGCTTCCTGCGTCTCACCTCAGCGGATGTGTTGGAGCGCCGAGACGTAACAGAGTTACTTGAAGCCGCGGCCGATTACGGCAAGAATTCACTTCCTAAGACAGGATGCGGAAAGCTGATTGTCCGGTCGATTTCGGCGAAGCAGCGGCCTCGCCGCCGAGAGAAATAATTCAGAGTTTCCGAACCCCGCTCAGCAAAAACTTTGTGAATCAAAGCATCGCAGATGCACTCGTCGTCCGCGACTATGACGAAGCGATCGCTTTCTTCACGCAGTCGCTCGGCTTTGATCTGATCGAAGACAGCATCTCGACAGACCGGACGGGACAGAAGAAACGGTGGGTGCTGGTCGCACCTTCCGGCGTTCATGGAACGACTCTGCTTCTGGCGAAAGCGTCGACGCTGGAAGAAGGAGAGGTGCATCGGGAACCAGACGGCCGGACGAGTCTTTCTTTTTCTGCACACTGATGATTTCTGGCCGGACGATCGGTTGATGCTGGCCAAAGACGTGAAGTTCATGCGAGAGCCAAAAGAAGAGCCGTATGGAATTGTGGCTGTGTTTGAGGATCTCTACGGTAATCGCTGGGACCTGTTGCAACGCATCGATGCTCGGTGAAAATTCCTCGATACGTTTGGGAACGTGCCAGTGAAAGGGATCCTTCGGCTGCGCATTTGCTTCACTTCGTGAAACAAACGCTTCGCTCAGGATGACACGCTAAAAGCTGATGGCTGCGAACTGGAGGCTCTAGATCGCCATCGCGCCGACTTCTTTTTCCACCTCAACCGTGTCCACCATGGCGATAGCATCCCAGGGGCAGCCATCAAGGAAGCATCCGTCGGGACCTTTACTGAGGCACTTCTTGCAGCCGATGCAAAGGATGGGGTCGACGGCAATACGGCCGAACGGCGGATTGTCCTCATCGGGCACCCAGAACATGCAATCTTCGACCGGGCAATATTCGACGCAGGCGGGCGAACCGGCGCAGCCGGTGCAGCACTCGGTGATCACCGCCAGTTCTTTCGGTTTCTTTTTCCGCGGTGTGGCGAGGCCTTTGGACTTCGGTTCAAACTTCAGTTCGTCGGGAACCATTCCGACGGCTTTGGTGGCTCCGGGTGCTGGAGGCATGGCGGGATTATAACCCAAAACCAGCGCCGGATCGCGTACT
>DATAUY010000126.1:0-4252 GCA_036268025.1 Candidatus Sulfotelmatobacter sp. | reverse complement strand
GAGGGCGGCTGTCCCTTCATCTCTGCTACCCTCATCCGCGCAGATGCGGGCTGCTGCCCTTCTCGGGCTGGGATGCTCTCCCAAAACGCTGAAGCGCTTTCAGACTGACAACTCCGTCGAATGGCGCATGGGAATGCCATCTTCGAGCGATGAAGCCGACGCTATTCTCGTCTTCGGCGGCGACGGCACGATTCATCGGCATCTCAATCAACTCGTAAAGCTTGCGGTGCCTGTGCTGGTCGTTCCCCGAGGCAGCGGGAATGATTTCGCGCGGGCCCTCGGATTTCGCAACGTTCGCGATTCACTGGCTGCCTGGAAGAAATTCGCAAACGATGCTGAAAACATTCGCACGGTTGATCTGGGGACCATCACGCCACTCGGCACAGATGCCACTCGCAAGTCATTACCCGGTACTCGGTATTTTTCCTGCGTGGCCGGCGTGGGCCTTGACGCTGAAGTCGCGCGGCGGGCGAACGGATTGCCGCGCTGGCTCCGCGGACATGGCGGTTATGCGTTGAGCCTTGCTCGCAGCATCTTCAACTTCGCCCCGTTTCCGATGAAAGTCCTGAGTCAAAACGGAAACTCCTTCGACTGGCTCGCCCGCAGCGACCAGTCCACGATTCTGGCCGCCTTCGCCAACACTACGCACTACGGAGGGGGGATGAAGATTGCCCCGCGAGCCAAGATCGACGACGGCCTGCTCGACGTCTGCATCGTCGGCGGCATGGATCCCTTCAAGCTGTTCTGCCTGTTTCCGACTGTTTATGCCGGCAAACATCTGGACATTCGCGGTGTGGAGTACTTTCAGTCAGACCGCCTGCGGATCGAGACCGAGCATCCGCTCGATGTTTACGCTGACGGCGAATACGTCTGCCGCACGCCAGTTGAGATTGGAATTCAACCGGCGGCGGTCAAGGTTCTGATGGCCTAGATCTGAAGATCTGACGCAGCGGCCGTCGAGCTTTGCTCGCCCCGACAGCCGAGGGCGGCTGTCCCCGCATGACCATTGCCACCGCATTCCCGAGGTCGCTGGTGCTAAACTTTCCTCATGTCTGAAGGACGTTCGCGCACACTGCTCTGGGTCCTGATCGGCGGCGGGGCATTTTTCCTCTTCGTGCTGGCCGTCTTCACGCTCGTCTATCTCGCGCTGCATGCCGGCGGCAGTCAAACCGCGTTCGACGGATTCGGCGACCGCATCGGCGTGGTCGATCTCGATGGCGTGATTCTTTCGCCGCAGCCAACCGTCAGCGAGCTCAAGAAGTTCGGCGACGACTCCTCAATCAAGGCCATCATTCTGCACGTGAATTCTCCCGGTGGTGGCGTGGCCGCATCCGAAGAGATTTACCGCGAAGTGAAACGCATCCGGAATGAGAAGAAAAAGAAGATTGTGGTTTCGATCGAGACCGTGGGCGCCAGTGGCGCGTTCTACGTAGCTTCTGCCTCCGATAAGATTTATGCCGATGAAGGCAGCATCGTCGGATCGATTGGCGTCATCGCCGAGTGGATGAATTATGGAGACCTCCTGAAGTGGGCCAAGCTCAAAAATGTCGTCATCAAGACCGGGGAATTCAAAGACACCGGCAATCCTGCCCGGGATCTCACACCGGCCGAGCAGGCCTACATGCAGTCCCTTATCGACAACATGTTCGGACAGTTCATCACAGCGGTCGCTGACGGACGCGGGTTGAAGTACGACGACGTGAAGTCCATCGCCAACGGTAAGGTCTGGACCGGACAGCAGGCGCAGTCGATGAAGCTGATCGACAGCGTAGGTGACTTCGAGACCGCCGTCGCTGAAACCGCGAAATCAGTCGGTATACGGGGTGAGCCGACGCTCGTGCGGCCGGATAAAGACCGGCGTACGCTGCTCGATTTGATGACGGGTGACATCTCGCAGTACATCCCGACCCGGGAGAAGCTCATGGAGCAGGAAGTAGGCTTCTACTATTTGTGGAAATAGATTGTTCCAGTCTGGCGGTCCCATAAAATGGGCCTTCAAGACGTTCCGAAGACGCAACTTGCATCCAACCCCTGAAATTTGAGAAGGTTATGGGTACCGGTGTGGCATCCGGGTAAAAGATGGTGCCACGTGGGTACCGAGCCGGTTTCCAGCGATTCCCAGCTTGGGGATGAGAGGGCGTTATGACCAAAGCCGATCTGATTGACGAAGTCTCGCGTTTAGCAGAACTTACGCGGAAAGACAGCGAAGTGATTGTGGAGACGATCTTTGACAGCGTGGTGCGTTCTCTGCGGGCTGGAGACAAGATCGAAATCCGCGGCTTTGGCAGTTTTCGCACGCGGCAGCGCAAGCCGCGCGTCGGACGCAATCCCAAGACGGGCGAGCGTGTCGAAGTTCCAGCCAAGAAGATTCCTTTCTTCAAGCCCAGCAAGGAGTTGAAGGATCTGGTCAACGAGGCGACGGCTACTGCCGCGCCAGTGACTCCCCCGGCTACGCCTGCGGCTCCAACCACATAAGCTCCCCAGCACTACTTAATCGGATTTGGGGATTTAGTCATCCTCCATTTCTATTTATCCGCGTGTCAGCACTTCCTCCCCTCCAAATTCTTCACTGACGGCATCGTTTTCTTCATTCGGCTTCTTTCTTAATGGCGAACTGCGCCTCGCAGCCGCCGCGACTGCCGGTTAATCCCCCGCTCTTAAGACGCTGCAAGCAATCCATTTACCGGTTAAGGAAGACTTAAGCTGCAGTTTTGTTGACGTTCGGCAAGCTCTGCTTCACATTCACTCGCGTCAGGCTGCTCGGTTGGACCGTTTAGCGAGATAGATCAATCGCGCTGGCACAAAGGTGAAAATGGCGAGCTATTATCAGACCCTCCGAAAAGTTGCCGCGTGTTGTTCGGTCTGCGTGATCGGTGCGGTTTTGTTCGGCAGCTTCATGACACTTCCCGCTCAGGGCCAGGAGATTCCTCAGCCGACCTCCAGAATTCGCGCCTATTACATTGCGGCAGACGAGGTCGATTGGGACTACGCCCCAGGCGGCGTCAACAAAATGATGGGAATGAAGTTCGAAGGCTACTCCACGGTCTTTACTGAGCGGGGAGCGCACCGCATCGGGACGGTTTATCGCAAAGCGATTTATCGGGAATACACCGACGATACCTTCACCCGTCTGAAACCTCGCGCGCCGGAATGGGAACATACCGGCATTCTCGGCCCCATCCTTCGGGCGGAAGTCGGCGACACGATCCAAATCCTGTTCAAGAACAACGCCTCTCGGCCTTACAGCATGCATCCTCACGGGGTCTTCTATGACAAGGATTCCGAGGGAGCGCCCTACGACGACGGCACGTCCGGCAAAGACAAGGAAGACGACGCTGTCCCGCCGGGAAAAACTCACACTTACATCTGGAGAGTTCCGGAGCGGGCAGGACCTGGACCGAACGATCCCAGTTCGGTCGTTTGGCTCTACCACTCCCATACCAACGAGTTGAAAGATGTGGAGAGCGGTCTCGTCGGCGCGATGATCGTTACTCGCCGCGGCATGGCAGGCGCCGATGGCAAGCCCAAGGATGTGGACCGAGAATTCATTTGTCTATTCTTGCTCTTTGACGAAAACGTCAGCTGGTATCTCGACCACAACGTCCAGACGTTCACGACCGATCCCAAGGGCGTCAATAAGCTTGAGTTTGCTCCTGTCGACAACGAAGGTAACTTCTCTGGCCTCGGATCGGGTTTCATCGTCGCGAACAGCAAGTTCGCTATCAACGGGCATATCTACGGTACAGGCCCGCTGATGACGATGAAAAAAGGCGAGCATGTGCGCTGGTACCTGGTCGCACTTGGCGAACAGTTTAGCGTTCACACCCCGCACTGGCACGGGAACGTCGTGTTGCATGACGGCAAGCGCACCGACGTCATTCCCCTGATGCAGGCACAAATGGAAACAGTGGATATGGTGCCCGACAACCCGGGGACCTGGATGTTTCACTGCCACATTGACGATCACATGGATGCGGGCATGGCGACGCTGTACAAGGTCGAGCCCTAGACCAAGACTATCCCGAGAACGAGGTCAAGCAAATAATGGTGACTTTCGGCGCCGAATGACAAGCATCAAGGATTCGATGGCCAGACACCATTAACGAAATCTTGCAACGGGAATACGCGATCAATTTCGCGTTTTCCAGGAGGAATCATGTCTCGTGGTTATTCGTTTGCACTCTCGATCTTCGCGTTACTGAGCCTCGCAATAATGACTGTGTTAACACCCGCCTATGCCGCAATGTCGCCC
>DATAUY010000125.1:0-5021 GCA_036268025.1 Candidatus Sulfotelmatobacter sp. | reverse complement strand
CGCAAAGGTAAGAATGAAATTGGTGGCGAGCGTGAGCTTGTTTACTTCATAGGATCGAACGTCAAGGGCCGGAGCTACCTGTTTTCCGACGAAGGCTATCTCTTCGAATCACCCATTAACTGGTATTCGCAGGAAGGCCGGTGGAACATGGCGCCCGCTTATACCGAGGCGCGTGAAGTCCCGATGAACCTTCCCTCGTTCTCGAGTTGCCTGAACTGCCACACCAGCGGATTGCAGCCGCGGGTTCCGGGCACGCGCAACCGGTTTACCGGCAAGCCATTTCTGCACGACGGAATTACCTGCGAACGGTGCCACGGAACGGGCGATGGGCATTTGAGCGGCAAAGGACCGATCGTGAATCCAGCGAAGCTGCCACCCGAGCGCCGGGATTCGATCTGTATGGAATGCCACTTCGAAGGGACAGTCGCCGTGCAGCAGCCGGGAAAGCATGTCTATAACTTCCAGCCGGGGGAAAAGCTTTCGGACTACATTCATTATTTCGTGAGCACCGACGACAGCGAGAAGACTGCGGAAGCCCTGAGCCAGTATGAAGCGCTGTCGCTGAGCATGTGTAAGAAAAAATCGGGAGACAAGATGTGGTGCGGGAGCTGTCACGAGCCGCACAGCGAACCCTCGGCAGACGAAAAGGCCGCGTACTACCGCGGCAAGTGCCTCAACTGTCACGGCAAGGCATTCGCCACCAAACATCACCCAACGGAACCGGATTGCCGGCAATGTCACATGCCCGCGTTGCCGAGCAAAGAGGTGGCACACACTCAATCGGCTGATCACCGCATCCTTCGATATCCAATGGCGAAAGCGGTGCCCGAGTTGCAGACTCGTGGTGTGCCGTTTATAGCATTTCCCAAAAGCGATGCGTCCTTGGTCACGACACGCGACTACGCGCTGGCCTGGGAAAATCTGGCGGAGCGCAACGTCGAGGGCGCATCTACGCAGGCTGCTTCTTATCTACAGAAAGCTGTAAAGGAATGGCCTGACGATCCGGCGGTGCTTTCCGCGTGGGGATTCGTGGAGCAGCAGCGCGGTGAAGAGCAAGAAGCGCGAGAAGTTTACGAGCGCGCACTGAAAGCTCGACCGTTGTCGAACACAGTAGCGGCCAATCTCGGCATTCTCGACGCAAAGTCCGGCGATCTGAAGGACGCGGTGAAGTTATGGCAAGACGCGTTCGCGAGAGTTCCCTATCGCAGTGCCATAGGGATGGATCTGGCCATGGTTTTTTGCGCGGCCGGACAGAAAGACGTCGCGCGGAAATATGTCGAGCGAGTCCTGGAGTTTAATCCGGACTATGAAAAAGGGAAATCGCTACTCGAGCACATCGAGGCGAGTCCCGCCCAATGCCGACCCTGAAAGCGTTCGGCCCCGGATCGACTTCCTGTACGCCCCGGGCCAACGCGCATTTCCAACAGCTTAGTGGACCTGAACACCAAAGTCTGTCGTGACCTTCGTAATCGCGGCGGGGCGTTACTCGATTGGCTGGGGGTGGGGGCGGCTCCTAGAATCGAAGCAGGGTTTGCTTCGCCCGATTCCCGCATGCCTGAGATCACAAAACGACTGGATCGAGCCGACCTGGCAAAGCGCGTGGAGCGCGCCGAAAAACTCCTGCAAAAGGGCAAGACTCCCGAGGCGCTCGAAGAATACCTCCTCGTATTAAAAGACGACCCGGAAAATGATGTAGTACGGCAACTTGCAGCCGATCTGTGCCTTTCGGTGAGCCGCAACGCTGACGCGGTGAAGTTGCTCGGCGAACTCTTCGAACGTCAGGTAGGAACCGGGGACGCCACCCGCGCCAGCCTTACTTATAAGAAGCTCGCCCGCCATGGCAATCCAACCTGGCAGCAGAAATTCCGCTTCGGACAGTTGCTCGAAGGGTCGAACAAGAAGCTGGCGGTCGGCACGTACGAAGCTGCCCTGCTCGACCTCGGAAAACTGGGCAAGAAGCAGGAGACGGCAGAGATCCTCGACCGAATTGTCGCGATCGAAGCGACGCAGGCAAACCTGCTGCGCGTGGCAGAATTAGCGTCGGAACTGGGCAATCGAAAAGTAGCTGCAATCGCATTCCAGCGCATTGCGCAGATCGGGGAAGCCGAGGGCGGCGATGTAGCCCAATGGTATGAACGCGCCTATCAGGAAGATTCCTCCGACCAAAGCATTGCGCTTGCCTACGGAAAAAGTCTGCTTTCTCAGGGACAGGTGGGTGCGGCTATCTTCATTCTCGAACCGCAATTGAATTCCGGGCAGGTAACTCCGGCTTTGCGCGAGACCTATGCCGATGCGCTCGTCGCGGCGGGCCGCTTCCCCGAAGCTGAGCCGATGGTGTGGCAGCTGTTTGAGCAGAATCCTTCGCGCGTGCAACAGGTCATCGGACTTATCGGAAGTTTTCTCGACGGACAGCAGGATGATGCTGCCGTTGCCCTCGCCCGCAAGCTGGAACAATTCCAGCGCCGGCGCGGCGAGCGGCGCCAGTTTATCGCCATTATGGAAGACATTACGGCGGCGCATCGTACGTCGCCAGAGATCCTCGAATTCCTGAGCGAACTCTATAACTCTTCCAATCGCGAGAACGATTACTGCCAGACTTTATTGAAGCTGTTCGATCTCTACGCGAGTACCGGTGAATTTGCCAAAGCCGCGGAGTGCCTGGACCGCGCCGCGGAAGTTGATCCCTACGAGCCTGGGCATTTGAAGCGGCTCGAAATGTTGAAAGGCAAGGTCGACGATTCGCGCTATAAAGTGATCGCGTCACGCTTCAGCTCTGCCGCAAAAGCGCCCGAAGAGCATGTGCAGGCGGAAGGGCCCACGCTGGGCGCCTCGACCTTGCAGGACTTGATGTTGCAGGCGGAGATTCTTGTGCAATACGGAATGCGCAGCAAGGCCGTCGAGCGGTTGCAGAGAATTCAAGAGCTGTTTCCACGCGAGGAAGAGAGGAACGAAGACTTGCAGAGACTATATCTTGCTGCCGGAGTAACACCGCGATATGCCGGCTCGGCACCTTTGCCGCCCGCTGCGGTCACGACACCTATTTCAGCAGCAGCCGCGGCTCCGTCGACAGTGCCCGCACCAGATCCTGCCGCCGACGTTCGCAGCTTTACTCGCGTCGCTGAAATCACGCGCAAGCTCTACCACCAGAGCACGGCTCCGGCTGTGCTGAGCACGGCGGTAAAGGAAATCGGCGGCCACTGGGAGGCCACGCGCTGCATCGCTGCCATGGGCAAGCCCGGTTTGCCGTCCAGCGCGATGGATGAGTTCTGCGCCGAGGGGTACAAGAAGACGAGTGCCGGGGCGATCAGTGAACTGGTTGTTTGCCTTCAGAAAACGATCGAAGGAAGCGAGCCGCTGGCGATTCAGGAGGCCCAGAAATCTCCAGAGCTGCAGAGCGCGAAGAAAGTTGTCGCGGACCTGGGAGCCTCGACCATTCTGGCAGTGCCGTTGAGCGATGGGGAGGAGACTGTCGGAATTCTCGTTCTGGTTCACAATCGGGGACGCGTCTGGCAGCACTCCGACCTGGTGGTGCTCAAGACTTTGGCAGATCAAATGGTCATCGCTTTGAATAACGCGGGGCTGCGGCGGCTGGTAAAGAACCTTTCAGTCACCGACGAAAAATCCGGCCTGCTCAAGCGCGCTTCCTACATCGATCTGCTGCTGGCGGAAAGCAAGCGCGCCATCCAGAATGCTTCTGCCCTGTCGGTCGTATTGCTGCAATTTGGCAAGGGATCGTCTTTGGTGAAGGAGTACGGCGAGGCAGAAGTGCAGGCGATGATCGAGCGCGCTGGACAGTTGTTTGCCGCGAACATCCGCTCGAACGATCTCGCATTCCGCTACGACACTTCGACCATCGCCATCCTTCTTGGAGAAACTGCCGAAAAAGAAGCGATGCTGGCAATCGAGAAGCTGCGCAAGATCATTTCCGAAGTCCGCTTTCCCGCGAAAGACGATGCGGCGCAGGGACCGACGGCGCAGTTTTCAGCGGGCGTGGCCGAGGCGGTGATTCGCACCGAGTACGACCCTGCGGACGTCGTCACAGAAGTGATCAACCGTGTCGAGCACGCGCTGGCGCAGGCGATGGCGCAAGGCTTGGGGAAAGTCGTGGCTGCGGGTCCAGCGGCGTTGGCGGCGGGAGCCGTAGCGTAATACTTTCACTTCCGCTCAACGCTTCTTGCGCGATTGAGGTTTCACGGATTTCGTCTCAACTTTCCATCCCAGTTCTCTTGCCATTCTTCGCACATACTCCTTCTTATTCCGAAGGTCCTTTGCCGGATCGCGGCGACGACGACGAGTTGGGGAATCAACGGAGTCTGCTTCAATGATTTTGACTTGAATTTCGTCACCTACGTGAAGCGGCTTTTGGTTCAGCCACGAGACATGTTCGTCCACGAGAGACAACAAGCCTCCGACTTCGAGGAACATATCCGCGGCTTTTTTGCCGCTAACCCAATTCACGATCGCGGTTAGAACACCATCATCGCCAATGCCGGCGAGGCAGAGCTTCTCGCCGTTGAGAGAGACTTCAAATGCGCGCATAGACACGCATTCTATGCGCGACTTGAAGGTAGTCAAAACTCTTGCACCGCTGCTAAACTGGCAAGTTTGGCGAACTGACTGTGGCTCCATCCAGTTGGGGTTTTCCGAGATATCCATGCTAAAACCAGGTGACATTGCGATTGTGAGCGGGGCGCGGACGCCCTTTGGCCGCTATTGCGGCAAATTGAAAGATTTCACCGCGCAGGAGTTGGGCGCGATTGCCGGTAAAGGCGCGATTGAGCGTTCGGGAATTGATCCGAAGGAATTCGATCACGTCGTCTTCGGCAACGCGCAGCAGACTTCCGGCGATGCGCTTTACGGAGCGCGACACGTGGGATTGCGGGCCGGGCTGCCGATTGAAACACCTGCGCTGACTGTGAACCGGCTGTGCGGATCGGGCATGCAAGCGATCGTGAATGCGGCCCAGATGATCCAGACCGACGAAGCGAAGATCGTCCTCGCCGGAGGCATGGAAGCGATGT
>DATAUY010000124.1:0-7305 GCA_036268025.1 Candidatus Sulfotelmatobacter sp. | reverse complement strand
AATGTAGAAGATCAGCGTTTGCGCGCGCAAGCCCCAGTCACTCTGTGCATACTGGCTAAGGATTTTCTGGGCAAACTCGAGGGCCCGGCCCTTCGCCTGTTCGGATTTCTTCAGGTTGGCTTCGGTCTTGTAAATCTCAATCAGCGCCGACTGCCTCCAGGCCGCCTGATACAGCGCCTCGGGCGCGGAGGGCGACTGCTCATGTTCCTTGGCGTATTTCTCGTACATATCGGATTCTTTTTCCGGACACTTCGACGCGCCCTGCCAGTCGCCACAGAGTTTGTTTTCGAGCAGATGGAAGGAAGCCAGATCGGCCCATTTCGTTCCCGGAAATTTCTTGATGACTAGCTTCATCCATTCTTCGTTAATCTGCCCGCGCATATAGGCTTCGCGTTCGCGCGCCGAAGGTCGGGTGAGGATGTCAGCGCGGTCCATCTGCCAGCGGATGTCGGCGGCGCGGTACAAGCCCTCGCCCGCTAACGGTGACGTGGGGAATAAATCGTAGACCCGATAGTAGAGGCGCATGGCGTCCTGCGCGGCATCGCGGCGTCCGCGTCGCCGGCTGGCTTCGTCTTCGGAGTTGGCCGCTTCGCCAAAAACGATCTTGTCGCCATTTGGCGTGTTCGTGCCAACAAGAGCGGTGTTGTGCACCCATCCGGTAATCGTTTTGCCTTCGGATTCCGGATCGTCTTCATCGGAGTCTTTGCTCGGTTCTCGAAGAATGGCCTCCACGTGGGTCCAATCATGGCCGGACTCGATGATGATGAGTTCGTGTCCGCGTTCGGCCTCGCCAAGCTTCGCGGCGTCGCCGCTGGGGGCGACGCGGATAGTTTCTTCCTTCACGAGCGTGCCGCGCTGGGCCTGGGCAAAGGCGAGGGTCGTAAAAAGCAAAGGCGAGGTGGCCACAGCCAGTAAAATCGCGGCTTTTCCTGCAAAGTGACGCACAGCAAGATTGTGCTTCATGGATTCAAGAATACACTGTAGTACGTGCGTCATGCCGTGCGTCGGCGAGCATGCGCCGGATGACAGACGATTGGGCGCGGCTTGGCGCCAGCCGAAACGTGGCTTTGCCGGTGATTCTGTGCAGTGCTCGATTTATTGTTTCCTTATTGTTGCTCGCTTATTACTGTTCGCTTTCGCTTGCGGCTTCGTTTGCCGCCGGAGAGACGTTGCGAGCAACGTCTCCACGATTCGTTCATCTTGATCTCCGTCTCGCAAAACGCCTTGGATCGCTATTCATCTCCCAAATAAACGTTAGGAGTGATCACTCCCACAACGGGCGTCAGCCTCGAGCTAATTCGAGGTAGCTCACCTGAAGCGCCCTGGTCGGATGTCCCTCTGACCTCACTCGCACGGGGAGGTTGCGGGGGCGGCGAGTTTCCTAGGACTGCGCTGCGCCACATCCGGGCCCTACGCGAGCCAGAATATGCCAAAAGAAATTCACAGTCACGGTCATTCGTCACAATAAAAAAATAAAGTTCTGTGGAAAAAATCCAGTTCAGGACGTTGTCATCGTGAGCGGCGACGAAGCTGGCGCGAGGGACCCGACGGCGGCGTGAAGCTTAGACGCAGGAGAGGAGGACTCCTTCGACGCGTGTGGCTCTGATTGTCTTCTTCGACTGCCCTGGCGGCGGTGAATGGCGTAAGGTCCCTCGGACGGCTTTCGCCGTCCTCAGGATGACGAAACGCGCAGCGAATAACGCGTTGTTACTTAATCGCTACGGGCACGGATACGGCGTACCCGGCGTCGGCGGCGTGCCAGGAATGATCGTCGGCGGTCCGGGGACGCCGTCCGGTCCGGGGGCTCCGGGTATTACTTGCGTTGGAGTTCCCGGCGTACCGGGCGTATAGCATGTGCCGTGGTCGGTCGGCGTGTCTGGCGGAGGAACGACCGGTCTCGGTATCACCGGCTGTTCCGCCACGGGATGCTTCTCCTCCTGCTTCACTGCGGCGACCACTTCCTTTTCCTGCAAAGTAATCGACTGCTGAAGAGTCATCTCGACTGGTGATCCGACGTCGAGAAAAAAATGATGCGAGCCGAGCAGCACGAAGATCGATCCGATGCCTCCGGCGATGCCGCCGATGCTCGCGCCAATCGCGGTGTCTTTGGCCTTGCTGCCGGGAATGGGCAGACTCGATGACAGACAACCGGGCGGCGGGCCCATGCAGCCGGTAGGCAGAGTAGTCGACAGAGTGTCCTGCGAAGTTCCGACGGAGTGACCGATCAATGCTCCCAGGCCGAGGCCGACCAGCGGCATCGCGATCGCGGCGGCGGTGCGCTTTCCTCCGGGATCTTTGATGGCATAACCTTCGTTGCTCTGCAGGGTGATCGGGCCTGCGACGGGCGCGACGTAGCCGTCGGGGAATGTGATTGCCATCGATTGAAGATGAATATCGCCGCGTCCGTTCTTGTGTTCGAGCTTGTCGACTTTCCCCTGGACGAATGTGCCGGGCGGAATCACCATCTCGTTGCCGGAGTTCACGGGCGACGTGATCTGCGCGTAGATGTCGTCGCCGTGATGGATCACGCGGCTTTGCACCGGATGCGTCAGCACGAGAGCCAGGCGCGTTCCGGCTGGAATGGTGACGGTTGGGTTGTCGTTGGCGGCCTGTACTTGTCCGGATGGAGTTTGGTCCTGCCCGAAACACATCGTGCTGGCGAGCAGGATAGCGAGCACGGCGAGATTCTTGAATGAAGTTACGGGGGAGAGGTTACTACCGGAGCGAAGGCGTTTCACAGGCACCTCCTCTCGAAAGCTTGAAGTGGCGCTTTCGATTTGCAGCGGATTCATTAGAAAAACCCGCCTTCGTTACATTTGACTCGCGCTCAGCGGGAAGGTATCCGAAGATGCGGTAAAGGTTTGCAAAGAGTCGGTCGGGATTTGTAAATGGCAGGAAGCAAGAAAGCCGAGAGGTGTTTGCTGGCGACTGCATCGGTGCTTGATACGGTCGTAAGGTCCCTCACCGTGGCTTTGCCACGGTTCATGATGACATCAGGAAAATCTCGATCTAATCAGATCTTTCTGAGATCCACCGCGAGATCGCCGTGACCATCTTCCTTGGGGCGAAGCGGGTGGACTCTACTGCCAGCCAGTTCTGCGCTCCGGGAATCGCCAGCGTCCGGCCTTCCATGACAGCCTGGTATCCGACCATCGCAACCTTCTCTGCGCTCATCGCGCCGATTTGCTTGAATAGGCGCGATTGATCGTTGCCGGCGCGCCTGGCGAATCCGGTATGCGTTGGGCCTGGGCAGAGACAGGTGACGGTGACGCCTGTGCCGCGCAGTTCATTGGCGATCGCTTCCGAGAACGAAATCACGTAGGCCTTGGTCGCGTAGTAGACGGCCATGAGAGGGCCGGGCTGAAATCCGGCGGTGGAGGCGACGTTCATGATGCGTCCGCTACGCTGGGCGAGCATGGGCGAGAGAAAGAGCTTCGTGAGTTGCGTCAGCGCAGTGATATTGAGGTTGATCTGGCCTTGCATGTCAGCTTCAGACATTTCAGCGAATTCGCCGTGTGCGCCGAATCCGGCGTTGTTGATGAGGATGTCCACAGCGATGCCTTCACGCTGAAGCTGATCGAGCAAGAATTTCGGGGCATGGGAGTCGGTGAGGTCGAGCGAGATGGTCTTGACCGTGATGCCCTGCTTTTGGAATTCCGCGGCGGCCTGCGCGAGTTTGTCTGTGCTGCGCGCCACGAGGACGAGATTGTGACGGTCGCGCGCGAACAGTTTGGCGAGTTCGTATCCGATGCCGCCGGATGCGCCGGTAATGAGTGCGGTGGACATGCGGGTATTTTAATGTAGCTCGGGACGGATTCGTCCGAGATTGCGCGAAGCGCAATGCTTGTCGGAGATCGTGGAGAATGAGGGGGTGGCACGCGTTCGGCGCTACAGGCATGGAACCACGTCGGCATAGCAGAATCCATCTCGCGTAACCGACTCGCCGCTTTTAATCGGAATGGATTGCGAAAACATCGGGCCGGAATAGGCGAAGGTGTGAAACTCTCCGTTTTCGCCGCAGGGATCGACGCCGGCGGGCATGCGGCGAACGAGCTCGTGGTCGAGATCGCGGCCGAGAAAATCAGAAGATAGCTTCGTGGGATCGGCGCAGATGATGCGGGCACGAAGTCCTGCGTCGATCATTTCTTCTATTAACCCACGCGTGTTGAGGTCCCAGAGGGGAAACAGAGGTTGAAGTCCGGTGCCGCGCAGCCGGTCTTCGCGATAGCGGCGGACATCTTCGAGGAACAGGTCTCCAAAGGCAATCGCAGAAATTCCTTTCTCTACTGCTGACGCGCAGGCCGCTGACATGGCTTGCTCGTAGGTTTCGTTGTTGCACGGCCACGGCAAGGGGATCTCCCAAAGGGGAATTCCGGCGGCTTTAGCTTGCATCTGAAGCAAGGCATAGCGAGTGCCATGCATGGCGACGCGCTGAAAATGAGTATTGATGGTGGTGAGGAGGCCGACGATCTCCACGTCGCCGCGCTGGCGAAGTACGTGGAGCGTCCACGCGCTGTCTTTGCCGGAACTCCAGGAAAGGAGAATCTTAGGTTTCAGGGAGCACCTCCGGGGAGCGTGCATCGTCGGCTCCTGGATATGAGCGCCCCCACTAAGAGTGTAGCCGCGGAGCATTCGTCCGAGGTATATACCCAGCGAAATGCGTATTGTTGCGATCGGTGAGACTGATCCAGTTGGTAGGCGCGTTTCGCGAGGCGGTGCAGGATGAATGCCGGTCCGCCCTACATTATGGTTCTTTCGACTAGCCTCACTCGACTCGGAGCGGGGGAAAAAGCTCGTTTTCTTGCGAAAAACTCGAACCATCCGACTGGAAAGAGATCGCATCCTAGAGATACCGCGAATGCGGCGCAGTCAAAGCGACCGAAACAGAATTCGGTTCAGGAGGAATTCATGGCCAATCGACCTCGTGGGGACAATCAAGCCCAACTCGATGAACTTGGAAACGGCACAGGCCAAACCGGGGCCGAGAGCGCAGGGCAGTCGGGTGATCTGCAGCAACTTTCGCAGGTCGAAGATGCCAACGACGAAAGTGTCGAGGAACTCGCGGAAGAGGACCAGGCGGTCGAAGCTGCCGCGGTCGATGGCGTTGAAGATGCGGCAGATCATCCAGAACGCCCCGCGCATACGCATATCGAATATGGCCGTCCGGACGATGTTCCTCCACGACAAGGTCGACGATAGCTTCGCACCGGAGTTGGAGCCGGAGTTTTTCTCCGGCTCTTCCGCGCGGATGTTTCAACCCAACCTTTAAGTTCTCCGCTCACATGCCGTTTCGTCGAATCCCAAATATCGGAGTTATTTATGCGAGCAGTTAGCTTCAAGGGCAAGCGGAAGATGGCCGTGAGCGACCATCCCAAACCAGAATTGAAGTCGCCGACCGATGCAGTGCTACGGGTCACCACATCAGGCATTTGCGGCAGCGACCTGCACATGTACGACGGCCGCACGCCGCTGAAGGAAGGTACCGTGGTCGGCCACGAGATCATGGGCGTCATCGAAGAAGTTGGTGAAGCGGTGCAAAGCATTCAGGAAGGCGACCGCGTGGTACTGCCGTTCAACATCGGCTGCGGATTCTGCGCGAATTGCCATCGCGGACATACCGAGGCGTGCTTGACCGCGAATCCGGAGGCGCCTCACGCGGCTTACGGATACGCCGGCATGGGGCCGTACAAAGGCGGTCAGGCGGAATATGTACTGGTTCCGTTTGCCGATTTCAATTGCCTGAAATTGCCCGGAACGCCGGGCGACGAGTGGGAAGATGATTTCCTGCTTTTGTCCGACGTATTTCCCACCGGATATCACGCCACTGAACTGGCGTGCGTGCAACCGGGCAAGACGGTGGCGATCTTCGGCGCCGGACCCGTCGGTCTTCTGGCGGCGCACAGTTCGCTTATCAAGGGAGCGTCGGAAGTCTACGTCGTTGACAGTATTCCGGAACGTCTCGCGAAAGTGGAAGAGCTGGGCGCGACTCCTGTGGACTTCAGCGAAGGCGATCCGGTGGAGCAGATCTTTGAATTGCGAAAAAAGTTGCAGGGAATCCAGGAATCACGGCGTCCGGGAGAAGAAGAGAAGATGCCCGGCGTCGATTGCGTGATTGACGCAGTCGGATACCAGGCGCGCGACGATGAAGATCCAGAGTCCGAGAAAGCAACGCAGGTGTTGGAGAACGCGATCAAAGTCGTGAATGCGACAGGAAACGTGGGGATCATAGGCGTTTATATTGCGCCCGATCCGGGCGCAAAAGGCGACGCGAAGAAGGGAATTTATCCTTTTCCGATCGCGGATTTCTTCGATAAAGGCTTGACCATGGGCAGCGGGCAAGCCCCGGTGAAAAAGTACAACGAATATCTAAGGGACCTGATCGTGAATGGGAAGGCACATCCCGGAAGGATCGTGAGTCACCACATTGATATCGATGAAGCTCCCGAGGCCTACGAGAAGTTCGATAAACGGATCGAAGGCTATACGAAGGTGCTGATTCGTTTCGAAGAAGCAGCGTAAAGAAACCAGCGCCCCAGGCTTACTCTGCTGAAAAGCGGCAGGGAAGCATGGGGCGCTTTTTTGTGTCGATTCAGGATTTTACGCTCCGACCAGGGCTGGTTCGGTGGCGTAGATGCCGTGCCAGCTTGTAGCTGCTTTCAGCTTGTCGTTGACGTTGTTGATGTTCTTCACGCCTTCAGTTTCGAGCCACTGGCGGAAGGCGGCTGGGCCCTGCTTGGCATAAATCGGAATGCCTTCTTTCCAGGTGGCGCGGCCGCAGAGGACGCCGTTGAACTTCACGCCGGATTCTCCAGCGAGTTCGAGCGTCTCGCTGAACTCAGCATTGCTGACACCGGCTGAGAGATAAATGAACGGCTTGGTGGCAACGTTCGCAGCTTTGTGGAAGAGGTCGATCGCCTCCTGCTTGGAGTAAGCTTTTTGTCCGCCGAATGACTTGCAGCCTTCGACGAATTTCATGTTCACCGGAACTTCGACCTTTAGCACGTCTACACCGTAGCGGTCTTTGGTGAACTCGCGCATGCTCTCAGTGACGAGGCGCGGCTTCTTCTTGGCAAATTCGAGGCCCTTTTCGTCAGCACCTTCCTCGTAGGCTACGAATTCCAGAAAGTAAGGGATATCGTTGGCGCGGCATTCGTCGCCGATGCGCTCGACCCACGCGTGCTTCTTGTCGTTGACGTCCTTCGGATCGTCGGGCGTGTAGTAGAGAAGAATCTTCACGCAGTCCGCGCCGGCTTCTTTCAGGCGCTTTGCGGACCAGTGGTCGAGCAGATCGCCGAGACGTCCGGG
>DATAUY010000123.1:0-96204 GCA_036268025.1 Candidatus Sulfotelmatobacter sp. | reverse complement strand
GGCAAGACCACGCTGATGAACCTGATGACGGGGCTGATCCGGCCAACTCAGGGACATATTGAAGTGCTCGGGTGCAATACAAATGATCCGGAGAATCTGTTCAAGCTTGTTGGCTACAGCACACAGTTTGATGCTCTGCCGAAGGGACTATCGGGATTTCAGTTCGTAAATTCGTATCTAAGGCTCACGGGAATCGATCCGCGACAGGCCGAACAGATGGCAATGCAGGCGATCGAACGCGTTGGCCTGACTGATTCAGCTTTGCGGAATATTGCCGGGTACAGCAAAGGAATGCGGCAACGTATTCGACTGGCTCAGGCGCTTGCGCATAACCCAAAGGTGCTGGTTTTGGATGAGCCTTTGAATGGGCTTGATCCGCTGGCGCGCTCGGAGATGATTGCGTTGTTTCGCTGGGCGGCTTCGCAGGGATCTTATGTTCTGATTTCGAGTCATATTCTTCATGAAGTCGACGTGATTTCGGACCAAGTCGTGCTGATGAGCAACGGATACGTCGTCGCCGAAGGCGCCATTCAGGCGGTGCGCAGCGAGATTCGAGAACACCCGACGCAGATTCTCATTCGCTGCAATCGGCCGCGCGAACTTGCAGCAAAAGTCATGGGATCAATCGACACGATGGAGATTTCCATTCACAAAGATGAACATGGGCTGTTGCTGAAGACACGAAACGCCGACGACTTTTACCTCGCGCTCAACAAGATTGCGCTGAATGGGATTGAGATTGAATCGGTGGCTCCGGCGGATGACGACGTGCTTTCGGTCTACGAATATCTGATTGGCAACGAAGAGGCCGTGCGATGAAGCGAGTCTGGTGGGCACAGATCGAGGCAGTGATCCGACTGGAATTGCGAAAGACGTTCTTCGCCCGGCGCGGACTCTGGATCTACTTTCTCGCTCTGCTGCCTGTGCTGCTTTTCGTTGGATATTCCATCGCCAATTCCTATCAGTTGAAGCAAAGTTCCAGTGTTGCCCGGCACGGCGAGAAAAAGCTTACGTACCAGGATCTGCTGGCGATTCACTCTGACATGACGAAAGAGGAAGTGATTGCAGCGCTGGGCAAGCCGCCTGTCGTTTTTCACTGGGAAGACCGCAAGGATGACGAATCGAGTAAGCCTTCCGTTACTCCGCACGAGGAGTACCGCTATTCCGATGGCGTAAACGATCTGTATCTCAGCCTGGCGGATGGCAAGGTCGAAAGCATCCATCTCCAGGAGGGATATAACCTGGGCCGCGATTCGATCATGTTCGCCGGGGTCTTTCAGTTCTTCTTTTTGCGGCTGGCCGTCTTCTTTGGCTGTCTTGGAATTTTCATGAATCTGTTCCGCGGCGAGATTCTCGATCGTAGCCTGCATTTTTATTTTCTGGCGCCGGTCCGACGCGAAGTGCTGATGGTCGGAAAGTTTCTGGCGGGACTGATTGCCACATCCGTCATTTTTGTAACCAGCGAGCTACTGCAAAACGTAGCATTTCTCTGGCATCTCTCCCCTGCAGTTCGAGACCTGTACCTCTATCAGAATCATGGATTGGAGCATGCGCTGGTTTATCTTGGAGTAACGATGCTTGCCTGCGTGGGATATGGGGCATTCTTTATTGTCGCGGGGATGCTGTTCAAGAACCCGATACTGCCCACTGCCGCGATTTTAATTTGGGAGGGGATCAATCCTTTTCTACCCGCGCTGCTCAAGCAATTCAGTGTCATTTACTATCTGAAGGCATTGTGCCCCGTAAATATTCCCGCCCCGCCTGATATGTCCCCGGTGATGGGATTATTGATTTCCGATCCGAACCCGATCTCACCTTTCCTTGCGATTGCCGGGCTTCTGATTGTCGCCGCTATCGCGCTTTATGGATCGAGCCTGCAAGTTCGGCGGATGGAAATTAATTACACGACGGAATAGCGCCACCGAGATTAGGAGATGTGCTCCCGCATAAGCTGAGGAGCATCGCCAAGTTCAGGAGTCGCGCGCGCGACGCTCCGTTGGTTTCCGACCGGCCGCCCTCTTCCCTTCCACAGACAACGTTTTCAAACATAGCATCATTCCTTCTAGGCCTTGCTTCCCACGTTATTCGACAGGTGGCTGCGTTCCATTCAGACGGCTGCATTATTTCAATACAGGGATTTAACAAGAATGTGACCGTTCCATGACAAGCCCCATGCAGCGCCGACGATACCTTGTGCAAAGTAGTTGCACGGGCCAGCAGGTCCTAAGTATGGACGACTTTCAGACTCCACGGGCAAGTCAGGTGGCCCAGTTTGGCGAGTTCTCGCTTGACTTCCGGAGAATGGAACTTTGCCGCGCAGATCAAGCGATTGAACTGACTCTTCGAGAGTTCAAGGTGCTTAAATTCCTTGTGTCCCGGCCGAAAGTTGTCGTTTCACGCCAACGACTAATCATCTCCGCCTGGCCAAAACGGAAGCGCTCCAGCAATCGCACTGTCGACAACTGCATCGCGAAGCTGCGGCAAAAAATCGAGAGCAATCCCGATTGTCCGGTGTTTATCCGCACGGTCCACGGGGTTGGATACAAATTTGTGCCTCAGGAAGCCGCAACCCTGCACGGGCAAAATCTCCTGAGCAACAGGCTTTCGGAGTGAACATGCGAATGAACGGACTGAAAACAATCGGATCGAGCTTGTGGGCGCTGGGAATATTTGTTTTGCTTGCGCTTCCTGCCCACGCTATTCCTGCATTTGCGCGTAAGTACGGGCTCCCCTGCTCTGCCTGCCACGAAGCGTGGCCCATGCTCAACAACTTCGGGCAAACTTTTAAAGACAACGGATATCAATTGGGCAACGGTCGCGACTCCCCGATCTACCAGGAGCCTTCGTATTGGCCGATTATGTTTCGTACGCAGGCATTCTGGCACCGCGAGAATAACAACCGGCAGGTCGTGGATCTGGTCGCCGGAAACCCCGGCGCAGGCCAGATTGAGTCGTCGGTAACATCTTCGGGCTTTGATCTCGCCGGGATCGATGTAATCACAGCGGGCACGCTCTACAAAAACATTTCATTTTTTATTCAGCCATTTATCGGGAACAGCAGTATCTCTTTGGCACAGGCATGGGCCCGTCTCGACAATCTAGGAGGCTCGCGCTGGCTCAACGTGAAACTGGGCAAGTTCGAACTGGATGAGCCCATCTCAGTGGAGCGCACGCTCGTTCTCAATAATACTGGCGGGCTCTACTACAACTATTTTTTCACGCCGCCCGGCGACAGTAACCTCTTCGGGGGAATTGGATTCCCGCAACTGGGCGTGGAGTTATCGGGACACTCGGCGAACGACTACACGCGCTATTCGGTAGCAGTCGTAAGCAACAGCAATGGCGAGACCGGATTGCCGGGTAGTCAAGCATATGACATCTATGCCAACTTCAACCAGTCATTCGAAGTGCCGAAGTTGGGCAGTCAGCAGATCGGCGTCTATGGGTACTTCGGAGAATCGCCGACGTATTTCCAGACCAGCGGAGGGAACCCGATTCCAGGCACGGGACAGGGAAATCGCAGTTTCTATCGTGCGGGCGCCTACGGACATTGGTACGTGAATAAGTTCGATTTCTATACGCTCTACATGCACGGCTACGACAACGTGTTCCTTGGAAATTCCGTTGCCGCGAACCAGCCGGCAAATCTGCCGTTGGGTGCGGTCGGGCCAACGTGGAACAGTGGGTTTGTCGAAGCACACTTTAATCCGACGCCGCGATGGATGATCCTCGGCAAATACGAACTGAATCGCATGTCGCGGCAGGCAAATCCAGGGATTCGCAGCGACTCAGCTGATCTGGATGCGTGGACCGTTGGATATCGCTGGTATCCGATCATGAGTCCGCGAGCTGGTCTGGCATGGACCCAGGAGTACTCAAGGGTCACAAACCTGGGAGCGGCGCCGCTTTCAGGAGTGGATGCGGCTCACGACAGCTACCTGATGGGCTTCGATTTCGACTTCTAGGAGAACACAGCAATGCACTTGAAGATCAACACTACGGCTGCCGCTGTGATCCTCGCCTGGATCTCATTGAGTACTTTCGGCGCCGCGCAGGAAGCCCACATTGGCAATCTGACCGGAAGCGCCAAGCGTGGCAAAGCTCTCTACGTGCGCTATTGCGTCTTCTGTCATGGACCAAACGGCGACGGGCAGGGAGAAAGCGCGCCCTATATCAATCCGAAGCCACGCGATTTTACCAAAGCTGTATTCAAATGCCGTTCTACGCCGAGCGGCAGCCTGCCTTTGGACAGCGATCTCTACGACACCATCAGCCGTGGGATCCACGCCAGCGGAATGCCGTCGTGGAAGCCGCTACTCCGAAGAGAACGAGCTGATTTGGTTGCGTATATCAAAACATTCTCTTCTTCGTTCCAGGAAGAGAAGCCGGGTGAAGCGGTTCAGATACCTCCGGAGCCGGTAAATTCTCCGGAAAGCATCAAGCGTGGAGCAGAACTTTTTCAAACTATGAACTGCTGGCAATGTCACGGCAAAGATGGGCGTGGAAATGGCCCGTCGGCGGCGTCACTTACGGACAACAAGGGCAATCCGATTGCTCCATTTGATTTCACAAGCGGAAAGAGCTTCAAGTGTGGTGAAACCGATCAGGACATGTTCCGGGATTTGGTCACCGGGCTCGACGGAACCCCTATGCCATCTTTCGTGAGCGCCATGACCCCGGATCAGCGATGGGATGTCGTTCATTACATTCGAACGTTCAGCGATCCTAAGGCGCACGCTGAGATCAAGGCGAACGCGAATGGACAGTGAGTCCTGAGAGCTCCGCTCGAGAGTAGGTTTCTTTTGCTGCCGCAAGATTCGAATCGCAGACTCTTAACAGCTCTCCGATCTGAGAGCAGAAAGTTGGTGTCTTTGTGAAGAAGAATTATTACTTGTTTACGGCGATGTTTTTCGTCATAGGAACTTCTGTTTGTGTTTTCACTACGGTTGGTTTTGGAAAACCGGCCGATTCCCCTCCGTCGTTGAAAGGCCAGGTGAAGTTCGAAGGCACGCCACCCAAATCGACGCGCATCGATATGTCAGCCGATCCGTTGTGCGCGAAAGCACACCCGACGCCGCTTACCACGGAAGATGTTGTCGTGGGACCTGGCGGGGGATTGGAAAATGTCGTCGTATACGTTTCCGACGGGCTCACTTCGCATGATTTTCAGCCACCACAAGATGCCGTTACTCTCGAGCAGAAGGGATGCCAGTATCAACCGCACGTGGTGGCCATGCAGGCGAATCAGAAACTGAATATTGTCAATGCCGATGAGACCACGCACAATATCCATCCAACTCCGAACAACAATCGGGAATTTAACATGACGCAACCGCATGGCATGGCTCTCGACCATACGTTCGCTCGTGAGGACGTCGCGATCCCCGTAAAGTGCAACGTGCACCCGTGGATGAAGGGATATATTGCGGTCCTCAAGCATCCTTATTTCGCTGTGACCGACAAAAATGGTGGCTTTGAATTGAAGAACTTGCCGCCTGGTACTTATACGATTACGGCCTGGCAGGAAAAGATGGGAACGCAAACTCAGAAGGTGACGATTGGCGGGGGCGAATCGAAGACGATTGACTTCACCTTCAAACAGTAGTCGTCGAAAAAGAATCGGGTTTGCCAGCGGCCACGGCCCGCGAAGGTATCGCGGGCCTTTCTATTTCGGGATATGCAGCGAGCATACGCATCGACGGCAGGTTGGATTGGTAGCCACGTCTAGATTCGCGCGAAAGTGCAATGCTTCTGGACCATTTAGGATCGCTGTCAGCGATTGGCTATGAATATTTCCCAGAACCGGATGAAAGAAGCAAGGCCGCAAGTCGCCTGATGCTTCAACCACCGCCGAAACCCAAGGTGCGTTGCATCGCGGGGCTGTCTCGGTCGCCTCACCCAGATGAGCGCGGAAATGCTGGACGATTCTCCGTAGTTTGGCGGGGGTTTCGACGACAAACCCGGGATGCTCCCGTTCTTCAACAATAAGGCGTTCGATCTCGGTTTCCAGTTCGTTTGCCTCTTGAGACGTCAGGCTCACTCGCCCTGAGTGATCAGGACCCCAACCGTCGGGACGATTAAAAGCACTTGAAGTCAAGTCAGCCGCGAGGAAGGAAACTGAAGTTAGGCCAATCTGCTTCGCAGTTGCAACAACTTCCCGAAGAGAATTGCGATTTGCTTTCTGCACGGTACAGCGGGCGCGCACAGCCATGCCCGGGCGAAATTCGTGAATCGATTGGACCCCTTCGGCCATTTTCTCGAATGCGCCGGCGACCCGCCGAATGCTGTTGTGGATGGCAGGCGGGCCGTCGAGTGAGACGATTACATCGTCGATGCATTCAGCAACGGTCTTTGCCTGAGCTTTCAGAAGAAGTCCGGCGGTGAGCATGGTCACGCGAATGTCGGCCGAACGAAGAATCTGCGCCAGGCCGCTCCACTTTTCATTGAGCTGTGGCTCGCCACCGGAAAACACCACCCATTGCACGCCAAGTTCACGAAATGAGCCGAGATGCGATCCAAGATCTGCCGGTTTGATCTGCTGTGCTTCGCGAATACGCCAGATGTCGCACATCACGCAGCGGCAGTTGCACTGGTTGTGAGGAAAAATGACAAGGACTGGCAATTGATGAATTCTGTGCGTTACCAGCGTTTCTTCATCGGAAGTAACTGTGATGGGAACGAGCGTACTCACGGCTTTCCTGCTCCGGGTTTTATACCCGCGTTCAAGTCCTCACGCTGCAAGCTAACCAGCACGTGGTCCGCGAGAAGGCGCAATCCGGGGCAACGTCCCAAGAGCGTGTCGGCTTTTTGGAAGAGGTGGAACGTACGAGGATGACGTTCGACCCACTTCTCGACATAGCTAGGGGGGATGGCCACGCCGATGCCTCGAATTGACTTAAGTCGAAATTCAGGAGCGAAGATGGTGGCGATCTGTCTCACGGTTGGGTAATGGACTTGGACGAACGCTCCATCGCCGATCCTGGCCGATACTCCATCACGATTCAGACGCCGGAAAGCCTTTCTGCGATTTCCAAGAGCCAAGTACCACACCGTTTCCCACAAGCAGAACGGGCCGATCCAACAGAGCAAGGCTATCCCACCAGGTTTAACACGCACGCCTAGATCGCGTGCGAACCGTTGGATATTGTTAATGCAATTCAAGGGGCCAAAATTGGAGAAGGCCCCATCGAACGTGGCTTCTCCCGGCAAACTTGAGAGTTCCTCAGCAGCAAGTGCGAGCGGTTGTACAAGACGCTGCAGCTTCTTTTCCAAAACTCGCCGGGCGGCGATCTCAATCATCTGCGAAGAGCTGTCGCAGGCGAGTACTCGAACACCACGCTCCGCCAGAAAACATGCGTCTACACCAGTGCCGCATCCGATTTCAAGGATGCCATTGCCCGATTGAAAGGTCTTCTCGAGCACACGCCATACGGCGGCACGCTGTGCGCGACCGACCTGCGACAAAGTAAAACTATCGTCGTATAGCTGAGCAACCGCATCGAACGGCGCGGCATAGATCGGCGTTTGCGTCGCGGACATGGCTCAAGCCTCAACTTCACAAAACTTTGCCTGGAGTCCCGCGCGTGCCTCGGCGATTCCCGTGCGCAATGCGGCGATTGCCGCGTTGTCTGCATCGGGATTGCGTCGTGCGCGGTGAAGGTCCACTTCAGTGCGCAGCAGTTTGTCCGCAAAGCGGTAAAACTCGCGCGAATGGCGGTTGCGAATTCGGAATTCGCGATCGGTGCTTTCACGCCATGGCTTCGCGCTCTCGACGCGGTCAGCCACCTCGGAGAAATAGGGGGTGCCCTTGATGGGATAAGAGACCGTTGTGAAGAAAATGTCTGGATTCGTTTTCTTGACATGCTCGACGGTCGCCTCGATGTCAGACAACTCCTCGCCTTCATAGCCCCACATCAGGAACATGCCCGTCTGAATTCCGGCCGAGCGGCACAGCGCGACCGCAGATTGAACCTGCTCGACAGTGACGCCGCGCTCCATTGCATCGAGAATTCGCTGCGAGCCACTCTCGGAGCCGATCCAAACGCGGAAGCAGCCCATTTCCGCCAACGTTCCGACGACTTCTGGATTGAGACGGTCCGCACGCGAGATGCACTCGAACGGGAGTTTCACCCCTCTCTTCTTCAGCTCTGCAGCGTATTGAGAGAGCCAACCGTGATGGATCGTGAAAACGTCGTCGGCCATCCATGCCATTTGCGGCTGGTAGCGGTTGATCAGCCACTCAAGCTCGTCGGCCACCGATGCCGGCTTTCGGCGCCGATGCGTTTTACCGAATACTTCGTGACTGCACCAACGACAGTGATACGGACAGCCGCGCGCCGTGATCAACGAAACCGACCCCATGCCGTGATGCTTTCGCCATACCTCGACATATCTCGCAGTGTCGATGGATTCGCGGGCGGGCCACGGCTGAACGTCAATGTCTCTGATCTGTTCGCGAGGCTTGGTTCGCACCACGGGACCGTCGCCACCGCGAAATGCAATTCCGGCAACATGATGCAATTTGTCAAACTCTTTCGATTGCAGCACTGGCACGAGTTCCTGCAGAGTGAGTTCGCCTTCACCAATCACAACCACATCTGCGCCCGCAGCCAGGTATTCATTCACATAAGCGCTCGGCTCCGGGCCTCCTACAACAGTTTGCCAGCCCGCTTCCTTTGCGACGCGGAGAATCTCAACGACATTCGAGCGCGTCATCAGGTTCGCATAGACTCCAAGAATGGACGGCGGTCCCTGCAGCAGCAAATCGAATAGTTTTTGACGCGATGAAAAGGTCGAATCGAATACCTCTGCTTTCAGTCCCTTGTTCCTCAAATGAGAGCAGATGTACAGAATTCCCAAAGGAGGATAGGGCTTCATGATCTGAAGCTCCTTGGGATCTTCGTACAGGAAATAGCCGTGAGTAAGCAGAATATCCATCGGGCAGGCTAGCTGGCCAGAACCTCCAGCAATTCATCGAAATTCGTGGCGTACGCAGGGGCTTGCAACTGGACGAGATTTTCTCCCGGGAAACTATGCAACACCGTCGGCCGTGGATTGCGGCAGGTACGCTCCAATTTCATGACCCGACGCCAGAGTTCATCAGGTCCATCGTGCGAGTCCGGTTGCTTTCGCCCTGGGTGCTTGGCGGAGTTCCAACAATCAACCTGCGCGTGCAAAGCATCATGCAGAGAGCGGTAAAAATCATTCGTATATGTCCCCTGAAACATCATGGCCATGTCTTCGCTGTCGGACCAGTTTGTCTTGTCGCCGAGTTGAGCATGTACGTGGTCATAGAATTTCGTCCCTGGCAAGGGATACGAAACGGAAACGCCTATATCGTCGGGGCGCGTGTCTCGGACCAACTTGATCGTGTTCTGAATGTCGTGCCAGGTTTCGCCGGGATATCCGAATTGAAGGAAATAACAGGCGCGAATCCCCTCGTTGCGAAGATTCTCACGGGCCTTGGTGATTTGGTCCACGCGAGTGCCTTTGTCCATAGCATCCAAAATCTTCTGCGAGCCCGATTCCGCGCCCATCCAGACTTCGGCGCAGCCAGCGCGGCGCAGCGCAGATACAGTATCGGGAGTCATCAGGTCAACTCGAGTCTGCATTTTGAATGGAATCGCGGCATCCAGCCTCTCCACTTCTGTGGCAAACTCACGCACCCACTTCGGGCGAAGACCAAAAATGTCATCGGCAAACCAGAGGTGTTCTGCCCCAAACTCGAATTTCAGCTGCCGCATCTCTTCAGCGACCATCCCGGGCGAGCGCATGGAGAATGAATCACCATAGATGGGCTTTGCGCACCAGTTGCACCGATAAGGACATCCACGGCTTCCGACGATGTTCAACGAAAAATAGCCATGCGCGGACTTCCACGCCTGACGGTATTGGTCCGTGTCAATCAGATCGCGTGCCGGAAATGAAAGCTGATCCAGATCACGCATGAGTGGGCGCGGGCCGGTCTTTACGAGTTGTCCGCTTGTCTTGTGAAGATAAGCTAGTCCCGGAATGTGTTCCAACGCGCCTTCATCCTCTCTTAGAAGGCACGATGCAGTTTCCAGCAGCGTCCACTCCGCTTCACCGAGCAGCACACACTGAAAACCCCGCCGCAAATACTCCACTGCATGATCGGAAGCGTCGGACCCATTCACCAATACCTGGGCGCCAGCACGTTGGGACGCCTCCAGAATGTGATATGCGACTTCACGCATTCGTGTCAGGCACATCTTCGAAAGAAAATTGAAATTGTCTTCGTATACGACGACGATTCGCGGCTCATGTTGTCTTAGGGCAGCCTCAAAACCATCCTCCGGATCATTGAGCATAGTGTCGAAGATGGCGACGGATAATCCAGCGTTGCGGAGCAACCCGGCTGCGTAAAGCGTGCCGAGCGGCGGATAGGGTTGCATTTTCCGCGTTTGCTTGCGGTCGTAATAAAGGTGATACGAATGGGTCAGCAAGACATCAGCCACGAGGGTCGCCTCTCAGAAATTCGATTCGACGAATCAGCACACCTGCTGCGTACGCTCAGCCAGAGCCTGGCCAGTCAAAAGAGATCGTTTGGTCACGACTTTCTCCACTGTGCGCGAGACCCAGAGTTCCCATGGAAACGAATAGCGGCTCTTGCCGATACGCCACCTCACTGGCGCGCCGAGCAGTCGACGCACGCCCCGTCTCGCCCATGGGATCTTGTTAGTAACTTTTCGAATCTGGTTATTCAACAGGAAGTAGTCGAGACTGCGCTGAAGCCGGCGCAATTCTTCCCCGCGCAGCCAGGGGAGCACGTTTGTGCCGAGCGCCAACGTCTCCCATTCTTCCAGTGATTGCGGCTCACGGACTCCCATCTCTTTGAGTTGCGGCCAGATCGGAATGCCGGGATACGGCGTGAAGATATTAGGAGAAAAACTGACGTTCGGATATTCCCGCGCAATGTCGCTCATGATGCGGAACGTCTTCTGACGATGGGTATCGGTTTCGCCGGGGTAGCCGAGAATGATGTTGAAGACGACGGTAATGCCCGCCACAAACGTCTTGCGCGCTGTCTCGACCATTTGATCGACGTGCTGGAAGCGCTTGTTCATCATGTGGAGCACTTCCTGAGAGGCGGATTCAGTACCGAAACCAATGTGACACACGCCACTTTCAGCCAGAGCGCGGACGTCCTCCTCGCTCATCAGCGAAAGAAAGTCGGTTGAGGTCTGGAAATCCCACTTAAACTTTATGCCGCTTGCGATGATGCCTTTTGCGATCTCAACCGCCCGCTTTCGATCGACGAGGAAATTAGAGTCGAAGAGTGGCACGTGCTGAATGTGGTATCGGGGAACCAGTTCGGCCAGCTCGTTGACGACGCGAGTTACCTGATATGCATTGAAGCGTCGTTTGTAGAAGACCATATCGGTGCAGTAGTTGCATTGGTATGGGCAGCCAACGCTGCTGGTGTAGGCCAACTGCCGCACTCCCGATACGGCTGCATAGATACCTGGATCAGCGAGATGATAGGCCGGAAGTGGAAGAGTGTTGATGTCGGCAACTGGCCTCTCCGGTTCGTGAACTATCTTTCCGGCGTCTTTGAATGAAAGCCCGCGCACGCCGTGCCAGCCTTTTCCATCGGCGATACGTTGTACCAACTCCAGCAAGGTCAGCTCGCCCTGACCTCTCACAACCGCGTCGACAAAGGGCTCGGTCAAGGTCTGTTGGGTCGCGAGGCTCGCGTGCCATCCGCCAAAGATGATGGGAAGGTTCGGCCGCAGCTTCTTCACCGCTCGCGAGACGCGGACGGCGGCGCCAATATGCGGTCCCGTCAAGATTGAGATTCCCAGACAGAGAGCATCCTCGCCCATGATTTCGCGAAGGATCGTTTTTTCGTAGTCTGGGCAAATCAGGTTGTCAACGAGCCTGACATCAAATCCTGCCTCAATTAGGGGAGACGCGAGACACAGCAGTGAAAGAGGCGCACCCAATGGTGGCCCGTCATACGGCGGATAGAACAATACGACTTTGTTCGGTCGGGGCAAATCGCTTCCGCGCAAGAGTATTTGGCTAATGAACTCTAAGGTTGGGGTGCTATTTCATTTGTCAGTAGATTGTTAAATTCTCGTCACTTGTTGGCGATTCATGGAAACAACACAGCGCCAGCAGCGCGCAGATCGCAACAGATTGGAATTTGCAGAATTTTGACAAACTGGAGACAAATCAACAAGTGGTGATTGGTACTTTACTTGCCGTAGCCGCTACTTGTGCTCACAGCACGTCACTACGGTCTGAGATGCGCACAGAGTGCGTTAGGTAATGATCCTTTTCTACAATCCGAAAGCGACAAGGCCGCGCAACCGCCGCTTCCCGCTATCGATTCTTGCAATCGCCGCTGTCATCGAGGGCAAGGAAGAATACGCGATCGTCGATGGGAACCTTGACCCCGATCCGACCGAAAGCCTGATCGCGATCATCAAGCAGAATCCCGTCGAGCTTTTGGCGGTTACCGTCATGCCGGGGCCGCAGACCGTTGGGGCGGTGAAGAGCTGCAAAGAAATTCGCGCACGATTTCCCAATCTGCCGATTGTTTGGGGAGGATATTTTGCGTCGAACTATACGCCTGCCGCGCTCAATGCAAACTACGTGGATTATGCCGTTCGCGGGCAGGGTGAGCAGACCTTTCTCGATCTGATCGAAGCAATTCGCGGACATCGCGACTTCAAAGACATTCCGGGACTTTCCTACAAGACCGCAGACGGCGCGGTCCTGCACAATCCCGAACGGCCGATGCGCGGCCTAGACGATTTCCCCTGGTATCCGTATCATCGGCTTCCGGCTGAGCGCTATCTTTTGCCAACGTTTCTGGGCAAGCGCACCGCGGTCCATCAGTCGAGCCTCGGGTGCCCTTATCGCTGCAACTTCTGCGGCGTTGTCACCTTTTCCGGTAGCCGTCAGAAGATGGAATCCCCCTCGCGGACTGAAGGAATGCTGCGGCATCTGGTGCAGAACTACGGAGTCGATGCAGTTCAGTTTTACGATAACAATTTCTTTCTGCGTGAAGACCACACTCGCGAACTGGCCGACCGCCTTGCTCCATTGAATTTGCGCTGGTGGTGTGAAGGCCGGGCCGACATCATGATGAAATATTCGGATGCGACCTTAGAGGCACTGAGGAAGGCCGGCTGCACAATGATTTTCTTCGGCGCCGAATCCGGATCGAACGAAGTTCTGAAAGAAATGAATAAGGATTTGCGCGCCGAGGACACGCTGGCACTCGCTTCGCGCATCCGGCGATTCGGGATTGTTCCTGAGTTTTCGATTATTTTCGGCAATCCCAAAGATCCGGAAGGCGACACTGAGCACTGCATTGGATTCATTCGACAGTTGAAGCGGCTGAATCCAGACTCGGAGATCATCGTCGAGCACTACACCCCGGTACCCCAGCGTTCAAAGATGTACGGCGATGTCGAAGATAAGGTCCAATTTCCTGCCACGCCGGACGAGTGGACTACAGATCACTGGCAGCGATTTGCAACGCAGAAGGATCCTCAAACACCATGGCTGCGACCAAGAACCAAGCAACTTATCGATAACTTTGAGCTGGTCGTATCGTCTCGCTGGCCGACGATCCAAGACATTCGTTTGCCGGATTGGGGCCGGCTGGCTCTGAAAGCAATGAGCAGCTGGCGATATCGCCTCGGAGTTTACGGCGCGCCATGGGAACTCAAGTGGATGCAGCAAGTCATTGAATTGCGAAAGCCCAAGGCTGAGAGCTTGTGAGCAGGATTGCGAGCCCAGTTTCGGTGGAGGAGGGCTACGGGCGGTGGGCTGCAACCTATGACCAGGATCCAAATCCTCTGCTTGCACGCGAAGAACGTCATTTGCTCCCGCTGATTGCCGGCTCTCCGGGCAAACAGGTTCTCGACATAGCTTGCGGAACGGGGCGATGGCTCAAGCGCCTGAGCGAACGCGGTGGCTCGTTTGGACTTGACAGCTCAAGCGCAATGCTGCAAATCGCGCGCGACAAGTCTGCTTGGCCGAATCGGCTTGCCCGGGGAAACTGCGAGCAATTGCCGTTTCGTGATAGGGCATTCGATCTCGCCGTTTGCTCGTTCGCGCTGGCACATCTTTCTGACTTGAAGTCTACCGCTGAGGAACTGGCACGCGTACTACAGCCTGGATCCAATCTCTTCGTCAGCGATCTTCATCCGGAAGCCATTGCCCATGGATGGCGGGTCGGATTTCGGGACGGGAGCGCGTTACTGGAAATTGACGCTTCAGTACATGCCGCTGACAATGTTATCCAATCGTTTCGCCACGAGGGCTTCTCATGCGTAACGGAGGAGCCGCTCTGGCTGGGTGAACCGGAAAAAACGATCTTTGAGCGATCCGGGAAATCCAGCTATTTCAGGGAAGCGTGCGAAATTCCCGCTGTAATCGTCTTTCATTTCAGACGAACCGGCTCTTCTTTCAACCGCAGTTTTTCCTGAAGAGGCATTTCGTGAAACGAATCCGGCCAGAAGATATCGTTGCATTTCTAAATTTTTCGGAATCAGCGATCGATTGCGAGAGACTTCGTAATACGCGTCAACAGGATTGGGAAAAGCTATTTCTTTGGCTGGACGATACGGGTCTGACGTTTTACTTCCTACAAAAACTCAAGAGCACAAATTCTGCCGGATCGGTCCAGCCGAACGCGCTCTCGCGTTTCCAGCAGGATTTCGCTGCGAACCAGCAACGATCCGATTATTTGTGGCACCGTTTTTCATTCCTGAATCGTGCCTTTCAGGATGCTGGCGTCGGATACGTGGTGTTGAAGGGATTTTCCCATGTTCCGCAATTTTGTTCCAACGCGTTTTTTCGACATCAGGGTGACCTCGACTACCTGGTGGATGAGCAATCGCTGCCCGTGGCGCAACGACTTCTGGAAGAAACTGGATACAGGGTAAAGCCTCCTATCTCTGATCAGGAATTTGTCTATATCCTGCCCGATGTGGGCGAGCCAAAACGGGGACAGGGATATGCGCCGCAGTTTCACGCGATCGAATTACATCTCGATATTTGGGACAGCGATTTGAACCGGCTACCGATGATGGAGCGAATGTTCTCAGTGGAACGGGCTTCCATTCATCAGGTCAACGGACTTTCCTTTCCGGCGCTAAATGAGGAAGACGCGTTTTTGCTCCAGGTGCTGCACACCTGCCGGCATCTCTTCACGTACTGGATACGAATGTCTTGCCTGTACGAGATTGGATACTTCTTCACGCGGACCGCGTCGGACATTTCGCTGTGGAATCGCGTTCAAGAACGCGTTGGCGATAACCTTGCGCTGCGGGAACTCACGGTCGTTGTTAGCGAGATGGTGGCCCAGCTTTTCGCGACGGCCGTTCCTGACGTGGTTCGAGCGTGGGGCAAAGAGGTGCGGCCCCCGATTCGCGTCTGGATCGATAACTACGCGCAATATTGCGCATTCTCGGACCTTCCTGTGCACCGCTTTAATCTGTTACCGCGGTCAAAGCTGATCCTGTTCTTGCATCAGCAGTTTGAGGAGCTGTGCGCCGAGAAACACCTTGTGCGAAACCAACTTATTGCACCAACACGAATCGGCCGCATGAGAAACGCAGTGACCAAAGACCCATTCCTACTATTGTCGAGGAAGTGGTGGAGGCGCCAGCGAGTGTTCCGCAGGAGCACATTTCACCTACTCTCCGGAATACGGTATGCCGTGGAGGTTCCGCGATGGCGATGGCTGAACTCGATCCAATCCCGTGCGGCGCGTTCAGTCCGCAGCCTCGTGGGCGCCAGAGCCGCTCCGAGAATAAAGTCGACGTGATGAAACCGACTATGGACGCCCGTTATTTTGGACGAGACAAATACTATGTTCGAATTATTGTCACGTTCTTCACACGGGGAATGACGCGTGATCTGTTTTATCTCAGCTAAGACGATGTACAGCGGTATTTTGCAGAGTTTTAACAATTTGGAGACAAACACGCTGAGCACGGTTGGTAACTTGTGAATCAAAATTGGTGGGACTCTATCCAGAGAGCACACTCGGAACTGCATTCTTCGTCCCGATTCTTGTAAGAACGAAAGGCATCCATTGTGAGATCGTCGAAAAAGATTGTTTTCTTCGTTGCCTCGTTCTCCAGCATTGAGGCCACCGCTCCGCTTGGCATTCTTGCTATCTCGACCCCGCTGCTGGAAGCGGGCTATGACATCCGCATCATCGACGCATCGATCGCCCCGGATTACAAGAAGCAGATCATGGAAGAAGTAAAAGATGCGCTCTGCCTTGGCATTTCTCTGGTGACCGGCCCCATGATTCGCGAGACCGTCGATGTGGCCCGATCAATCAAGAAATGGGATCCAGACTTCCCAATTATTCTCGGAGGCTGGCATCCCTCGCTTTTGCCGACGCAGACGCTGGAAGCTCCCTATGTGGACATCGTGGTGCGAGCGCAAGGCGAAGAAAGCATGCTGGCAGTCGCGGAGCGGCTGCGGGACGACGCTCCTCTGGATGACGTTGCCGGCATAGGGTTCAAACGCGATGGCAAGCTGCACTTCACGCCCGAGCGTGCTCTGAAACGGCTGGAGCAGATGCCCACCAAGGCCTACCAGCTTGCCGACTTTGACGCCTACGAAAAAATATGCGGACGCCGTTGGGCCATGTATGTTTCCAGCCTGGCGTGTCCGTTCAATTGCGCGTATTGCACGAACGCAGGAGTCTACGGACGGAAATGGAATGCCCTTCCCGTCGAACAAGTGGTTGAAGAAACGATGGAGCTGACGCGACGGTACCGGCTTGAACTGCTTTGGATGGCAGACGATAACTTCCTTGTCGATCTGGATCGATCGCTTCAGATTGCGGAAGGACTAGTTCGCGCTGGCGCAACCTTCAAGTGGAGTGTGCAGGCAACGACGAATTTGACGGCACGGCTTTCGATTGAAGAACTTAGCCTCCTTCGACGCTCCGGTTTGCACCAGATTTGCCAGGGAATCGAGACTGCGTCCCCTACAGTCATGCGGCTCATGAATAAGGATTTTCAGGTGCTCGGCGACATTTATCAATCCACCGAGCGTTGCATCAAGGCGGGCGTTATTCCCTCGTTCAACATCATTTTTGGATTTCCTGGCGAAGGGCCGAAAGAACGGCGGGAAACTGTCAACTTCATGATGGATATCTGCCAGAAGTTTCCGGGCGCGGAATTCTGGACCAATATTTTTACTCCGTATCCAGGCTCTCCTATTTTTAATCAGGCAGCGCAGTTGGGGATCGAGGTGCCGAAGTCGCTGGAGGGCTGGGCGGACTACTTCCCTCGTTACACCGTTCTTCCGTGGCTAAAGGGAAGCGATCATCAGAAAGTCCAGACGATGCGCGACTATTTGCGGATCGCCTTCGACCGGTCCCCGATCGCAAATACTACGGGAAAGTTTGCCAAGGCAGTGCAGCACCTCACGGCCTACCCGGCGCGCGTTCGGCTGAATTACGACTTCTACTCTTTTCCAATTGAGCTGTGGATCAATCGGCAACTGAAGAACATAGTCAAGCTACCCAAACCGAGCATTGACGCGAAGAGGCTTCAGCCTGAAACTGCTCCGAGCTGCACCTAAACACGATATTTGACATGGCCGCTCTCCCACTTACCATTGCAACCACAACGGCCTGCCAAAATGGGGCGACCACCACGCTAGATGTGTCCGTTGTCATGCCCTGCCTCGATGAGAGCGCAACCATCGGCGGCTGCGTTTCAAAGGCCGTGCAGGCGATCCGGGAACTAAACCTCTCCGGTGAAGTAATCGTTGGCGACAACGGGAGCACGGATGGATCTCAAGAAATTGCGAGCGCACTTGGCGCGCGGGTGATCTCGATTCGGCCGCGCGGTTATGGAGCGGCATTGCGGGGTGGGATTGCCGCTGCGCGCGGCCAAATCATCCTGATGGGCGACTCGGACGATAGTCATGACTTCGCGCAGCTCAATGCGTTTCTGAAGAAGCTAGGCGAAGGTTACGATCTCGTAGTCGGCAATCGCTTCCGCGGAGGCATTCAGCCGGGCGCGATGCCGTTTCTACACCGATACTTGGGAAACCCGGTTCTGTCGGGCATCGGGAGATTTATTTACAGAAGCCCAGTCCATGATTTCCACTGCGGTCTGCGGGCCTTCCGTCGTGACAAGATCGAACAGCTTCATCTGCAGATGCCGGGAATGGAGTTCGCCAGTGAAATGATCGTAAAGGCAACGCTGAACGGCTTACGAATGGCAGAGATTCCTACCACCCAGTTCATCAGCGGGCGGGAGCGCGGTTCGAATGTGCACACTTGGCGTGATGGCTGGCGGCACCTTCGCTTCCTTCTGCAATACAGCCCGCAGTCATTCCGCAGAAAATCCTAACGACTATTTTCGTGTGTTAATCATGGTGATTGAGGAGTGTTCCGCTCCCAAACCTTGTGGCCGTTGGCAAAGTGTTCGGCGATGTGGTAATGCAGCTCCAGGTAGGATCGCAACGGCGCCAGGTGATTTCCCTTCACAGCCAACGGATTGTCCAGTCCCTGATACCAGCTCACGAACCGCACTTGATGATTTTCTAGTCCTTCGATTAGGTTCTGCACTTCTTCTGGCCGAGTGAAATCGTTGGGTCGAATGAATGCTACGCGCCCCGGGTTTCTGAGCATCAGGTCAAAACCGATAAGGTGATCCCCGAAGAAATAGTCGCCGGGATGGGTGCGATCCTGAAGCCATTTTGTTTCCTGATAGCTCCCAGCATCGAAAAACGCGGTGCGGCCGGTCGGGAGATTCAAAAGCGCTTTCCAGCGGGTCTGTGTGATTGTTGGCCATGCGACCGCCAATATCGAAACTGTGAACCATAGGATTCCAAGCAAGGTTCGCTCTAACTTAAAGGGGAAACTCACGAACCAGACGAGGAGGATCAAGGCAAAAAGAGAGACGGTGTACAGCCGGTTCCAGGCCGGAGCAGAGGCGATCGCAAAAAACAAAGTCAGCCCCGTTATGGTGATGAGCATCAACCGCTCCCAGGGCAATTGGAACTGTAGCCGCCGCTCTCGCCAGTAACGGAGGAGGAACAGCACATACACCAAGGGAACGACCAGATGAATGAACGGCCACGTCAGCGCCTCTGGCCAATTCACCCACCCGTGAAACGATGGATGTCCGACCATGTAGGTTCTCCAGGTGCTGGTCTCGTCTGCCGAATAGTAGCGAGCAACGAAAATAACGGTGTAATAGAAGAACTGCTTCAGTCCGACTTTCCAAACAAAATAGCCATTGAAGATCACAAGAGTGCAAATGTAGCTGGTCAGCAGGTACGCCACCTTTTTGATAAGTACGCCCCAGGGTTCGTCTTTTCGAACGCGCTCCCATACGAGAAAAACTACAAAACCAATTGGGCCTAAGATCAACGACTGGGCAAAGCAAGTTCCCAATCCCCAAAGCACTCCGGCCCACGCTGTCCGGGCCGTGCTTCTTTCTTCGATCACGACCGCAAGCGCAGCCGTCGCTGCGAAGACGTTGTACAAATGATGGGTCGCATCCAAATAGCTTGCATATGGCAGGGTCAGGAACAGAAAACCTGGAAGATATATCCCTGGCCCAGTCATTATTTTTGAAGAGATCTTGATGCTGAGCCACATCGTGATGATGCCGACCAGGAGCAGCATGGCTTGGGGAATCCAGCCCCGCATCCCGAAGATCTTGAACAGCGCCAAATAGAGCACGTCGGTGCCTGGCAGCGTGAAGTAGTCGTAGTCCCGGTAGATCAGCTCTCCAGCATACATGCGGGCTGCGTTGTGAAGGTAAAGTGATTGGTCGCCAATCGCGGCACGGGGCGTTGCAGGAAGAATAAACAGTTGCAAGTACAGGAACACGCCGCTGCCCAACAACACGACGGGAGTAAGCCGGGTTTTGGAAGCGAGGTTCATATGTGGGAACGGCGTCGAGGATTACAGATTTTGCGGCGCCGTTCAACCCCGATTACTCATTGCAACATTTTCGCGATGAAGACCGAGGCAGTCTTGGGATCGCTTCCGTATTGAAGGCTATATGCTGGCTTGTCGGCGAGTGCCGCGAGCGCTTCACAAATTTGCATGTCAAACATCCCGGCTTCGCAAAAAAGAAGTTGGTCCCGCAGCTTCACAATCGTTTCTTCGCGCGTCATCTGCTCGAGCCGGGGCCTTTCTCCTGTGCGATCCAGAAAGAGGCTACAAATCGGAGACACTGCGTGCGCCCGACGATTTTGCAGCGGCGCCTTGTCGAAGTAATGAAATCCGAGATCGGCATGAGAAGAAGCCCGGGTCGTTAACTGAAGTTCAGGGAGAAGCTGTAGAGTCTGAGGACGAAAGACAGCGGGGAAAAGATCACCCCAACAGCGGAGGCTTCCACCACTCATATCCAGAAAAATGCCCTGATCCGCGTGGAATTCGAATCCTGACTTTGCCGCGAGATAGCAGGCGGTCGTCTTGCCGGAGTTTGGCGGGCCAAAAACCATGACTCCACGATCTTCTGCGCCGACGCAACCTCCTGACATGGCGGTGAGCCCTAGGCTCGGAGCCGTCATGCAAAACAGAATGTCGAGCGGGCGACTGTTGCGGGACTGCCCTTCATCTGCGACAAAGCGATTGGAGATAAAACCCACAGCCTCGCGATTTTCGAGATCCACGGCAACAAAGCCTCTTTGGCCCAGGCTTACGTAGCGAAGGCCCAAATCGGAGAAACCTGAAAGGAGAACGTCTGTGTTTGGCACTTTTGGATCAGAATCACATACGATGCGCCACAGGAATTCCGGAGTTCCCGCTTCACCATGCTGATGACGCTGGAAGAACTTCAAGGCGAGGTCCAACAGGGAGTGGTTGTTCGTCTCCAGGCGGACCGTTCGTCCCATCAACCGCAAATCTACGGCATGGGGTATCCCGGTAAAACGGCGCATGGGATCTGGGCGCATATTGGGCGACACCTTATCATCAGATCCAGCATTGGAATCCGGGTGAGGGCTTGGGCGGCATTTGACGACTGTTCCTATATGAATTCTCCCGGTTCGCTGTGTTCGTGGTTGTTAAGGTGAGAATTACCAAAGATGCGCGACGCAATTCGCGCAGCGACTGACTGCGGATTCCCGCCGTATTGCAACCGCCAACAGGGGAGCAACGCCAGATGATCCAGGACTTCCGTTTGCGTTGCGACAGCCTCAGGAGTTTCAGCAATTAAATCGCCGTCGATCTGAGAGATAGTTTCACTGCGGCACATTCGTTTCATACGAAATGCGGGATCGGGCTCCTGCTCAAGAAAGATCAATGCCTGCGGCTCGCAAGTCAACCCATCTGGTGCTTCGCCGCGTTGATTCGCTTCACAGTAAAAAACCCGATCGCCATTCGGCGCCACGGACGGGGGTTGATCGCGTAATTCTTCAAACCAATCGACTGCTTCTCGTCGCAGTTTGAGTGGGCGGGGCAGCCCAGATGCAAGGACCTTTCCGCTTTGAAGAAAACAGAACACTCGGTCGTCTGAAAGCAATTGAAATCCAGCCTTGGTTAGGGCCATGGCCAGGGTTGACTTACCGGATCGCGATGGGCCTAGCAAGATCACCCCGAGTCGGTCTTTAGCAACGCATGACGCATGAAGTTCAACCATACCGATCGAACCGGCGACGATAGACGTCAGCACCGGGAAGACTACTCTTCTCCAGTACGCAGCATCGGCGGCCATTGCCGCAGAAAAACGGCCAATCATGCGACGGGTACGCAAATCGGCAAGCACGGAACTTTTGGCGTCAAACCCTGCAAACACCCGGTGCCCAAGTCCCCGGACATAAGGCTGCTGCCAAGATGGTGTTGACGCATCGAAATCATCCACCCAAAACTTCAAGTAAAAATCGGCGCGAGCAGAAGGGTCCGCGATCACCGGAAAGGTGCCTCGAGCAGACTTCAGCAGTGTTTCACTGTTCGTTGCCAAGCTACAGACTGATCCCGCCACTGTGTATTGCTCGCACAGATCTGTCTTCGCGTGGATGTGCAGAAAATCTTGAGTGTTCATACCTAAGCGAAACTGTTCGCTCGGTTGATCAACCAAAAACCGACAAATCTGACGGATAACGCAATCGTGCCAAAACTGTGCGCCTAGCTTGTCAATTTCCTGTCAACAGCTTGTAAAGACTGAACCGTCGCTGCCTTCTGCCAAAGCATGATCGCCTGCGCTTTTGGCCCCCAAAGTTTTGGAACTGGACTAGTCGACTCCGGCAATCCTTCTCGTTAGTTTCTTAGCCAGTCCAATCAGCAGTCGAGCTTAAATACCCTCTCCATCAGCAACCATTTCTCACCGGGCTTCGCCTGCGGCAAAGCCTGCTGAAACGTCCACATCAACGTCTCCCATGCCTGCACCTTGGGATTCGTACGGTCGGCCTCGGCCTTCGCTACGAATGAAAACTGTTCATTGACCTCCATGATCATGAACATACGGCTGCCAAGAAGATAGATTTCCATGTCTTCAATACCCGAATGTTTGATGCTCTGAGTGATCTCAGGCCAGACCTTTTCGTGATAGCGCTTGTATTCGGCAATCAGACTGGGATCATTCTTTAAGTCGAGAGTGAGGCAGTAACGGCGGTTCATGCGAGATCTCTTTCAGAAATTGGTCGCGCGGCTACCGCCGGGACCAACGAAGGCCGATATCCACGCATCGCGAAGTAGAACACATAAGCATGGCATACAAGAGGGACGACAAAAGCCAACTGGATATTCCACACATCTGAAATTCGTCCCATGATGGCTGGACACACCGCGCCACCAATAATCGACATTACCAGCAGTGATGAGCCAAGCTTGGTATATGGCCCAAGATTCTTCAGGCTGAGCGCAAAGATCGTGGGGAACATAATTGAGTGAAAGAAACCGATGAGCACAATGGCCCAAACCGTGATCTGCCCAGAGCGAAGCAGCACGGTTATCAGGCAGAGTAACGATCCACCTGCGAAGATGCTAAGTAGTCGAGGCGGTGATATCTTTTGCATGATGGCAGAACCCGCGAAGCGCCCAATCATGAAACCGGCGAGATGAAATTGCAGATAGTGCGCAGCAGTTTTCTCGAAAGTGCCGGGTAGGGAAAATTCGCTGAAGCGGATGATGAAACTTGCCACTCCCACTTGAGCGCCCACATAAAAGAACTGCGCAATGACTCCTTTGATCAAATGCGGGAACGCCAAAGTTCCTCTGAGTTTTGTCCCTGGTTCGGAGCTATTTGTGGGACTGGCTTCCTGGATCTCCGGTAATTTCGTCAGGGCGATCAGAATCGCGATAAAAACAAACACTCCGGTGATCACAAGATACGGCGCTTTCACCATGTTGGCTTCGGACATACGATAGCTGAGCAGTTGCGCCGGGGACATTGCAGCCAGTTCGGCTGGGGTGTGCTCGATCCCGGAGAGAATAAATCTGGACCCAAGCAGCGCGATCAGCACTGCTCCCGTGGCATTGAACGATTGCGCCAGATTGAGTCTGCGTTCCGAACTTTCCGCCGGCCCCAGCATTGTTACATAAGGGTTGGCGGCAACTTCCAGGAACGACTGGCCGCACGCCATGATGAAAAGCGCGAACAGGAAGAATCCGTAGACGCGAACCGAAGCTGCGGGAATAAACAAGATCGTTCCTGTAGCGCAGACCATCAGCCCAGCCAGAATGCCACGCTTGTAGCCGATACGCTGCATCAACCATCCGGCGGGAAGCGCAGCCAGGAAGTAGCCCCCGAAAAACGCCGATTGAATGAGAGACGACTTAAAATCCGTAAGGCCAAATGCTTTTTTCAGATGCTGAATCAGAATGTCATTCAGATTGACCCCAATTGCCCATACAAAAAAAAGACTCGTCACCAGCACCAGCGGCACAACATACCGGCGTTCTGTAATTGGCGCTGAGTTTGTCATTTGGAAGTTCCCTTTGGGATCAGGTAAGCGATCGATCAAGATGCGTGTACCCGCCATCGACAAAAAGATGCTGTCCGGTTGTATGACCGGATTTGGGGGAGAGAAGAAAAACAACCGTGGCTGCGATTTCCTCGGGCGTAGTCATTCGCTTTTCGAGGGGAATCTTGGAGAGGATCATGCTCAGCTTTTCCTCGGGATGTGGGAACGTATTGAGCCAACTGCGATACAAGGGAGTCATTACTTCCGCAGGAATTACCGTATTCACGCGAATTCCGCAAGGCAGAAGTTCTGCGGCCCATTCGCGCGTAAGCGCCATCACCGCGCCCTTTGAGGAGGCATATCCCGAGGTGCTTCCTTGCCCGGTAACGGCGGTCTTGGATCCGATATTGACTATTCCTCCACGCGATGACTTCAGATGCGGTAGAGCATAGTGCGCCATACTGTAGTAATGGACCAGATTGCGTTGGAGCGAGGCCACATATTCCGATGGATTTCCCTGTTCCAGTCCGACCTTGTCATTGCGCCCAGCATTGTTCACCAACGCATCGAGGCGGCCAAATTCTTCCATAGTTCGTGCCACAGACTTCGCGCAATTCTCCGGGGACTCGAGTTCAGCGACCACCAGACCGCAGGCAACTCCAGAATCGAGAAGTTCCTGGCGCAACTTTGCGACCGCTTCAGCATCTCGGTCTACAATCACGGGAACAGCGCCTTCGGCAGAGCACGTGCGAACGATGGCTGCGCCAATCCCTTTCGCCCCGCCGGTCACGATAATTACTTTGCCTTTCAGTTGCAGGTCCATCCGTCAGCCTCGCAGATTGAAAAAGCCTCCATCGAGCGGATAGTCCGCGCCGGTGATAAATGACGCCTCGTCCGAGCAAAGAAATAACGCAAGGGACGCAACTTCTTCCGGCTCTGCCATTCTTCCCACTGGTTGCGCCTTCGAGAGCTTATCGAACATTTCCTGTTGACGACCCGGATAGTTTTTCTTCAAGTAATCGTCCACGAATGGGGTATGCACGCGCGCCGGTGAAATACAATTGCAACGAATGTTGTGTGGCAGATAATCCCTCGCCACCGAATAAGTCATGGCGATCACTGCGCCTTTGGTCGTCGAATAGGCGAAACGGTCGGTGAGACCTGTCGATCCTGCGATGGACGCCATGTTGAGAATCACACCCCCGCCACTACCACGCATGTGACCAACCACCGCGCGCATGCAGTTGTAGAAACCCTTAACATTGACATGGAGAAGCCGATCTAAATCTTCCTCGGTTGTGCTTTCCACGGTGCCGATGTGTGAAATTCCCGCATTATTGACAAGGATATGAATGCGCTCGCGGCCAAAGAGGCCGGCGAACAGGGTTTCTACCTGCGTTTGATCGGCTACGTCGCAACGATGGGCAGAGGCGTTGCCCCCATTCGCGGAAATCTGACGACAGGTTGCTTCCGCGGATTCTTCTTGCAGATCCAGAATGCGAATTGCGGCTCCATGAGCGGCAAATCGCAAAGCGATTGCCCGGCCGATACCACTGCCGCCACCGGTGATTGCCGCTACTTTGCCATCAAGCCGGAAATCAGACGCGCCGCGGGTCATGTTCAGAGCGACACCCCACGTTTCCAGGGAATGAAATCTTCCTGCATCTTAATCTCGGCCTTGGTTCGCGTTTCGCCGCTTGCGACCTGGGCCACAAACTCGAGAATGGATTCGCCCATTTGCTCGATCGTTTGTCGACCCTCAATGACTGCGCCGGTATCCACATCGATAATGTCGTGCATGCGTTGCGCGAGCGAAGAATTGGTGGAAAGCTTGACCACGGGCGCGATGGGGTTCCCGGTAGGCGTACCCAGTCCCGTGGTGAATAACACGACGCTCGCGCCAGCACCTACTTGCGCGGTAACGCATTCGACATCATTGCCCGGCGTGCACTGCAGGTTCAACCCAGGCTCGGTTGAGTATTCTGGAAAGTCCAGCACGGCCGTCACGGGCGACCTTCCGCCCTTCTTCGCTGCACCAGCCGATTTCATCGCGTCCGTCAACAAGCCGTCGCGCATGTTGCCCGGCGATGGATTCATTTCAAACGCAGAACGGACTGCCACAGCGCGCGCGGCGTAGTCGCGCATGAGTTCTATGAAACGGTCTCCCACGTCTTTATTCTTTCCACGATTGATTAATCCCTGCTCGACGCCACACAATTCAGGAAACTCCGACAGAATCGACCTACCGCCCAAAGCAGCCAGTAAGTCCGAGGTGTGTCCGATCGCGGGATTCGCCGAAATGCCCGAGAACCCGTCGGACCCGCCGCATTTCAGTCCCAAGCACAACTTCGAGAGAGGCGCTGGCGTTCGCCGCGCCTCGTTTGCCTCGATCAATCCGCGAAAAGTTCGGCTGATCGCCGCCTGCATCATCGCTGCCTCCGAGCCGCTCTTCTGCTGCTCCAGGATGAACAAGGGCTTGTCAAAATTCGGATTCCGCTTCCGAATCTCCGCTTGGAGGATTTCAATTTGCGCGTGCTGGCAGCCGAGACTGAGCACGGTCGCTCCCGCCACGTTCGGATGATGAACATAGCCGGCAATCAACCCGCAGAGATTATTGGAATCTTCCCGCGTTCCTCCACAACCGCCTTCGTGCAGAAGAAAACGGATGCCGTCCACATTTTCGAATAGTCGAGCGCGCGCAGCTTCCGCTTCTTGAGCGCCCAAGTCGCCGGCTTTGCCTTCCTCGATCTTCCCTTCCTTAAATAGCTCTGCCAGCCTGGCAACTTGCTGCCGGTAGAGTTGAGGAGCGGCAAATCCGAGTTCTTCCTCTAAGGCTTGCTTCAAGACCTGGATATTCTTGTTCTCGCAAAAGACAAGTGGCACTACGAGCCAATAGTTTCGCGTGCCTACTTGTCCGTCCGTGCGCTGATAGCCTTGAAAGATGCGGTGTTCCCACCGGGAAATATCGGGCGGCGACCAATGAAACACTTCCGACTGCCGCTGAAAGGGTGAGGCCTGATGGCGAATATTGCTGATGGCGAGAAGGCCCCCGGCCGCGATAGGTTCGCTGGCGGTGCCAACCAGACCGCCATACATGATGATTCTGTCGCCGGTCGCCAGGTCCGCCGTCACAAACTTGTGTTTGGCAGGAATGTCGGACAAAAGTCGATATGACTTGCCTCCAAAATCGACGCGCTCTCCCTGTGTCAAGTTGGTGAGCGCGACCAGAACGTTGTCGCGAGCGTCGAGTTGAAGAACGCGGGAATTCATTCTATAAAGTCTGCGCGAACGCAACGCCGGAAGTGTAAACGGTTACGTCCGATGCCCGCAATTCAGCACAGGCCTCAGGCAACCCGCATGCTAAGCCTTGAGTCGCCAAAAGCGTTGTGCGTTGCCTCCCATCACGGCATTCTGCACCGCAGGCGAATAGCGCCGGAGGTAATTCTCAACAATATTGATGACGCGTTGATATGACGCTGCAACCAGACAAACCGGCCAATCGGAGCCGATCATGAGCCTCTCCGGCCCAAAGGCGCTAAATGCAACGTCAAGATAGGGTGTAATCTGCTCGGGCGTCCAATGTTGCCAGTCGGCTTCGGTAACCAGCCCCGAAAGCTTACAGTAAACGTTCGGGAATTCGGCCACGCGCCGGATTCCGTCAGACCATAATCTGATCCCCCCGCTCTTGATTGGCGGTTTCGCCATGTGATCGAGCACAAAGCGTTGCCGCGGAAAGCGCTTTACGAATTCTGCCGCCACCGGAAGGTGTCGTGTATAGATCAGGATGTCATAGGCAAGATCGAAGTCTTGCAACATCGAAATGCCACGAAGGAAATCTTCGCGCAAAAGAAAGCCGTCGTCCGGTTCAGCCTGCACGATATGACGGAGACCCACCAGCTTCGGATTTCCAGCCACCGTTTTGAGCTGCCCGTGTATATCTGGGGAACGAAGGTCCGCCCATCCGACTACGCCTAGAATATCTGGCGATTGCGCGGCCAACTCAAGCAGCCAGCGAGTTTCTTCCCAGGTCTGACGAGTCTGAACCAGGACGGACCCGTTGAATTTTTCACGAGCGAGTTCCGGCCTCAGGTCATCCGGCAGAAAATCACGGCGGATGGCTGCCATGGAATCATCAATCCAGCTATGTTCGGACGGATTGTAGATCCAGTAATGCTGGTGAGCATCGATTCGCATGCAAGAGGCACTTCCTATCAAGGAGGATCTGGAATCACTAGACTCGTGCGACCGAGGCCGCCGCACCTAGTCTTCCCAAACCTTGGGCACATTCACATAGGATCGATCCAATTCAGCGATCGAACGGCATCCAAGCAATTTGAGTGTGCGCTCCAAATCGGCACGAAGAATGTCCAAGGCGCGCTCGACGCCAGCCTCACCTGCTGCGGCCAGACCGTAGGCATACGTGCGCCCTCCGAGCACAGCGCGAGCGCCGAGGCAAAGAGCCTTTACGATGTCGGTACCGCGGCGGATGCCTCCATCCATCAATATCTCCACTTGTCCGTTTACGGCCTTGACCACTTCCGGTAGGGCGCGCAAGGATGCGGGAACACAATCGAGTTGCCGCCCTCCGTGATTGGAGACCGAAATCGCGGCGGCACCGTGATCAATCGCACGCCGGGCATCATCGGAGGTCAACACACCTTTCGCGATGATTGGCCCTCGCCAGTGCTCGCGAATCCACGCAAAATCGGCCCAGGTCACGGCTGAAGCGGCTAGTGCCGAGGCAACATCGATGAGAGGCATCGCTCCTTTGCCCGGAACAATCACATTCGGTAGCAAGGGCATACCGCCATCGAGAAGAAATTGGGCCACCCAGGAAGGACGAGAAAGAATCTGTGGGAGATATGGAACTTTTTGCAGCCAGTCGCCGCCGACCAATTCCTTCATGCCATTCCGATAATCGCGCTCTCGAATGCCAGCAAGAGGTGTGTCAATCGTAACGACGAGCGCGGAAAATCCGGCTAGACGCGCACGTTCGATTGATCCTTCGGCGGCAGCGCGTCCCCCCATAAGGTAAAGCTGGTAAAACACTGGTCCTGTCGAGGCGGCCTTTACATCTTCAAGCTTGTGGCCTGAAATTGTCGACAGGATGTATACAGTTCCTGCATTGCCGGCAGCACGCGCCGCGACAACTTCGCCGCCGGGGTGCATAAGTCGGCTGTACCCTACGGGAGCCAGCACGAATGGGATTGAAAGCTCAAGTCCGAGAACAGTCGTGCGAAAGTCACATACCGAGTCTGCAACCGCGTGGCGGGGGCGGAACGTAATGTCCTCGAAGACCCTACAATTTTCCCGAAGAGTTATCTCCCCTTCGGCACCACCATCGAGGTAATCGAACACCGCTCTGGGCAATCGCCGGCGCGCTACCGGTCGAAAATCTTCGATGCAGACGATGCGCGGAGATGCCACAGCGCGGCGCTGGCGAGCTGTCGGAAAGTGCTGCATCGGCAAACAGTTTCAAATTCGCATTGATAGTATCACCGGCAAACGACCGTTTCATGGGACGAAGCTGGCCCCGGTGATATGAGCTGAGAGAAAGTCGGAACTACCTGGGAATCACCCGAAGCGCGACCAGGGACGATTTTCCGGGCACGTAGTTCTCGACCGACGTTCTAAGCAGCGCCTGAAAATAAGAGGGAATTGTCTTGTGATCGGGAGACAGCGTCAGGAGGGACTTTCGCAATTCAGCCATGCTCTCGGGGTTCGTAAGGTACTCGATCGCAGCCTGTGACCCCTGAGTATAAATTCCGTAAATCAACAGAACCCGCTTATTCCCAGTCTCATTCGGTAGCACTAGTATGACTGCATAGTCGCGCGTGAGTTTGTTGGTTACCGAATCGAACTCCGGCTTATAGATGGCCTGTTCACCCGGCTGCGGATTTCGATTCAGGATCACGCCGCTCTGAAAGTGAAATCCTTCAACGTTCAGAAAGACCCGCCCGCTCCACGCCTGATTGCCACCGAGCAAGATTGCATTGTCTCCCTTGATCTCATCGAGGTTGACCAGACGAGATTGCTGCACGCGGCATTTCTGGCCCACGCTGGAGAACATGTCGCAGAGTTCCACCACTCCAAGGGTTTCACCAACGGAAGTAAAGTCCGTCAGGCTCGGAACGAAAATGAATCGCTTGAGTTCATGAAAATGAATGGTGTCGCGGAATTCTGGAAGACTCGACTTGGCAATCTCGTGGCCGGAGGCGAGGGTTTGAGCGCTGTCGCCTTCATGCGCCGCCCGCAAGAGAGGATGATTCGGGATCGTAATGAGTGGAGCGTCCGATGGCGGAAGAAAGGAATGCCAGAACCAATCGAGGCTTTCCGCCAGACGCGGTACCTGCGGTTGACTGCTGCGCCGATTTCCCCAGTTAATGGCCAATGCAACTGTCAAAGCCAGGCAAACTACGCCGAGCACCAACGCCAGGGTCCAAGGCAAAGGATCAGGCCTGGGCTTCCCAATCACTGGGAGCGCCGACTGTTCCTTTTCAGGCTCTTCCACTTGCTCTACATTGCGCGTAAAAAAGGGTACATAGTGGCCTGCGGGCAGTTCAATGCGGAGCGGGCTAAACTTGCCTTCGTCTTCATAATACTTCTTAAGAAGCCGGCGAATCTCGTGCGCCTGGACGCGCACGATAGGATCTCTCTGTGGATTGAAATCGACCCCGCGGTCGTAAACTTCGAGGCCGATCAGGTATTCGTTTAGCTTGTCGCCATTTCCCTGAAAGGCTTGTTCAGAAACGAACTCAAGGAACCCGGTCTTCTTGGGAGAGTTAGAAAAATAGCGGCTCTCCAATACACGGCGCAGTTCTTCGCGCTTCTCGAAGACGGGAACATGCGGTGCAGTGGGAGTATGAGCAGACGCCAACTTTACCTGCCTATTCGGGGTCGAGGCTGATGTCTCTTCCACGCGACCGATCCAGTCAGGCCCGCAGGGACGATAGCACTCCTTCGCAGCCGTCGTCAACGCAACGCCCGGAAGGTAAACTTGGCGAATTAACCGTTACTTGGGCCCGTTAGTTGCAGTTATTTCCCTCCCTTCTGATCAGACAAAAAGGCATTCCGATGATTCCTAGCCAAGCCCTACGCGCGAGAAAAATCGATCTGGCGAACCAGTTTCGGTTTCGGTGGGCACTGCATTGTTAAATCGGAACTCGGAAAGGTCCACATGGCGCCCCTGACTGCTGGATTAGCGACACAAATGGTTCAAAACTGGCCCTTTTAACCCCTCCAGTAACGTCGATTACCTTGAGGAACTGCCAGTCAGACGACTAGAACTCAGCGTTGCTATCGGGGGCTGACCAAATTGTTTGGGAATTTCCAGAACAGCAGATTGAAACCTCTGATTCTACTGTTCTCTGCTGTCTTCTCGTTGACTGCGTTCGCATTCAGCCAGGAACTACAAGCGGTTAAACGCTGGCAAGAACCGGTTTTGACGGTTCGGGTTGCAGACGCAAAGGGAAACAAATACGGATTTGAGGGTGGCAGGGTGCTTAAGATTAAGGACACCTATCACTTGTTTACCTCCGAAATGGTGGGAGATCCGCACTGGGTCAAAATGAAGCTGGCGCACTGGGCGAGCCCAGATCGAATCCATTGGAAGCGGCTGTCAACGCTTGTGGAATCGAACGGTGACTTTACGGGAAAGGACCCGCGAGCTGCCCTTTGGTCTCCGTTGCCGGTGTTTGATCCGAAAGCGGGACGATGGAATCTTTTCTACGTCGCCTACCAGGCAGCCCCGGACACGTCCCAGCAGTGGTTGACGAACAATGAAGGCCGGATTTGGCGCGCAGTGTCAACGGTTCAAGGCGATGCGGGTATTGACGGACCCTATCAGGATGTTGGAGTCATCCTGCAGCGCGGAAAGGACTCGGACCCGTGGGAGGGCTTGCAAGGGACCGATTCTTTCTTCCCGTATCAGGTCGGCAATCGCTGGTACGCATTTTACGGCAGCGCCCACACGGAAAAGCTGCCCATCTCTCTTTGGCAGGTCGGGCTGGCGACTGCAAGCGATATTGCTGGCCCGTGGATCCGTTGCACCGCGCTCAATCCGTTGAAAGTTGAGAATCGATTTATCGAAAATCCGATTGTCACGAAATTGAGCGACGGGAGCTACGCTGCCGTCTATGACACCGATGCGCCAGGCGCGATCGGGTACACGTTTTCAGACGACGGAATCCACTGGTCAGCGGGACAACATCTGGCGGTGCAGGAAGGAAGCGGCGTCTGGGCGACTGAAGTGCGGACGCCTCTGGGACTGATTCCTGAAAGTAAGGATTTATTCACATTGTTCTACACCGCCAATGAGAGTGTCTCTGGCGCAGATGCGGACGCCAACGGAATTGTTTCTACTCCCGGCTCCATGGGGCTGGTGGAAGTTCAGCTAAAGAAGCGAGTCAACAACTGATTCTATGTCGAGGGCAGTTGCGAATTCAGGAGGGGGATATGCCAGGACGCACATTCTGTTTTCTGACGAGGGAAGGTCGGGGCGCAGCCAGGAATGCTGCCCATTTTTACGAAAACGCTGCCGGATGGTTTGCATTCGTTGCCATCGTGGCACTCACAACATTCGCCTTCAGTTCGTTCGCCGTCGGCCAGGCGACGACCGGCTCGATCCATGGCCAGATCATCGATCCATCCAAGGCGCTTGTCGTCGGAGCGAAGGTCACTGCGCTCAACATGGCCACGGGCGTGGCCTATCCCGGAACTTCTGACAATCAGGGGAACTACGTCATTCTCAATTTGCTGCCGGGCGTCTACAACGTGACTGTGGAAAAAGAAGGATTCAATGCCGCGACCGTCAAAGACGCGCGAATTGTCATTGATCAGAAGCAATTGATCAATTTCCAGTTGAAAGTCGGTGGGGGCGCCACTGTTGAAACCGTTACGGCCGCACCGACGTTGCTGCAGACGGAAGGCAACGAAACTGGTGACGTCATTCAATCGCAGGACATTCTGAATCTTCCTTTGTTGGGCCGCGATTTCACGGCGCTGGTCGGACTTTCCGCCGGAGTAACGAGTGCAGGCGGCAGCATCAACTCTTTCAGTTATTCGATCAGCGGACAGCGGGAGTACGCCAACTCGATTCAGATCGATGGAGTCGAATCTACCAGCAATCGAAGCGGAGATTTGGTCGACCGCCCCAGCGTCGATGCAGTCGAGGAGTTTAAGGTTTCTACTTCGGGCTTTGACGCGGAGTTTGGCCGTTCCGCCGGAGGCGTCGTCTCGATTCAAACTAAGGGCGGCACGAATAAATTTCACGGAAGCGCTTACGAATTCTTCCGCCCGAACTTCACCACGGCGAAAAGTTACGGCTTTGATGGCGAATATGTTCCTCCGTCAATTCTGAAGCAACACAATTACGGTGGGACTTTTGGCGGCCCGATCGTTAAAGACAAAACTTTCTTCTTTGTCTCCTACGAAGGCCTTTACAGCGCCCAATCCTACAACTATGTCTACGCTGTGCCGCCAATCAGCCAGATCATCCAGAATCCGGACGGTTCAATCGATCTGACGCACCTCGTTGATCCGGACAGCGGCCAGCAGATTCCGATTTACGATCCGATCGTGTCGTCGAGTTGCTACGGCGGGTGTTACCAGCAGATTTCTTACCTGGGAGTGAACAACGTAATTCCTCCGGACCGTGTGAGTCAGGCAGGATTAGCCACTTTGCTGAACTTTTTCCCCAAACCGAATCTCACGGGAGATCACAACGGCTGGTACCACAACTTTGCCGTAAACTCTCCTGTCACTGACCATGCCAAAACCGCGGACGCCCGCCTGGATCAGCATTTTTCCAACAAAGATAATCTTTCGTTTGTGTTCCATTACAACAACAGCGATGACCTTGTGACCGATCCCTTTCACGGTGCGACGCCAGTACCGGGAGCGGGCGATGCGGACCAGGCAAATAACCAAACAGACGATGACCAGGGATTCTCAATTTCAGAGACTCATCTCTTCAGCAACCGGGTGGTGAACGAATTCCGCGTCGGTTACACCCGCTTCAGCCTGGCGCAATACAGCCTGCTCGACGGACACGACTACAGCACCCAGTTTGGTATGGCTAATATTGCCGTACCGGGATTTTCCTCCACCGACGCGTACCCTTACATCTATCTTGGCGCAGGCTACCTGACCGGGGGTTCAACTTATAAGCCGCTTTATTTCAAAGATCGCAATTGGCAGTTTGCGGACAACGTGACGTTGAGTGGGCTCGGAAGGCACACCTTCAAGTTCGGAGCCGATTTCCGGCGTCTGGTTTCAAATCCTAACTTCTCGCTGTTTCCCACCGGCTACCAGTATTATGGGGGAGCTTATCTCTCGATGACCAGCGATTGGAGCTATACCAGCCCGCTGGACGATTTCAGCGGCGCGACCCTTTATGGAACTGGCGGCAACGATATCGCCGATTTGCTTCTCGGGCTCCCGCTGGACCACTACATGGGCTTGCAGCTCACCAATCCGGTCACGCATAGCTGGGAGATGGATTACTTCGCCCAGGACACGTACAAGGTGACGCCACGGCTTACACTGAACTACGGCATCCGCTACGAGTTTCAAGCTCCTTACACCGAAGAGCACGACCTCGCATCCAACTACGTGCCGAATCCGTCAGACCCGACGACCGGAGGCACGATCCTGCTGGCAGGACGTGGCGGCAACTCACGCAGCTTGGTCAACGCACGCTGGAATCAATTCGCGCCTCGCTTTGGGCTAGCGTTTCAGATTGATCCCAAAACGGTTTTGCGCGGTGGCTGGGGACTATTCTACTCGCCGGAAAATGATGCACGCGAAGATCTGCTCACCAAGAATCTTCCTTTTGCAATTCAACAGGCCTGGAACAATATTCCGTACAACGGACCGTGTTTCACCACCTGCGATGGCACGTACTTCTATCAAATCGATCAAGCGTTTCCGCGAATCTCAAGTCCGCCGATTCCTAGCGGAGCAAGCAGCATTCCGTCGGTGGATGTACCGACGCTGATCCCAAACGGAAATTCCGAACAGACCTTTTACGTAAATCCGAATATGAAGACGGGCTACTCGGAGAGCTTTAATCTGGCATTGCAGCGGGAAATAGGGTCCAACTTCACGGTGGAAGCAGCTTTCGTCGCTTCGCGAGGCCACAGGCTGTCGTACGAGGTGGGCGATCTGAACATCGACCCGGCGACACAAGCCGACGGCCTGATCGATGTGAATCTCGGCCAGATCCAGGGTCTGACTGATGTAGGCTTCAACAATTACAACTCACTGCAGGTAAAGGTGACGAAGCGAGTATCGCAGAATCTGAATTTTCTGGTTAACTGGACCTATGCCCACGCCCTCGACAACGGCCCCGCTCCTTTTGACCTGGGCCACATCAACAGTGACACGCCGCAGAATGCGTACGATCTAGACGCTGAGTATGCCTCGGGCGATTTTGACATTCGCCACTCAGTCAAATTCAGCGGCCTATACCATCTGCCGTTCGGACGCGGACAAATGTTCTTCGGTAATGCCGGGCATCTGGCGGATCTGGCCGTGGGCGGATGGCAGTTGAACGGCATTCTTGGGATGCATACCGGAACTCCGGGCAATGTGACTACGAACGGCGGCGTTCAGGCCTGTCCGGGCATGCGGCCGAATCTCGTGGGAGATCCGATTCTCTCGCGCGACAAGCGCACTCTGGAGGAGTATTTCAACATCGCGGCTTTCGTGGCCCCGACGGGCGGGCAATGCATTCCTGGCGACACCCCGCGAAATATTCTCAGAGGCCCGGGATACATCAACGCTGATGTTTCTCTGTTCAAAGATTTCGCCATCACCGAAGGAATAAAATTGCAGACCCGCTTTGAGTTCTTCAATGCCACGAATACGCCTCATTTCGCGAACCCTAACGCCGATCTCGGGTCGCCCACAACGTTCGGATCAATAACACGGCAGGCTGGTACCGGCGAAGACAACAGGATCGTTCAGTTCGCAGCGAAAATAGTATTCTGAGAATTAATGTTCAACAGCACGGCGCTAGGACAAATTCCGATACCAATCCCTGGAGTACCGCGCAAGCATTTAAGCAGCCATCACTGTCATGACCGTTCCCGGATCGAACATGCGCGATCGATTCGTGGAAAGGCTGCGCACAAAATTAAAGAGAAATGAAGCCTCGTCTGCGGATCGCCACTACCTCGCTGGTTATTCTTATATCTGCGGTAGCCTGCTGGGCCGATCCAACCCTGCCTACGCTCTTCACCGATCACCTGGTGCTGCAACAGGGTCGCAAGATTCATGTCTGGGGCATGGCTGATCGAGGTGAGAAGGTCACAATACGCCTGGCCGCGCACAATTCAACCACCACGGCTGACCTTCAAGGAAATTGGTCGGTTGATCTCCCGGCGATGTCCGCGGGTGGACCATTCACGCTAACCATTCAGGGCAAGAGGGAGATCATCATCAAAGACGTACTGATCGGAGAAGTATGGCTCGCCTCCGGCCAGTCGAATATGACCTTCTCTCTCGATGGCGCCCAGAATGCCGCGACAGAAGTACCGAAGGCGAACTATCCGCAGATTCGACTCTTCACTGTTCCTAAGAAGATTGCGCTGGCGCCGCAGCAGAACACACTGCCTGCGCATTGGGAGATCTGCACTCCGGACACGGCCAAGAGCTTTTCGGCGGTGGCTTATTTCTTTGCGCGCGCGATCCAGATGAAGAAGAAAGTGCCGATTGGCGTCGTTGAGAGTGCATGGCCTGGAACAACTATCCAGGAATGGATCGCTCCGGAGGTCCTGCGAGGCGACGCCGACCTGCGATCCGTGACTGGAGAATGGGACAAGGCGACTCCGTCCGAAAAGAGCTTCGCCGCAAATGGCCAGGCTTTTGATTTGGAGTTTGACGATTTCGAACTGATTCCTACAGACAATCCTTCCAGAAGCAAGATGCTTGCCAACTTCGACGATGGCGATTCCAGCCTAACCACCGGCGGTTCATTCGCCTACAACTGGACAGACGCTCCGGATGCGATATTCGACCTGGCTTCACCTGGACGCGGGGCCATTGGATTTGCAGCACGAGTGGCGGGCCGACTGGACGGCACGCAGGACTCGACTCTTTCCGCAAACTATCGAATGGATGGGTCTGCCGAAGACCTCTCGTCATATATAGGCATCCGGTTCTGGGTTCGCGGGAATGGCTCATTCCGCTTCCGTTCCAAACAGTCCACTGTTACGGACTGGGACGACTACGGAACATCCGTGATGAAAGCTCAGCCCGACTGGCAGCAAGTTACTATTCGGTTTCGCGATCTCCGCCAGGATGGCTGGGGCGTAGTGAAAGAGTTTACACAGAATTCATTAACCGGATTCTCCATCGAATGCCTGACGAATCTCGGATATGCGCCGATGCCGGTTTCTGGACTTTATGAGGGCATGGTCACACCGCTGTTGCCGTACCAGTTCCGCGGCGCTCTCTGGTACCAGGGAGAAAGCAACGCTTTGCAAGCCCTTCAATATCGGAAACTGCTTCCCGCACTTATCAGGAACTGGCGTGATGCCTCTCAGCAGAAAGATCTGGAGTTCCTGATCGTGCAATTGCCGAACCATGGAGCGATTCCGGAGGAACCGGGCGAATCGGCGTGGGCAGAACTGCGCGAGGCAGAGTTGATGACACTCAAACAGGTGCCTCACACTGGACTTGCTGTGACGATCGATGTGGGCGACCCGGCTGATCTGCACCCTCATCGCAAAATGGAAGTCGGCGATCGGCTTGCGCGCTGGGCGCTGGGAACCGTCTACAAGGAACCAGGGGAATACTCGGGGCCGCTTTATGAATCCATGAAAGTCGAAGGCAACAGCATTCGAATTCGGTTTGCGCATGTTGGCACGGGCCTGGAAGCACAGGGCGCAACGGATCTGGTAGGCTTCGCCATTGCGGGTGCCGACCGTAAATTCCACTGGGCTCAGGCGCACATTGATGCTGATAGCGTCTTGGTTGAGAGTCCAGAAGTACCAAGTCCTGCCGCTGTTCGTTATGCCTGGGGAGACAGTCCGCGCTGCAACCTTTTTAACGAGGAAGGTCTGCCGGCCTCGCCATTCCGCACCGACGACTGGATCGGCGACGGCTCAGTAAGGCTTCGACCGCACGACTGACCCAACGCGAATTCCAAACTAGTACTTTATTAGTACTTTCCCCATTCCTAGCGGTACTCCCCCTAGTACATGCTCGCCGCCTCTCTCTGGGCAGCTTTTGAACCTTGGATTCTAGCGCATCGGCCCGTACTTTTAATATTAAGGGGAGAGCACCTTGAAACGCGTGCGCGTTCTTGTCGCAAATCGTCCTCGCTTAATGCGCGAAATGGTGCTGGCGACACTTGCTGACCAGCCAGATATCGAAATTATTGGTGAAGTTACCAACGACCACGACTTGAACGACATAGTCGAACAAACCCAACCTGACGTGCTGATCGTCACGCTCAGTGAACCTGAGAAGCCCTTGGGTCAGTGCGGCTTCCTGCTGGGGCGCTACCCGCGAATGCGGATTCTTGCTCTGGCACCCGAGAAAAATCGGGGCGTCTATTTCTGGGCCATGGTGGATATCAGAAACAAGCCGGTCGAAAGCTCGGAGGCGGGAGTCCTGAATGCGATCCGGGAACGCCCGGGATTAGTAGGGCTGGCGCAAACGTAAATGGCGCGGAGAAGCAATTGGGACCTGGAATAAGGATGGCGGATTGAAAACGCGGAACGTAAGTTGGAAAAATCTTGGAGGACTTTTCAAGCGAAGGTGGTTGAACTGGTGCGTCTCGATCTGGGGTGTGCTCATGCTTGTCGGCAGCGCTAATCTCTTCTCGCAGACGCGACAGCAATTTCCTGCCCCGCAATCTGAATTGGCTCGGCAAAACATGGAGCGCGTAGCCGCCTCGGTGGGACAACTGGTGATGATCCTTCATCGTGATCCGGGCCTCATGGTCGAACTGAAGCGATGGATTGCAAGAGACGCGACCGACCACGGCCAACTTATCTCCGATTCCGATCTGACGGACGAGGCGATTTTCGATCGCCTCGAAAATGACATCGCATTCCGGTCCGTGGCTACGCAACTGGTCCAGAAATATGGCTTTCTTAAGCCAGCCTTGAATCCTGAATCGCCGATGGCGCAGGAGCAACAGATCCTCATGCGCGAGCGGGCCAAGTACATCGCGCAAGACGAGGAGCTATCGCGAACGAAGGCGCGGCAGCAAAATGCGCTGCAACAAACGCAAGCGTGCGATCCGTCGAGCGGCAGCTGTGCCGCTCAGAATAACAACAGTCCTTCTATTCAGGAATTGCTGCAGCAACAGCCCGGCACAAACGGACTCCCGGGGAGCATGCCCGACCTGCAGAATTTGCCGGCCGCCCCGCCGAGTTCTCCCTCCCAGCCCAACGCGCCCGAGACCGGCCCGCCCGGCCTGCTACGCACAAGCGGCGAAGATTCTCTGCCGATGGATGCAGCGCAGTCGGCGGGATTGATGGGCCAGAGTGCTCCCGATTTCAGTTCTTTAGGCGCGACGCGGCGGCAAAACGGTCAGGGTGCAGATCTATCCCTAAATTCGGATTTTCCAGAAGAGATGGCTTCCGCGTTTCCGATGAATCCATCAGCAGCGCAGCCTCCCAGCCCAAGTGCCAGCGGGCTTTCCACATCACCAAACAACGCACCCACCACCGATCTCGGCAGCCGTTCGCCCGATGCAGACACCCGGCGCGCCCGTGAATCGGTGGGCCCGACACAGAGACTGGTGCGGCGTTACAGTCCTTACGAAAGCATTCCCTCTCTTTATGACATGTATCTGCAAGCTGCGCCTCGACCTCCTGAAGCCGAACGATTCGGCATGCAGATTTTCGAAAACGGAACGCGCGATCTGCAAATGATTCCCTTGGATCTGCCAGTCGGACCCGAGTATGTGCTCGGCCCCGGCGACGCGATTTCTATTGATTTGTGGGGAGGAGTATCGCGGCGGTTCTATCGCGTTGTGGACCGTGAGGGACGGGTCAGCCTGCCGGAAGTGGGCCCGGTGCTTGTCGCAGGTAAGTCTCTGGGCTCAGTACAGGAATCAGTACAAAGAACTCTTCGTACGCAATTCCGCGATGTATCCGCAGACGTCTCTCTCTCGCGCCTCCGCACCGTGCGCGTATATGTTGTCGGCGATGTGGCCAAGCCGGGCGCCTATGACGTTAGCTCACTTTCTACGCCTTTGAATGCCCTGTTCGCGGCAGGTGGCCCCACGGCTCGCGGTTCTCTTCGCATCCTGAAGCACTTTCGCGGAAGCGAATTGGTGCAGGAAGTGGACGTCTACGACCTTCTGTTGCACGGAGTCAAAGGTGGCATGGAAAGACTCGAAAGTGGCGATACCGTAATGGTCCCTCCGCTCGGGCCGGAGATCACGATTGAAGGAATGGTCCGGCGTCCGGCCATTTATGAGCAGAAGAATGAAAAATCTCTTGCCGATCTGATTGCCCTCGCGGGCGGCCTGCTACCGACAGCAACACTGCAACACATCGAAGTCCAGCGGACCATCGCTCATGAAAAGAAAACCATGCTGAACATCGATGTCACGCCAACTGCATCTCCCGACGGGGTTGCGGCGCAGCTTGCGTCATTCCAGTTGCAGGATGCGGACAAAATCCGCATCTTCCCGATCGCCCCTTATACGCAGGACGCGGTTTACCTCGAAGGACATGTGATACGCCCTGGAAAGTACTCATTTCATGCTGGCATGAAAGTGAGCGATCTTGTCCAGTCGTACAAAGATCTGCTGCCTGAGCCCGCATTGCAGTATGGCGAGATCATTCGCCTAACGCTTCCGGACTATCGGCCTGCGGTCCAAAGCTTCAATGTTGCCGATGCCTTGGCGGACCCGGCGAAAGCGCCGGAGCTACAGGCTTTGGATACCGTCGAATTCTTCGGCCGTTATGACTTCGAAAACCCCCCCGATGTTTCCGTGTGGGGAGATGTACGCGCCCCGGGAACATATCGCACCGCTGGCGACGTTCACCTTAGCGACGCGATCCATCTCGCTGGAGGCCTTTCGGCCGATGCCGAAACTGGCGACGCGCAGGTTTTCCGTTACCTGCCGGACAGCACTTTGAAGATTCTTGACGTGAAACTGAGCAGTGCTCTGGATGGCAGCCCGGTGGATGACGTTGTCCTGCACTCGCGTGACCGCGTTCTGATCCATAGAAATCCCGCGGCAATCGAGCCTGTAACCGTCTACGTGAAAGGTGAGGTTGCGCGTCCCGGCCGTTATCCGTTGACGGCGGAAATGCGCGTATCCGACCTGATTCGCGCCGCCGGTGGCCTGAAAGTAAGCGCCGATTTCAAGACCGCTGACCTCACGCACTATTCATGGCAAGACGACAAGCAGGTCACAGGCGAGCAACAAAGAATCCTTCTCGCGGACGCGATGACCGGCAAAGAAGACGCCAATCCTGTTCTGAGCAACGGCGATGTACTCACGGTGCCACAGGTCGCAGGCTGGAATGATCTTGGCGCCTCCATCTCGATTCGAGGGGAAGTTGCCCATCCTGGTAGCTATGGGATTCGTCCCGGAGAACGGTTAAGTTCGGTGTTGGAGCGTGCAGGCGGATTTTCGCCTGCCGCATATCCGTATGGTGCAGTCCTGCTCCGGTCAGAGGTTCAAAAGTTAGAGCAACACTCCTATGGAGAGCTCATACAGCGCGTGCGCGAGCAGCAGACTGCGGTACGACTCACGTCAGCGGCCTCTGCCGACCCGGACCAGAAGATGTCCGCAGAATCGGCCCTCGTGCAATGGCAGAGCACACTCGACAACCTGTTGAGCACGCCGCCGACCGGGCGCGTCACGATCCAGCTTTCTTCAACTCTGAAGGATTGGGTCAACACGCCGCGCGACATCACTGTAAGGGCCGGCGATATGTTAGTGGTCCCGAAGCGGCCAAGCTATGTGATGGTCCAGGGACAGGTTTATGGCCCGACCGCAGTGGCCTATCGCCCGGGAAAGAGCGCGAACTGGTATCTGACGCAAGCTGGTGGCACCACGAACATGGCGAACAAGAAGGCAACGTTTGTCATTCGCGCCAACGGAACGGTTGTTGGCAGAAACAGCTCGTCCTGGGTTTCAGGAGATGGATTGAATGTGCCTTTGCAGCCGGGCGACATGGTCGTGGTTCCCGAGAAGGCGCTGGGTGGGCCGCCAGTTTGGAAGACGGTGTTCACGAATGCACAGGTGTTGAGTTCGATCGCCACCAGCGCAATCCTGGCCGCCTCCTATTTTTAGCCGAGGCCGACTTGTGCAAGCTGCTTGGAACTGGATTCTCGCTATGTTGGTGCTGGCAAATACGGCGTCCGTATTCGGGCAGGCTGGCCGGGAACCATCCGCGACAGAAACGACTACTGCTGCCTTGCCATCGAACTACAATCAGAACGACAATCAGGATGAACGGTCCACGGCTTCGCAAGCGAAGGAGTTCCCGGATTCACCCCATCCTAACGATACAAAAAACAAAATTGCGACTCTTCCGCAGGCCATGCTGCATGATCAGATTGGAATGTGGACGAGCCCGTCGAGGCTCCGCTACTCAGACGCTACGTGGCTGGTTCCCCTGGGAGGCCTCTCAGCTGCACTCTTCGCAACCGACAGCGATTTCAGCCGTCACCTTTCCAACGCGCCCAACACACTGACGCAATCACGTCATATCTCAGAATACGGGACGTACTCGATGGCCGGGGCCGCGGGCGGAGCCTATTTTCTCGGTTTGCTGACGCACAATGAGCACCAGCGTGAAACCGGGTTTCTGAGTGGAGAATCCGCTCTCAACGCGCTGATTGCGGTGGAGGCCCTGAAATACGCAACTGGCCGCGAGAGGCCTTTTCAGGACTCCGGGACCGGCAAGTTCTTTCAGAGCGGCGGATCGTTTCCATCCGAACATGCAGCAGCGGCGTGGGCAATCGCCGGCATCTTCGCGCACGAGTATCCCAGCCCTTTCGTCAGGTTTCTGTCATACGGCATGGCTGGGGTCGTAAGCGCAACACGCATCACCTCGAAGCAGCACTTCCCTTCTGACGTGCTGGTGGGCGCTGCCCTCGGATACCTTACGAGCCAATACATCTATCGAAAACATCACAACCCTGAACTCTCCGGTAGCGCCTGGGAAATTCCCGCCGTTCGTCCGGGACAACCTATGCGTTGGCAGTCGAAGTTCATGGGCTCACCGTACGTGCCACTGGATAGCTGGATCTATCCCGCGCTCGAGCGCCTGAACGCGCTGGGGTATATCAGCAGCGCGATTACCGCAATGCGTCCCTGGACCCGGATGGAATGCGCGCGCCTGCTGAGTGAGGCCGGAGACCGCGTGCTTGACGATCAAGGCAATGGTGAAGCTGCCGCGATTTATCACGACCTGATGAATGAGTTTGCCGCCGAAGTCGAACGGCTGGGTGGAGGAAATAACGCCGAATTTCGCGTTGAGTCCATCTACACGCGCAGCACGGAAATCGCGGGCAAGCCGCTGACTGACGGCTATCACTTTGGCCAGACCATCGTCAACGATTTCGGCAGGCCCGAAGAACAGGGCTTCAACAATGTTTCCGGCGTGTCGGGATGGACTGCCGCCGGGCCATTTGCAGTCTATGTCCACGGAGAATATCAGCATTCTCCTTCGGCGCCGGCGTTGCCATTGTCCGCCCGGGAAGCCATTTCGATGGCCGACTTCAGCCACTCGATTGTTCCTTCGCCGTTTCCCGTAGCTCCGGACACTCCGATTTCCGCAGTCGATCGTTTTCGTCTTCTCGACAGCTATGTCGCGATGAATCTTTCCAACTGGCAGATCTCCTACGGAAAACAAAGCTTGTGGTGGGGGGCGGATGAAGGCGGCGGCCTGATGCTGAGCGACAATGCGGATCCCTTGACCATGTTCCGCGTTAACCGGGTTTCGCCGTTCAAACTCGCCGTCGTGGGTCCAATGCGTGTCGAGTTCTTTGTCGGCCAGTACTCGGGATACGAATTCATGTTCACGCCCGCCGGCCTCGTGGGCCAGTACGGCCAGTCGCTGCATCCGCAGCCGATCGTTCATGGGGAACGATTCAGCTTCAAGCCAACGCCAAACTTCGAATTCGGCTTGTCGCGCACGACGGACTATGGAGGTCCCGGCTATCCCTTGACTTGGCACACATTTGTTCGGAGTGTGTTCTCGACCGATCAGACGATTCCTGGCGCTCCGGACAAGCCTGGTTCGAGACGCTCCGGGCTCGATTTCAGTTACCGAATCAAGGATCGTATGACTTTCTATGCCGACGGCATGACCGAACATGACACGATCAGCCCCATTATTGGACCGGATGTAGCGTCATGGCTTGGAGGAATCTACATCCCCCGGTTGCCGAGGCTTGCAAAAATGGATTTCCGGGCCGAGGGCGTCTATACCGATCCGCCGATCGGCGGCAACGTCGGATCAGGTTTTTTTTACTACAACCCCACGTGGATCTCTGGCTACACAAATTCAGGGAACTTGATGGGAAATTGGGTTGGCCGCGAAGGTCAGGGTGTGCAGGCATGGACTTCATATTGGTTCTCGCCGCACAACAAGCTGCAATTCGAGTTCAGGCATCTCAAAGTCAGCCATGAGTTCATCCCGAACGGAGGCACGCTCGCCGATGCCGGCGTACACGCCGATTTCTGGGTGCGTTCGAGCTTCAGCGTGTCCGCGGCCGTCCAGTACGAGGCGTGGACGTTTCCGGTTCTCTCCCCCACGAAGCAATCGAATGTGAGTTCATCGTTGCAACTGACCTTCTGGCCCAAGGAATTTTCACGCAAGGGCGGATCCAGCGAATGAAACGAATGTACGTGAGGGACGCCGGATAAGCATGGCCACGAGAGAACTTACAAAACGGCCACCACAGTATTCGAGAACGGAGCGCAATCCGGATCTGATTCCGATCGCTGTGCCCGGACGGGTCGAGAAATTGCGGGTTCTCTGGGACCGCAGATCCCTGATTTATCGCTGGGCTGCAATCGCCTTTGTTGCTTCCTGTGTGATAGCCCTGCTCATTCCCGTACGCTACACGGCGATTACACGCCTGATGCCGCCCGACCAGAGCGGTCAGGGAATCGCATCCATGTTTGCGGCATTCGGAAAATCGAGCGAACTGGCATCGATCGGCTCAGAGTTATTTGGGATGAAAACTTCGGGTGAGCTTTTTGTCGGAGTCCTCAAAAGCGAAAGCGTCGAAAATGCGATGGTGGATAAGTTCGACTTACGGAAAATCTACAAGCTACGGCGATATGAGGACGCGCGCAAGGTGCTCGAAGGCCGTACCGATCTCACGGTGGATCGCAAAAGTGGGATCATCACGATCAAAGTAAGCGATGGAAGCGCGGAGCGCGCGGCCGCCATGGGCCGCGAATACGTGGAGCAACTCAACCACGTCGTCATTTCTCTGGATACATCTTCGGCGCATCGCGAACGCGTTTTTCTCGAGAGCCGTCTTAAGGGAGTACAGCAGGATCTGGAAAGTGCGGAAAAAGACTTCAGCCAGTTCGCCAGCAAAAACACAGCGCTCGACGTGAAGGAGCAGGGTCGGGCAATGATCGGCGCCGCCGCTCAACTCGAGGGCGAACTGATCGCCGCGCAGACGGAACTCGAAGGCCTCCGCCAGATCTACACGAACAATAATGTACGTGTTCGGTCCGTTCAGGCGCGCATTGATGAATACAAGCGCCAGTTGCAGAAGCTGAATGGCCAGTCTCCCGCTTCGGGCGACCGGGGTCCTGAGGTGGCTCCCGGTGCCGGCCAGGACGCTGACCTTTATCCCTCGATTCGGCAGTTGCCAATTCTCGGCGTTACCTGGGCAGACCTCTACCGGCGGACGATGGTGCAAGAGGCGGTCTTCGAGACGCTGACCAAGCAATATGAGCTCGCCCGAGTCAATGAAGCCCGCGAAGTTCCGAGTGTAAAGGTACTGGACACGGCGGATGTGCCCGAAAAGAAATCTTTTCCTCCTCGAACCATCATCGTCCTATTCGCCACAGGTTTTGCTGTCGCAATGTGCAGTGTCTGGATATTAATGAATGCTCGCTGGAACGAGATAGATCCGAATGACCCTTTGCGGATCCTGGCAGGAGATGTTTCGGAGTCGATACAGCATTCAAGGATCGGGTCTCGAGTTTTGACTCTCATCAACTCTCGCAGATCTTCCGTTGTGGATCGAGAGCGACCACGGGCGCCACGCAATCAGGAATAAGGGCTTCTATTTTTGAAGAATGCAAATCGCGGACAGCAAAATTGCTCATCGCTAATCCAATTCGACGGAGACTGCTCGGCAACATGGTTTGGCTTTATGCCCTACAGGGACTGAACTACCTCGTCCCCCTGGCCGTGCTGCCTTACCTGGTCCGTGTCCTCGGAATGGAGAGATACGGCCTCGTCGCCTTCGCTCAAGCGTTTGGGCAGTATTTCGTGATTCTCACGGACTATGGCTTCAACCTCTCCGCCACTAAACGGATCGCGCTGATAAAGAATGATCGCGAGGAACTTTCCGTCACCTACTGGAGCGTCCTGCTTCTCAAGTTCGCTTTCATGGCGCTCGGCGCTATTGCGGCGACAGTTCTGGTGTTGGGCATTGCGCGCTTTCGATCTGATGCCACCTTGTATGCAATCTCTTACGTAGCGGTCCTGGGAAACGTCCTATTCCCCGTTTGGTTTTTTCAGGGGATGGAACAAATGCGCTACATTTCTGTGCTTAGTGGCGCCACCAGGCTGCTGGCTGCGCTGCTGATCTTCGCGCTTGTTCACAAACAATCGGACTATGCCCTCGCGCTGGCGCTCCAATCTGGCGCATTTCTCGTTGCGGGAATCTTAGGGTTCTGGACGGCCATCGCACGCTTCCATATTCCGTTCCGGTCGCCATCGAAGACAGCCCTGCTCCGGACATTGTCCGACGGTTGGCATCTATTTGTTTCCAACGCCGCCGGAACCTTGTATGCGACCACGAACGTATTCTTAGTCGGTCTAGTTGCGGGCAATGTACAAGCCGGATATTTCAGCGCCGCGGAAAGGATAGTTCGAAGCATTCAGGGAATGCTCGGCCCTATCACCCAGGCCATCTATCCACATGTCAGCGAACTGGCCGCCAAGTCGCGTGACGCTGCGCTGCAATTCATACGGAAGAGCCTGCTGTGGATCGGCATTCTTTCTTTCGTCCCGTCGGTCCTTCTGTTGGTGCTTGCCCGCCCAATCGCAACCATCCTATTCCCGAATGCTGCCAATGGCAGCCTTGCACCGCTGAGGTGGATGGCTATGCTCCCATTCGTTATCTCTATAAGTACCGTGCTCGCAATTCAGACCATGATTCCCTTTGGCATGGAAAAACAGCTCAGTCGTATTTACGTGGTGGCCGGCCTAAGCAGTCTGTTGTTTTCGCTTCCACTGATTCATCAATTCGGGGCAAGTGGCGGAGCGGCTGCCGTTCTGATCATAGAAACCTGCATTGTGGTAGCGATGTGGCGAAGTCTGAATCAGTATGGAATTTCGTTCGGGAGACGGACGGTTCCGGCGATTGGGTCAATTGAAAAGGTATCGAAAGATGCATTCTCCTGCTGAAAACACGTTGCCTGGCGGCCATTCCACGATTATGGACAAGCCCGTGTCCATTGCCAGCGTGACGGTTGCATATAACGGGGCAGGAGTGCTGCGCGAACACATCGAGAGCCTCAGGAAGCAAACTCGCAAACTCGATGAAATTATCGTCATCGATAACGCTTCCGATGACGATACTCGCGATGTGCTGGCGAACGAATATCCCGAGGTTACCGTTTTGGCGTTTGCCGAAAACCGTGGCATCGCGGGTGGTCTAGCTGCAGGGCTCGCTTACGCTCTATCAAGAAATTATGAGTGGATCTGGCTCTTCGACCAAGACAGTCTCCCGTCTGGCAACGCATTGGAGCAATTGCTGGCGGGACTTGGGTATCTCCACGGCTCGGAAGACACGATCGGAATTCTTGCTCCGGTTTGCGCCAACCAGGAAACTGGCATGACCTATCCGGGGCTTTCGTGGCAGCGCTCGCGTTTTGCGCCCTCAAGAACACAGTCGGAGCAGCCAGTCACCTTCGTCGACATGGTGATTACGTCCGGCAGCCTGGTGCGCAGGGAGTCCATCGAGAAAGCCGGACTACCGCGTGCTGATTTCTTCATGGACTTTGTCGACTACGAGCACTGTCTTCGCATAAGGCGGCATGGATTCCGAATTGCAGTCGTTCGCGACAGTGTTCTTCAGCACGCTATTGGCGAACCACGGACCGTCAACATCCTTGGCCGGACGATGCCATGGGCTGATCATGCTCCATGGCGGGAGTACTACATGGCCCGCAACGAGACGTACACAATCTGGCAATACTATCCTCGCCTTGCGACCAAAACGTTTGTCCTGTACCGATTCCTTCAACATGCTTTCGGTGTGCTTTTGTTTGGCAAGAGCAAGGCGGCTTGCTTTCGGATGATGTGGCACGGTTTCTGCGATGGACGAGCGGGACGCCTCGCTGTTCGATTCTTACCGGGCTCTGCCAAACGTCCGCCATTGAGCGCGCCACATTCGCCAAAGATTGCTTACGGTGGGGAGTCTGATTCCTAGAGAAATGTCCATGCTAGATCCAATCAGAATCTCCGTCGCGATGTGCACTCATAATGGGCGTGATTTCTTGCCCCAGCAACTCCATAGCATTGCGTCTCAAAGTCGATTGCCTGATGAACTCGTGATTTGCGACGACTACTCTTCCGATGGTTCCGATGCGCTGGCGGATGATTTCGCCCGTAGCGCGCCTTTTTCTGTGCGGGTCATCAGGAATCCTCGGAACCTTGGCTCGACTGCAAGTTTCGCCAACATGATTTCTTGTTGCGACGGAAACATTATCGTACTCGCGGACCAGGATGATTTCTGGTACGCCCACAAACTCGAACGAATCGCGGCCGAGTTCGCGGCTCCCTCCGCACCCGTTGCAGTTTTTAGCGATGCCGAACTTATTGATAGCTGCTCCCGGCGTCTTGGAATACGTCTGTGGCAGTCGTTCTACTTCACGGCACGGGAACAGACTCGATTTACTGAGGGAAACGCATTAAGTGTTCTTGTCAAACACCCGGTCGTGACTGGTGCGACTATGGCATTTCAGAAAAGGTTTCTCGATCTCTTGCTCCCGATTCCTTCGAATCACATTCACGACAGTTGGATCGCCTTTCTCTTAGCCGCCTGTGGCCCGTTCCAGCCCATAACCGACCCTCTGATGCAATATCGACGCCACTCGACGCAACAGGTTGGCCCCGGGCAGGTAACGCTGCGTGCCCGACTGGCTAGTGCACGAAAAACAGGTGGAGACTTCTATCTTGAGGAATCGCAGCGCTTTCGCCAGCTCTATGAGCGATTAGCGCAGCGCGGACCTGATCTTCCAGGCGCCGCCAGTGCTCTGCGCGAAATCGAGGCAAAAATCTCCCATCGCGAACATCGCGCACGTTTGCCGCATTCGAGCCTGGACCGCGTTCGTCGCATTCTTCGTGAAGCTGTGAACGGAGGCTACTGGCGTTACTCCGAGGGTTGGGAAAGTATTGCCAAAGATTTGTTTTTCTATGAGCAGCAGAACTGATGAACATTCGCAGCCAATTTCCGAAGCCAGTGATTTACAAGATGCGGAATTCCATCTCTACAGCCATGGACGCTGTCCGGATTTCATGTATACGACAATCAGTCACACAGGAGCAACGTGCCGGAGATTAGCGTGATCATCGCCAACTGGAACGGCAAGCACTTCCTGGAGGACTGTCTCTTCGCGCTGAGACGGCAGACGTTCCGCGACTTCGAAACGATCCTGGTCGATAACGGCTCGAATGATGGCTCCGCAGAGTATGTCTGTGCGAAGTTTCCGGAAGTAAAGTTGCTCGTTCTGAACGAAAACCGTGGCTTTACCGGAGGCAACATCGCGGGTTATGGGATCGCGAACGGTGAACTCGTGGTCTTGCTGAACAACGATACTGAGGCCGATCCAGACTGGCTGCAAGCGATTCATGAAGGCGTAACGGGCCTTCCGAACGCCGGGAGTTTCGCTTCCAAGATGATGTATTTCGACGACCGCCAGCGAATCGAAAACTGCGGTTTCGAAGTAGACCTTGCAGGAACGACGGTCGAAGTGGGCCGGGATCAGATGGATGGTCCGGCGTGGCAGATCTCTCGAAAAGTGTTCGGCGCATGCGGTGGCGCTGCCGTTTATCGGCGCTCCATGCTGGAACAAATCGGATTTCTCGATCCGGATTTCTTCATGATCTATGAAGATGTCGATCTAAGCTTTCGCGCGCAACTTTATGGATATGACTGTGTTTACTTACCACAAGCCACGGTCTATCACCACCGCAGCGCGACCCTCAGGAAGCGTCCCGCGTTGCAGGTTTTTTATGCGCAACGCAACATTGATTTTGTTTATCTGAAGAACCTGCCGTTCTCGCTGATGCTTCGCTCAGCGCCTCAACGTCTGCTTTACGACATAGGGGCCGCTCTCTACTTCTTGCGACGAGGAAACGGACTCGCGTTCACGCGCGCAAAGTGGGACGTGCTTCGCCATTTGCCCTCCATTCTCAGGAAGCGCAGGGCAATTCAACGAAAAAAAGTGCGGGCGAATTCCCAGCTGCGAACAATCATGCGAGGTTCCGCCTTACGGGCCAAGTGGAACAAGTTCCTTTCCAGCGGCTCGCCAGCGGTCTTCGCCAATTCCAATCCTGTATCTGGAGGAAATAGCTAGACGACATACAGCTGCACCAATCCGTTTCTGATCGCAAGAATGTAGTTGCTTTCTATGTCAATTATGAGCCAGCAACTTGGACCTTAAAAGCATCTCAGCAAGGCACGAGGAAAAGGCTGGCCAAATGGGTGGGTACGTTAACGAAGCAGTCAGTGAGGAAGGAATGGTTGAAGTATCCGTTTTGCTGCTGACGAAAAATGGCTGCGATGATCTTGAGCGGATGTTGCCTGCTCTGTTCAGCCAGACCGTCAGTGCGCCATTTGAAGTCATTGCGGTTGATTCCGGTTCGTCTGACGGGACACTCGACGTGCTTCGACGTTTTCCAGTCTGTGTAAGGCAGATTCTTCCCGGCGATTTTCACCATGCTCGCACACGAAATTTGGCCGCGAGTTTGGCGCGGGGCAAGATCGTCGCTTTCTTGTCTCAAGACGCGGTCCCCGCTTCCGGCGATTGGCTGGCGGCTTTATTGGCTAATTTTCATGATCCGCAAGTAGGGGCAGTCTACGGCCGTCAAATCCCCCGGCATGGTTCTTCCCTAGAGCGCCAGGACGCATTGAATGCCATTTATGGCGAGAATCGAATTGTGAAGGACCCCATGCAGCGGGACGGTCTTGGATACCGTTTCTACCACTTCTCCGACGTAAACGCCGCGATTCGTCGCGATGTGTGGGAAACCGCGCCGTTCCCAGAAGATCTCAAAGTGTTCGAAGACCTGGGAATTGCCAAACATATACTCGATGGCGGCTGGAAGATCGTCTATGAGCCCAAGGCGGCAGTCTTGCATTCGCACATTCACACCACTCTCGGATTGTTTAAACGTTATTTCGACATCGGCTACACGTTTCGGTTCCTGAAAATCTGGGAGGCTCCGGGGATACGCGCCTCTCTGCTGCGGGATGGATGGAAATTAGTAAACGGGAAAATTAAGCGCATCAGGAGCGGCAAGACGCGGGCTTCGGCAGGTTACGGCATCCGGCAGGACCTTGCGAAGTCCATCGGTTTGTTTCTCGGATTGAACGAGAACCGTCTTCCGCTGGTCTTGAAGCGCAGGCTAAGCGCCCATCGGGTATTTGGATGAGCACATCGCGCTGCTATCGCGGGCCCTTCGTCGTCTTGCGTTAGGAAGAGTTGTTCGTATGATTCGCAGTCGCCTCAGTTATGTCCGCTATTATCTGAGAGTCCTCACGTTGCTGTTGCCTGCGTGTGCATATTTCATTGCGATCAAAATCCGCTTCGGTTTTAATCTTTTCTTCCCCCGCACAGCACCCACCACCTTGCCGTCGTATTGGGGAATCGTTTTACTGACGACAATCGTCTGGGCGATCGCTGCCGAAGAGTCGGGGCTTTGGAGCATCCAGCAACTGTACGCACCCGGCAAGAAAAGCCGCCGACTGCTGGAAGCGCTCGCTTTCACTTATGCCGTTGTCATGGCACTTGGATTCATGTATCGGCAGGCAAGCTATTCGCGCCTGGTCATCGCAATTAGCGCTGTTGCTTTGTTCTTTCTTGCTACGATTGCCCGCATCGTATTTCGAGTTTCGCTTGAGATGTTGCGGAACAGCGGGAGGAACGAAGTCAAGATACTTATTGTTGGCACTGACCGGTTCGCTCGCCGCGTCGCTACCTCGCTCCTCCACGGCGAGGTTCTTCCCTGTAAAGTAGTTGGCTTTGTTCAGCTTCCCGATCAGGAGGTTGCAGTCGAAGGAACCGTTTACCAGTTCGGGCAGCTTCCTGCCTTCACCAACGGGCACTCGATTGACGACATCATTATCGCGTTGCCCGCGGGCCGGCTCAGCGAGGTGCAGAAAATCGCCCCCACCCTGGAAAAATTGTGCGTGCCCACACGGGTCGTAGTTGATCTCGGCGAAGGCATCGGGATTCGAGACCGGCTGATTGACCTTGGCGGAATTCACATGCTTGACCTTCGCCCAACGCTGGCTGAAACCGGGCCGTATCTTTTCGAAAAGCGCATCTTTGACGTTGTATTGTCCGCCGTGATTGTGCTTTGCATGCTTCCCTTCAGCCTGTTAATTGCGCTTGCGATCAAGCTAAGCAGCCCTGGCCCCATCTTCTTCGTTCAGGAACGCGTGGGACTCAACGGGCGCGTGTTCCACATGCTGAAATTTCGCACGATGCGTGTTGGAAGCCGGCAGGAAGGCGATACCCAGTGGACGTGTGCCAGCGATCCACGCCGAACGGCGGTAGGCATTTTTCTTCGCAAAACAAATCTCGATGAGCTTCCCCAATTTATCAATGTGCTGAAGGGGGACATGAGTATTGTGGGCCCCAGGCCAGAGCGGCCGCATTTCGTCGAAAAATTTCTGGATGAATTTGATCGCTACAACTTCCGCCACACGTTCAAAGCGGGGATCACCGGGTGGGCGCAGGTGAATGGCTGGCGCGGAGACACTTCGATTGCGAAGCGCGTCGAATATGATCTCTACTACCTGCGGAACTGGAGTCTCACCTTCGATCTTCAAATTATCAGCATGACGCTGCTACACCTTTTCAACAGCAAGAATGCCTATTGATTCCATCATGAGTCTCTCCTGAAGCCGAATACAAAATGTTCCAGCGCAGCCCCGAGTCCACCAGCCGTCACAGCCTGACACGGTCACAATCAGCACCCACTTCCCCAACCTTCGATGTACGCTAGTGCAAAGGAGCATGCGTTATGAGCACTACCGAAACCAGCCTGCCACCTGAAGTCGCAGAACTCAGGCCCTATGGCCCTACACGCTCAACGATCGACGCCGCTCCTTTGAGCCCGGATGAACTCCGCAAGACTGAAATCTATTGGCGTACCTGCAATTATCTGAGCCTCGGCATGATTTATCTGCGTGAAAATCCTCTGCTCGCGGAACCGCTGCGTCCCGAGCACATCAAGAATCGCCTGTTGGGACATTGGGGATCGAGTCCAGGGTTATCGTTCATCTATGTCCACCTGAACCGGATGATCAGGAAATATGACCTCGACATGATTTTTCTCGCCGGGCCTGGACATGGTGCGCCAGGCGTGCTCGGACCAATATATCTGGAAGGGAGCTACTCGGAGATTTATCCGGAAAAGAGCCAGGATCCGGATGGGCTGCGCGAGTTTTTTAGACAGTTCTCGTTTCCCGGTGGGATTGGAAGTCACTGTACACCCGAAACTCCCGGCTCCATTCACGAAGGAGGTGAACTCGGGTATGTCTTGTCGCACGCCTGCGGCGCCGCGTTCGACAACCCTGAATTGATTGTCGCAGCCGTGGTCGGCGATGGGGAGTCGGAAACAGGTCCGCTTGCAACCTCCTGGCACATTAACAAGTTCTTGAATCCAGCGCGCGATGGCGCTGTGCTGCCGATCCTTCACCTTAACGGTTACAAGATTGACAATCCAACGCTGCTGGCCCGTATTTCTCATGAAGAGCTTGAGAATCTCCTCAGAGGTTATGGCTGGACGCCCTACTTCGTCGAAGGTTCTGACGTCGACTCCATGCACCAGGCGATGGCCGCAACGATGGACCACTGTGTTCAGGAAATCCTGGAACATCGGCAGTCCGCCCGCAAAGACAACCAACTTCGGCGCCCGCGCTGGCCGATGATCGTGCTTCGTTCACCAAAAGGCTGGACTGCGCCGCGGGAAATGGAAGGCCATTACCTCGAAGGCTTCTGGCGCGCACATCAAGTGCCCCTAGCCGGTGTGAAGAGTGATCCGATTCAGCTCCGCACTCTCGAAAGCTGGATGCACTCGCAAGAACCCGAACTCTTTTTCGATCATGAGGGAAAGATCAACCCGGTTTTTCAGGAACTTTCGCCTTCTGGCACGCGGAGAATAGGCGCCAATCCGCACGCCAATGGTGGACGCCTCAAGAAAGCGCTGCGCCTGCCGGATTTCCGCGACTATGCCAACCCAACCGATAAACCTGGCCTCTCTCAAGCTGAAAATACGCGTCCCCTAGGTCGAATGCTGGCCGACGTCATGCGGGCGAACCCAAACAACTTCCGTGTCTTCGGCCCCGACGAAACGACTTCCAATAAGCTCGATGACATCTACGCCGCAAGCAAGAAATTCTGGATCGAAGAGCGCTTTCCCGAAGACCAGGATGGAGGAAATCTCGCACCTGACGGACGCGTCATGGAAATGTTGAGCGAGCACACGCTCGAAGGAATGCTGGAAGGTTATCTCCTTACCGGACGTCATGGATTTTTCTCTTCGTATGAAGCCTTCGTTCACATTATCGATTCGATGTTCAATCAATATGCGAAATGGTTGGAAATCTGCAGGCATCTCTCGTGGCGTGAAGACATCGCTTCGCTGAACCTACTGATTACTTCGACTGTCTGGAGACAAGACCACAACGGCTTCACGCACCAAGACCCGGGATTTCTCGATGTCGTGGTCAACAAGAGTGCGAACGTCACGCGTATCTACTTGCCGCCGGATACGAACTGTCTGCTATCCGTCGCCGATCACTGCCTGCGGAGCCTGAACTATGTGAACGTCATCGTCTCTGACAAGCAGAAACACCTCCAATATTTGAATATGGATGACGCAATCACCCATTGCACTAAGGGAATTGGTGTGTGGGATTGGGCCAGCAACGACGATCCCGGTGAACCTGATGTAGTCATGGCGTCTGCCGGCGATATTCCGACGCAAGAAGCACTCGCGGCGACTGCTCTGCTGCGCAAGGAATTTCCTGATCTAAAGATTCGCTTCATTAACGTAGTAGACCTCTTCAAGTTGCAACCAACGTCGGAGCATCCGCATGGACTTTCGGATCGCGACTTTGATTCGCTCTTCACAGTCGACAGGCCCGTAATGTTCAACTTTCACGGCTATCCACAACTGATTCACCGGCTCGCCTATCGCCGGACTAATCATCACAACATTCATGTTCGTGGATATAAGGAGCAAGGAAACATCAATACGCCTCTGGAGCTGGCCATCAACAACAACATAGACCGTTTCAGCCTCGCGATGGATGTCGTGGATCGGGTGCCCAAGCTGCAAAGGATCGGCGGTCACGCCAAAGAAAGATTCCTGAATCAGCAAATCGAATGCCGTAACTACGCACACGAATATGGCATCGACAAGCCGGAAGCCAACGACTGGACCTGGCCTTATTAGGCCCATTTATGCGGGATGGGATTTACCGTAAATGACTCGAACAGTGTCATGCGCAATGAGGAGTTCCTCGTCCGTCGGTATGGCGTAGGCGAGCAGCTTCGAGTCATCGGTGGAAATTTTTTCCTCGTGTCCAACGGTTTCCTGATTCTTTGCTGCGTCAATTCGAAGCCCGGCCCAGTCCATTCCTTCGCAAATACTCGCGCGAATGTTGGGAGAGTTTTCTCCAATTCCTCCCGTGAACAGGATCGCATCAGCGCCGCCCATTGCGGCCAGATACGCGCCAATATATTTCCGCGCGCGATAGCAGAACATTTCAATTGCAAGTTCGACCCGACGGTTTCTGTGATCGCACAGTTCCGATTGAAGCGTCCGCATATCATTGGTGATGCCTGAGACTCCGAGCAGGCCCGACTTTTCATTCAGAAGCTTGTCCACTTCTGCTGGCGACATCCTTTCCTTTCGTGCAATAAAACCAACAATCGCCGGATCCAAGTCTCCGGACCGCGTTCCCATGACCAGTCCTTCGAGAGGCGTCATTCCCATCGAGGTGTCAATGGGAAATCCATTTTTGATTGCCGCAGCAGAACAACCATTTCCCAAATGCAGCGTGATGATATTGGTCTGTTCTGGGGTCAGGTTCCGAAGCATTCGATATCGAGCCGCTACATATCTGTGAGACGTTCCATGGAATCCATATCTGCGAATTCGATGCTTCTTGTAGAGTTCGTACGCAAGGGCATAGAAGTATGCCCGCTCCGGAAGTGATTGGTGAAATGCAGTGTCGAACACCGCAACCTGTGGGATCTCTTCGCCGAAGAGTTTGCGGGCGGCAAGAATGCCTTTCAGATTGTCGGGATTGTGAAGAGGTGCGAGATCGATGCAGTCCTCAATGCCTTTCAGAACGTGATCGTCCACCAGCACAGATTCTTTGAATAGCTCCCCGCCATGGACAACACGATGGCCGATCGCATGCACGTCAGACGTGCTCCGAATCTCGGTCATTCCTGAGTCTTGAGAAACCAAATACCTAACCAGATATTCCAGCGCCCCGCCAACATCCGGCAATTGCGCCGCCAGCGTCTTTGCCGAATCCGCATGATGCTGAATCTTTATGGTCGCCTCGCCGCCAATGCCTTCGATTTCTCCCCGGCACAAACGGTCATCCTTGCCCTGATTCATTCGCTCGATATCGGTGGCGATTATTTGAAACTTCAGGCTGGAACTTCCAGAGTTGAGGACCAATACGTTCATGGCGAAGGTGTCCGGCACGCGGACTATTCAAGATAGTCTTCGCGATTTCGATGCGCAAGAAAGGCCAACGCGAGCACGCTCACTCCCACTTCGACTGGTTTCTGTCCGCCAAGAATTTCCCCGGCCTCACCAATGTTGCAGAGCTACGCAGGAATTATCCCTTTGTAAATGGCCATTCCGACGACTGCATCCACACCCATTGCGTGCAGTTCATCCACTTCTTTCGCAGAACGGATTCCTCCTGCCGCGATTAGCTGGCGTTCGGTAGCTGCACGAAGCGGACGGATTACTTCCTGAGGAAAGCCTTGCAAAAGTCCCTCGGTATTGACATGCGTGTAGAGAAAAGCTCCGCACCAGGGATCAAGTACCTTCATCATTTCGAGCGGCCTGATGTCAGTCATTCTTTGCCATCCGCAAATTGCGACGCGTTCGCCGATTGCGTCCAGAGCGAAAACGAGCCGTTCGGGCCCAACCGCTCTTGACAACTTCTCGGCGTAATCGCAATCAAGTACCCCTTTGGAAAACAGTGCGGATCCGACGATCACTTTTCGAGCACCAGACGCAAGCGCCGCCGCAGCCGCCCCTATCGAACGAATTCCGCCCCCCACCTGACAGGGCAATTCCTTCGCGATTTGCTTCACGAGCAACTGGTTGCTTCCCTTCCTCATTGCCGCATCAAGATCGATCAATTGCACTATTGGATATCGTGAGAACCGAATCACCCATTCCTGCTGATCATCGAACTCCAGCGCTTTTTTCTTTCCCTGCACAAGCTGAACAATCTTGCCGCCCATGAGGTCAATCGAAGGAATCAGCACGGCCACCTCATGGGGACCCCCTGCGAACTGAGCTGCTTCTTGAGATCCGAAACCCGACTGAATCCGTAATGAAAGATTGAAGCAGCCAGCGCAGCATCGGCTTGGCCATGACAAAACACTTCGAGGAAATGGCCCGCTCCACCAGCGCCTCCGGAGGCAATCACTGGAATCCTCACGGATTCTGCAATCGTTCGCGTCAATTCGCAGTCGAAACCGGCTCCAGTCCCATCGCGATCCATCGAAGTCAACAGGATTTCTCCGGCGCCACGGGACTCGGCTTCCTGAGCCCATTCGCGCACATCGCACCTCCTAGCGATGCGGCCTCCATGGGAGTAAATCTCCCAGGCTGTTTTATCAGCAAGACGCTTCGCGTCGATCGCCACAACTACCGCCTGTGACCCGTAACGTCCAGCGATTCGCGTGATTAGCGCTGGTTCGGAGAGGGCCGCGGAATTGATGCTCACCTTGTCTGCCCCTGCGGCGAACATTGTCGAGGCGTCTTCCAATGAGCGAATACCTCCGCCCACGGTGAAGGGAATAAACAATTGTTTCGACGTGCGGCTAACCGTGTCGAGCAGAGTCGCTCTGCGTTCGTGCGTGGCCGATATATCGAGCATCACGATCTCGTCTGCGCCGAGGGCGCTGTGGGTGTACGCCAGTTCTGCCGGATCGCCTGCATCGCGCAGGTCTTCAAACTGTATGCCCTTCACGACACGGCCGCGATCGACATCGAGGCAAGCAATGATGCGTTTCGTCAGCATGGCAATGTGCAAAAGTTCCGCAGAATCCCCAAGCCGGATTCACCAGATTTTTCAGGATGAAACTGCACTCCGAATATGTTGTCCCGTTCGACCGCGGCAGAGAATGATCCGCCGTATTCGCAGCACGCCACCGTCGCTTCGCATATTGGCGCGCGAAAGGAGTGCGTGAAATAGACGAACGACGCGGGTTCTATGCCCTGAAATAGGCGTGACGACGGGTTGACGTCAATTGAGTTCCAGCCGACATGCGGCGACTTGACCGTCGCTGGAAAACGGTCGCATCGTCCAGACAATATCGCCAGACTCGGCGTTCCTGGAGATTCGGCACTCCCTTCGAACAGCCACTGCATGCCGACACATATGCCCAGAAATGGAATACTCCGCCCGATCGCGCCTGAAATCTCATTCTGAACTCCTGATCGAACAAGCGCCTTCGTCGAAGCAAAGTGTCCAACACCCGGAAGTATCACCCTCGAGGCTTTGGCGACAACAGCCGAATCGGCGGTGATCATGCACTCGTACCCGAGCCAATCCAGAGCTTTCTTCACCGAAACCAGATTGCCCGCGCCATAGTCAACGATGGCGATCATCACAGAACTCCCTTCGTTGTCGGCAATAGACGTACCATCCGCGGATCACGCCAGCAGGCGGCGCGAATCGCGCGAGCGAATGCTTTGAAAAGAGCTTCGATTTTGTGGTGGTTCGATCGTCCGTAAAGAACTCGGGCGTGAACGTTGGCCCGTGCACCGCGGGAGAAACCCTCGAAAAAGTCCGTTACAAGTTCGGACTGGAGATCTCCCACGAGACGCGTCCGCACCTTGGCATCAATCACGCTGGCCGTTCGCCCGCAAAAATCGACTGCTGCCATGCCCATGGTCTCGTCCATCGGCATCAGGAAGTACCCGGCTCGAAGAATACCTCGCCTCGAACCAAGCGCCTTGTCGAATGCCTGCCCAAGAACAATCCCAACGTCTTCCACGGTATGGTGCTGATCAACCTCCAAATCGCCTTGAGCCATTAACTTCAGGTCAAAACCTCCATGATGAGCAAAGAGTTCCAGCATGTGATCGAAAAAGTGGATTCCGGTTGAGACCTCGTATCGCCCTCGGCCCTCGATCGTCAGCACGACCTCGGTCTGCGTCTCTTTGCTTTTCCGCTTGATGCTTGCTTTTCTCACGACACCCCTTGAGCAATGTCGAGTTCCTCAAATGTTTCTTGCAAGGCGGCGAGCAGGTGATCCGTGTGCTCCCGCAAACCCAACGTGATTCGCACACAGCCGTCGTACCCGTGGTCAGCGGAGCGGTCACGCACGAGGATCCCTCTTCGGCGCATTCCTTCGACAAATCCAGCCGCCTGATCTGCTGATGCTCCCACGCGAATCAGTACGAAGTTGGCACGGCTTTGCCAGAACTGAATTCCGCGGTTCAGAAGCACGGACTCGAGCCGTGATCGTGACTCGAGCACCTCCGCAACGTATTGTCCGATGTAGTCCTGATCGCGCATGGCCTCGGGCAAACAAGCCAGCGCGATCGCGTTCACGTTGTAAGGCGAGGCTGCGCGCCGAACGAACTTCATGTGCTCCGCGTTACCGATGAGCGCCCCGACGCGCAGACCTGCCATTCCGTAAGCTTTAGAGAAGGTGCGCGCGACAAATAAATTTGGGACCTCGCGCCGGGCATCGAGCATGGTTTGTCCGTAGAACTCGAAGTAGGCTTCATCTATGAGTACTCCAGCTCCCGGAGCAGACCGCGCAACTTCGAGCAAATCCTCTTCTGATGCGACGGTCCCGGTGGGATTGTTAGGATTGGCGATCGCGATGAACCGCGTGCGCTCGTTGATGCGATCAACTACGCTGTCTACGGAAAACTGAAAGTCCGCGCGTAACGCGACGCTTGTCACCTGCGCACCCGTTGCCATCGCATAAATCCGATACATGGAATACGTGGGCACAACGATCAAAGCTTCATCGCCGGGCTCAAGATAAGTTTCACAGAGCAGATGAATCGCTTCGTCCACTCCGTTAGTCAGCAATAGCTCTTCGAAATCAACTCGAAAAAAACGCGCCACCTGTTTTTCGACTGGGCCGCGCTCTGGATATCTTGCAAGTTTTTCCATATCCAGGCTGCGCAAACGTTCCAGCACGCCGGGCGAGCATCCACTCGTATTTTCGTTGAAGTCAAACTTCAGCGCTTCGCGGCGGGCTAGCGGGGGGTGATAGAGCGGTAGCGTTTGTACCGCATCTCGGGGCCTAAGCATGTTCAAACCTCACCCGAATGGAGTTCGCGTGCGCGGCTAATCCCTCCGCTGACGCGAGCGCTTCAATTGCAGGAGCAATTCTGTTCAGCCCGGCCCAAGATAGCTCCTGAACGGTCGTGATCCTCAAGAAATCGAGCACGCTTAATCCCCCTCGGAATTGCGCTTGCCCGGACGTCGGCAGCACATGGTTCGGCCCGGATGCATAGTCTCCCGCCGCCTGTGCCGAGTAGTCCCCAACAAAGACCGATCCCGCATTCCGAATAAAAGACTGATCTTTCTTGTCGATCGTGATGTGCTCCGGCGCAAGTCGATTCGCCCACTCCCGCGCCTGTTCCCGCGATCCTGCGATCAGAACCGCGCCATTTTTCCGTAATGATTGGTGTGCGGTCGCGTTTCCTTCCGAAAGCTGACTGCACATCTCTGCGATTTGCTTTGCCAATTTGCCGGATGTTGTGATGAAAAGGGCCAGTGCAGCCACATCATGCTCAGCCTGCGCCACCAAGTCAGATGCGATGAAGAGAGGATTTCCCGAGTCGCTCAAAATCACGGTCTCGGTTGGCCCCGCGAGGAAATCGATCGCACAATCGAATGCCACCAACTTCTTGGCTACCGTTACGTATGCATTTCCCGGGCCGACGATCTTGTCCACCCGCGGAATGCCCGAGGTCCCGTACGCCAGCGCGGCGATCGCTTGAGCGCCGCCGACGCGGTAGAACTCGCTTATTCCAAACATCGCCGCCGCGCCGAGAACCTCCGCCGAAGGATTGGGCGAAACCAGTCGAATATTGTTCACACCCGCGACCTGTGCCGGAATTACAGTCATCAGCACGGTAGAAAGCAGCGGGTAGCGCCCTCCCGGCACATAGCAGCCGACCGACTCCAGCGGCTGAACAATCTGTCGAATCGTGATCCCTTTATGACTACGCTTCCATCCGCGAGGCTTCTGCCATTCGCAGAAACGCCGAATGTTCTGTCCGGCCAGTTTGAGAGACTTGCGTAACTGCGGACTCAATGACTTCCAAGCTGACTTCATTTCTTCATCGCAAACTCGCAGCGGTTGCGATTTCTTCAGACCGTCCAACTTCGTGGCGTATCGACGCAGCGCAGCGTCCCCGCTAACGCGAACATCATTCACGATGCGACGAACCTTCGGCTCCAATCTTGCGGACTGTGCACCTCTGGCCACAAGGCGCACAATCTCGGTCTCCGCTTCCCGTCCGCTCAAAATCCGCATCACAACACGACCTTGTTCAGCGGATATTCCACGATTCCCTCGGCCTGCGCTTCCTTAAGACGAGGGATAACGTTCCATGCGGCACCTTCGTCAATCACCGTGTTGACTGCGAGCCAGTCCTCATCGCTCAGGTGAGAGATCGTCGGCTTTTGAAGCGCGGGCAGAACCGCGAGGACCCTGGCGAGGTTCTCCTTGCGCACGTTCAGCATCAGTCCGACACGGTCCTGGGCTTCCATGGCTCCTTGGAGCATAAGAGCGAGATTCTCTATCTTGCGGTGCTTTTCACAACTCGCGTAGGCACATTTATTGGCGATCAATTGCGTGTTTGATTCCAAAACGGTCTCCAGAATGCGGAGCCTGTTGGCTTTTAGCGAACTCCCGGTTTCGGTCACCTCGACAATTGCATCGGCCAGCATCGGAGGCTTCACTTCGGTTGCCCCCCAGGAAAACTCCACACGCACATTCATGCTCTTAGCCTGAAAATAGTCGCGCGTGACTTTCACCAACTCGGTGGCAACAATCTGTCCTGAGAGATCCTCTGCCCGTTGCGCGGGCGAATCTTCTGGGACTGCGAGCACCCACCGCACTTTCCCTCGGCTACGTTTTGCATAAATCAGGTCGCTCACTGTAACAACATCAAGTCCGCTCTCAATCACCCAATCCAGGCCAGTTAGGCCCGCATCGATCGCGCCATGATCCACGTATCGCGCCATTTCCTGTGCTCGAATCAACATGCAGTCAATTTCAGGATCTGCAGTGGTTGCAAAGTACGACCGGCCATTCGTGTACGCCGGAAGACCGGCGCGCGCGAACAACTCCAGCGTTGCCTCTTGCAAGCTGCCCTTCGGAATGCCGATTCGCAATTTCATCGCTGCTCCTTCTCCAGGCCAGCAGTTGCTTCTTCACGTAACGAGATCTCTTCCTTAAAGCACGACCGCGTGCCGCGGTGGCAGACGATCCCTTCGCCCTCCACTTCGACCCGGAACAGCAACGTGTCGCGATCGCAGTCGGCCAACGCGGAAACAACCCGGAGGCGATTGCCGGAAGTCTCTCCTTTCATCCACAATTCCGCGCGTGTTCGGCTGAAGAATGTCACGTATCCCTTTTCGAGCGTCTGCTCCAGGGCCTTGCGATTCATGAATCCAACCATCAGGACGTCGCCGTCGCGCGAGTCCTGCACGACAGCGGGAAGCAATCCGCTCATCTTTTCGAAATCGAGTTCGGCATTCATCTGTGGATCCTCTTGGCAAAAGCAAAAAGCCCGCTGAGCTTTGCGCTCCAGCGGGCCTGAACCTGAAAAGTGCTATTTATGAATTTGCTGTCTCAGGTAAGCATCTCCGCCGACGCGTCTTGCGCGTGATGATGGCGGTGATGGATGTAAGACTTCATTGCAAGGAGGTTAACGGTACGAAACAGCCTGCGTCAATAGAGTTAAGCCCCAAACCTTGCCGTTTTTTCGATGGGAATCATCGGATTTCCGCATCGACTCCAGCCTGATCCATTCAAAATCTATGAAGCCGGCGTCCCGGGATTGACCTCCGCGACTTTTCCGTTTCGAAAAACGACGACGAGAGGCTTTCCTCCATTCGCGTAGCGCACGGTCCGGTCGTCCTCACTCCCACCGGAATCTGGAATACCCATGCCTACAGCAAAATCCACCTGCAAGTCGTTCATGCCCGGCTTGACTTCGTGCTGATCGACCGCCTGCCAGACGTCTGCGGGCCAGTGCTTGTAAAGTTGGTGCGGATCTTCAATGAAGAAGAGGTCGTCCGAAAAGATCTGGTAATCGTCATTGTCTCCCTCAATGCCGATTGGTACCGCGTAACTCTTCCCCTCATTCTGAAACGCGGCCAACATTTGCCGCCGTTCTCCCGGTTTTGGCGGAGCCGCCGTGATCACATCAGTAATGTTCAGTTTCTCGATTGGCCCCAACAAACCAGCTTCGTGCGTGAAATCGACTCTCTTCGTTTTCGGATCATAAGGAAAGTAAGTGCTGTGATATCCCTCTCGCACCCATACCGGTTGTTGAGTCAGTTGTTTCGCGCTCTTGAGATCGTACGGATGGAGTTTCTTTGGATTAACGTAATAATCGACGTTGGAATAACCACGATCGCGCGCTTTTTTCTGTTGCTCAGCGGCAACTCTGTCTTCATGACGGTGGTAGAAAACCACTCCCACTCGAATGCCGGCAATCGCCATCGCGGCCAGTAGCGCAAGTTGGATATTCTTTCGGGTTTCCAGGCCCATAGCCGTCGTCTCCGATCCTCCCGGCGACGTTATACACTGAAGCAAGGAGCTATAGTCAATGCCAGTCAACGAACAAGATGTCTTGAGCGCTCTTCGGAGTTGCTACGATCCTGAGATCCCGGTCAATATCGTGGATCTCGGTTTGATCTACAAAGTGGATTTTGCGCCGGTGGAAGACGACAAACAAGATGTTGCCGTCGACATGACTCTCACTGCCCAGGGCTGTCCCGAGCACGTAAACATCAGCATGCAAGTGAAGTCCCGCCTGGAGCAACTACCGGGGATCCGCAACGCCGCCGTCAACATCGTCTGGACCCCTCCCTGGACTCCGGAACGCCTCAGCCCGGACGCTAGAAAGCAACTCGGCATTGAATAAAAGCGGATTGCGGACTGCGGGCCTCAATTGAAAGCGCGGACGTTTGATTTGACAATTCTTAAAACCGTCGCGGTTTAACAGGTCCGAGGGAAGGGTCACGTCCACCCTTAGCCGATCTCTTCCCACGCATCCACAGCGTTTCTTCCGGCGGCTTCTGTGATTCGCTTACCTGCTTTCGCCGCCATTTCCATCACCTGCATGCCGCGCTCGAAGTAGTCCGGGAGCGAGCTCCGGACTACTTCGAACTTCTCGGGGTACTCCGCAGCCAGCACTGCCAACCCCACACCAGTCGCCAATACACCGGCCGGATAACGCTTCTTCATGAACAAAATTGCCGCTGCCCCGATAGAGGCGAGCACCGCCGCCTTCTTCCAACTGTCCATCTCAACCTCCTCACCATCTTTGCAGCGATTGTACTCTCCGGTCATTGCGCATGAAGCACTGCAACCACGGGTCGCAGGCGATCCTTGTATACTGCCTGCTTGCCGGAGGCTCCATGTCTCGACTACGCCAGCATTCGTCTGTCGTCGTTTTCATTCTTTGCCTTTTCATCTCGGTAAGCGTAGCGCAAACCAAGCCTCGCGCTCGCGATCTTGGAGTTCCCTTTGACGGCACGCCCGGTTCGAATAACGCAATCACGGATGTTAAGGGCGTAGAGGTCGGGCACACCACGCTGATTTCCGGCGAAGGCAAGCTGGAAATCGGAAGGGGGCCGGTGCGGACTGGCGTCACCGCCATTCATCCTCGAGGAAAGACGAGCAATGACGCCGTTTTCGCCGCATGGTTCACATTGAATGGCAATGGCGAAATGACCGGCACAACTTGGGTAGATGATTCCGGATTCCTGAACGGACCTGTGATGATTACGAATACGCACAGTGTCGGAGTTGTGCGCGATGCCGTGATCTCGTGGAAGGTGAAGCGCGGGTCGCCTGATATGGAAGGCTACTGGTGGTCACTGCCGGTCGTTGCCGAAACCTGGGACGGCTATCTAAACGATATCAACGGATTTCACGTCAAACCGGAAGATGCCTGGCACGCGCTTGACGTCGCGCACGCGGGCGCAGTTGAAGAAGGCAACGTGGGCGGCGGCACCGGCATGATTTGCAATGAGTTCAAGGGCGGCATCGGAACGAGTTCCCGCGTGCTCAGTGAGAAAGCTGGCGGATATACCGTAGGAGTCCTGGTGCAGTGCAACTACGGTTCACGTGACCAGCTACGCATCGCCGGCATAAACGTGGGCCGCGAGATTCCGGAACACACGGTCTGGCAGCGGGATGTAGGTTCTATCATCGTAGTGGTTGCGACCGACGCTCCGCTGATTCCGACCCAACTCAAGCGGATGGCAAAGAAAGTTTCCCTCGGCCTGGGACGCGATGGAAGTTATTCAGGTGATGGCTCGGGAGACATTTTCATTGCCTTTTCAACGGCGAATCCCGGTGCGGTTGGCACAAACGGTCTGCACCAGATTACGATGCTTCCGAACGATTCTCTGGATCCTGTTTTTCTTGCAACCGTACAGGCGACCGAAGAGGCGGTCGTCAATGCAATGGTAGCAGCTGAAACCATGACGGGTATTAATAATCACACGGTTATCGCATTGCCACACGATCGGCTAAGGGAAGTTCTCAAGAAACATGACCGCCTGTTGCAGTAGTTGCGAGATTCAATTGACTCTACGGCCGCACGAGTCATTACGTCCCAGTTCGCCGGTATTCATGCGCCTGAATGTTGAATCTCTTGATCATGGACTGCAAGGTCGTCCGCTTCAGTCCCAAGCGAGTTGCTGCCCCATCTTCCCCTGAAAGTACGCCATTGCTTTCACGCAACACACGAATGATGTGATCGCGTTCCATCCCGGTCAGACTACTGTCGGCCAGCTCTTCCGCTTCCAGTTCCGCAGGTGGTGGCGCCAGAACTTGTCCCTTCGTCAGGATCACCATGCGCTCAATCATATTCTCCAGTTCGCGAACGTTCCCCGGCCAGCTCCAATTTTTCAAAACTATCATCGACTCTTCGGGAATCGTTTCGATGTGCTTTCCCATTCGCCTGGAGTGCTTGCGTACAAAATGATGGACCAGCATCCTGATGTCTCCGCGCCTCTCGCGCAGTGGCGGCAAAGAAATCGGAAACACATTAAGGCGGTAAAAAAGATCTTCGCGAAATCTCTTGTTCAGGACGTCCTGCCGCAAGTCGCGGTTGGTAGCAGAAATGATCCGTACGTCCACACGCAGCGTACGAACTCCCCCCAGTCGCTCGAATTCACGATCTTGCAAGACGCGCAACAGTTTGGGCTGCAATTCCAGTGGTAATTCCCCGATCTCATCCAGGAAAAGCGTCCCTTTGTCCGCCAATTCGATCCGTCCAACCTTCTGACTGACGGCTCCCGTAAACGCTCCTCTTTCATGCCCGAACAGTTCACTCTCCAACAGCCCCGACGGAACGGCGGCGCAGTTCAGCTTCACGAAAGTCTTGCTTCGTCTCGCGCTCAGCGAATGCACTGACCGCGCCACTAACTCTTTCCCCGTTCCGGTCTCTCCCAGTAACAAAACGGTGGAATCTGTTGGCGCTACAATTCGCGCCTTCTTTAGCACGTCTCGCAAAGCCGGACTTTGACCGATGATTTCTTCAAAACCAAGCTCGGTCTGAATTTCGCTCTCCAGGTAAGACTTCTCCTGTACTAGCCGGTCCCGGGCATCCTGTAGGCTGTCAGCCAGCTCTCGCAAATTGGCAATATCCATCGATGCCCCGGTAATCCCCACGATTTTTCTTTCCCCGTCCAATAACGGTTCGATTGTGAGATCCGATGCATAGCTTTTCCCGTTGTGTGGAATCACCACCTCCTCCCGCACCGCGCTGCCGGTCGCAAGGACGCGCGACTTCAGTTCATTCAGCTTCGCCGCCTTCCTGGGCCCAAGAATTTCGTCGTCCGTCTTGCCAAGCTCTACGTCTTCCCAATATGAGTGCCGGTTATAGATCCATGTGTAGCGGAGATCGAGGTCCTGATTAAAAACAGTGACGGGAGACTGCTTAAGCGCCACACGGAAGCGTTCTTCGCTCTGACGCAAAGCCGCTTCCACCAGCTTGTTGGCGGTGATGTCAACCACTGTCGCTTGCACGATTTGCGGGTTCTGGTTGTCAGGCAGTAAAACGTCGTTCGCCAGTATCCACAGCGAGCTGCCATCGTTACGCGTGAGATGCAATTCCTTGTTAGTTATGAACCCTGTTCTTCTCAGCTCTTCGATCAGGGCGTCACGATCGGCCAGATCGAAGTAGTGCTTTGGAGTGCGGCTTCCGCGGCATGCCAGTGCACTCGGGTAACCAAACATGTGCGCCCAGGCGTCGTTGCAGTCAACAATCTCGCCTTCAATGCTGATCATTGCGACGCCGGCCACCGTCTTCTCAAACAACGTCCGATAGCGTTGTTCAGAGTCGCTAAGGGCCAACTCAGCGCGGCGGCGCTCTGTGACATCATGCGCCATGCCTCGGACGATGGGCTTATCCACTCCCTCAGTTCGCAGCGTGTTGCAGTACTCCCACGTTCGGGTCTCACCGCTTCTCGTAATAACGCACAGGAGTCCTTTTTCTGGTGCGCCCGTTGTTCTCAGTCTCTCCAGGTAAGCATCAAACAGTTCGCGGCCTTCAGGAATAATCAACTCCCGCATGGGAATCTTGAGCAATTCTTCCACGCTATACCCAAGAATTCGTGCCGGGGCCGTATTGACGGAAAGCAGCCTTCCTTCCAGATCATGAGTACACAGCAAATCTTCGCTGTGTTCCACCAGGTCACGGTAGCGGTCTTCACTTTCGCGCAATTTGTCTTCGGTCCGTTTGCGCTCCTTGATGTTGCGCAGAAGCTCAATCAGGTTGCGGTCGCCAGGCCAGCTGATTGCCCCTCCCGCGACAACGAACAGGGCCAACTCAATCACATCCTTGGTACGGCTCATTGCAATGGGATCTAAGGGATGAATAAAGAAATAATTCGCGGCCACTGCCGAGAGAGCTGTGGTAAATGATCCGGGTTTTACTCCCACGAGCAGCGCAACAGAAAGAATTGGAAGATGGGAAAAAATGAAGGTAGGAGAAAATCCGAACCTGGCACTGAGGCCATAGCACGCATACGCAGCGGCGACCGCGGCCGCCACGCCAAACCCGTACTTAAGCAGCGGCGTGCGCACCCACCTCGCGGAGTGTACAAAAGAGGCCAGTCGATCGGCAGAACTCATTGCCAATCCTCACTTCCTGGGTTCCATGAATCAACCGGCGCTCAGAACGGTTGTTGCCGAGCGCCCCTTCTAACTAGCAACGCACCTCCGCAAGAGTGCGTGCCGCATTCTCTAGAGATGAACAAACCTGCGAGAGGCTTTTCATCCGTAACTAAACTGCCGTCCGCTTACCTCGAGCCACAAAACCGCACAATTCTTACTCTGAACGAAAAACTCTCGACTCCCGCCGTTTGACCACGACCTAGCGCTGCGCCGTACTGACTGTTCCGTTGTGAAGCACACTGATCTCAACTCTACCGCTGCTGGCGTGCTTGGTCCTTGTTCCCTTACCAGTCCCGGTGTTCAGGACGGAAATACGATACATAGGAATTTTCCGCGTGAGTACGAGATAGCGTACGACCGAGTCCGACATCTTCTTCGCATTCGCAGTGGCCGCTCGGCCCCGCCCAGGGGCAAACCCGTGAATTTCGACGATATAGCCTTTCTGTGCTGCGAGTGGAGTCATCATCGTGTCTAGAGCACTCTTCGCATTCTTATTGAGAAGGCTTTGTCCGGCGCGGAATCGAATTTCCGTTTGTGCGCCGCTGTTGTATTGATCGAGACTTGCAACTCTCATCTCAGCAACTGAAACGCCGTTCGAGGCCTCCATCGCGGCTGTCTTCGCCAGTTGCGCCCGATTCATCGCATCGGTGGCATGTTGGTCAACCACCCTCGATTTCTCCGAAGCCATCTGGATACCGCGTTGCGCCCGGGAATCCGCGTCTTTGATCATCCGGCTGTTTTCCGATGTCAATTCGTCGAGTTCATTAAGCCGGTCACGAATGGGCCGCGTCTGCCCCTGGACATATGCTTTATTGGCAAAAGGATGCGTGACCAGGTTTACGATATTCGGGTCGTCGCCATCCCAAAAATTTGCCGGAGTCGGCGCCCTTAGCGGTTGACGATCGCTCGCGCCTTGTGCCGCGATGGACGTTTGAGACGCCATGGAACTTCCATTGCTCTGCTGAGCCCATGCTGGCGCCATAAGTAAAATCGATGCCAATGAAACCAAGAATGCCTGGATTTTCATCTCGATTCCCCCCGGTTGAATTTTCAACCTCGGCCAAATGAACTGGCTGCTTGGCCCAGATTGTCGCCCGGCGGAGAACGATCCGCAAGAGTGAATCTTTATGCGAGGCTTACCATTCTTGAACATTCGTCGCCTCAATGATTTAGCCGAAAGCTTTCGGACCTGCTTTGACCCAACGGGGATGCCGGAAGCGGGCATTTCGTTCCAGCAGACAGACGAAAAGAGCCTCAACCCGAAGGCGATGTACTTTCGTGTGCTTTCGTTTTTTGGGCGTTTTGGGGCGAATCGAAAGAGCGCATTCCAATGATGAATCCGCCAAAACCCGCGTCAAATGGGAGAATTCGGCGATTTGAAAGCCTGGAAATGATGCAACACAAAGGTTCTAATCCCTCCCAGTCGGGCGTTCGCCCGATTGCAGGGCTTTTCATTTTCTTCTACAAAACGTCCATCCCGAGTCGTTTCTATCTTGTGTTTTTCGGTAGCTGCGGCTGCCCGAGTTGAAATAGCTTCTTCGTCTCTCTGGCCGTTCCATTCGTTTTGGGACCTAACAATTCTACGGAGGAATAGTTTGTCATGAGGAAATCCCCCATCGCTCTACGTGTCTTGAGCGCACTCGTGTTCAGTGCATTTGCACTGGGACAGGACGCGGCCACGGCAAAACACGAAATCGCAGTCACGGTTGCACCCGACACCACAACCGTTCAATCCTCGGGAACAGTCCAATTCACCGCTCTAATACGAAACACCCCCAATGCTGCGGTTATCTGGTCTGCATCCGCGGGTCAAATCTCCAGCACAGGGGTCTTCCAGGGCCCCAAAGTCAGCCAGGAGACAGTCGTGACCGTTACTGCCACCAGCAGGGCTGATCGCACGAAATCCGACACAGCCTCAATCATTGTTAAGCCTCAGAATCAGAATAAGTCCACGGCTCACGTGGAAGAGGTCGGCTCTCCGGACTCGACAACAACTACAAAGGGAATTCAGTTGTCCTTCTTTGGCGCGGATTTTAATGGTGCCGGGACGTGGCCCCCAACCGACGATCAAAAACAGGTCGCATCGCTTGGCAGCATCCGTCTCTGGGATGACAACGTGAAGTGGGCACAAATCGAAACGTCTGCCGGAGTCTACAATTGGTCCAAATTGGACTCGTGGATCAGCAAAGCCCAAGCCCAGGGCATGGACGTGCTCTACAGCATCGGTGACACACCGAAGTGGGCTGGCTCGGTCCCTAAAGGTAGCCCCTGTGGGCCAGCTGGGTCCTATAGCTGCTCGGCTCCGACAGACCTTAGCTCCGACGGAACCGGCACCGACAAACATTTCTCCGATTTCATTACTGCACTCGTCGAACGCTACAAGGGCGAGATCGCATTCTACGAACTTTGGAATGAACCCGACTGCACCTGCTTCTGGTCAGGCAACCAAGCGCAGATGGTTCGTATGGGCAAAGACGCGGCCGCGATCATTCGGTCCAAGGACCCGAAGGCCCAGATTCTTAGCCCGTCAGCCCACGGTCCAACCATGAAAACATGGTTTGACGGCTATATCGCAGCCGGTGGCGCACCAAACTTTGATATCGTCAACGCTCATTTGCGAGGAAAGGGTAGCTCTCCAAATTCTGTTCCAGAGTCCTTCCTCGCTATGTATGACGACCTAACCGCCGAGACCGCAAAACGGAATCTCACCAAGCTTCCGATCTGGGACGATGAACACGGCGTCAAGTCAACTGACAACATTAATGATAAGGACGAACAAGCTGGATACGCTGCAAGATCACTCTTGCTCCGTGCGGGTGTCGGAATCCAGCGGCAGTATGTATACACTTGGGACAAGAACCTGCAGGGCAAGGAGGCCGGTACTGCCTGGGATACGGTCGCAGGCTGGCTCCTCGGCCACACCATCAGTCCCTGTACGGCTAAGGGCACGGTCTACACCTGTAATCTCGACAATGGCATCGCCGTTTGGGATACGTCGAAGACGTGCAAGAACGGAACCTGCAGCACGTCAAAGTACTCCTATCCGTCGGGCTATACCAAGTGGACCGACCTCGATGGCAAGAAATCTTCGCTTTCGGGCGGCACTGTAGGGATCGGATACAAACCGATCTTCTTGACCAAGAGCTAGAACCCTTTACTGGAAAAAGAAGCGCCCACATCTTGGGATGTGGGCGTTTTCCTTTTTTGAGAATTAAGGACGCTAGGGAATAAGTACCCGAGAAAGCTCGCGCCCACGGAGGCAGTTCGATCGCAGGTTCGTCTCTGATATGCTTCTTCGTTCGTTCGGAGACGGTCATGCGAACCTTCGTCCTTGTCCTCACTTTTCTTGCAATTTCGATTCTTTCCATAGCCCAAAATTCACGACATCCCTTCACCATTGACGATGCGTCCAGTCTTCACAGCGCTGCTCCTGTCGCCGTTTCACCCGACGGCAAGAGCATTCTGTATCGGGTGCGCTATGGCGGCGCCAAGGGACCTGACAACACGGAATGGCACATGATCGCTCCGGCCGGGGGCGAATCGCGCCGTCTGGCGGTTCCCGAAAAATTCCGGCCCGCCGGCTTCACACGCGATGGCGCGCTCTACGGCCCGTACGACGTGAACAAAGCAGCGCAGTTGGCCACGTTGACCTTGGCTCCTCCGAATACTGCCGCAGCGGCAGCAGCGACTCCAGTTCCGCTCACATCGCTGCCCCGGGGAATTCACTCTGCCCTGATTTCGCCAGACGGATCACACTATGCGGTCCTGGCCGACGCTCGGCTTCCAGACCCGCTATCTGACGTTCACACCGTGATCGAAGCCGAACCTACTAGCCTTTACGTCATTGCCGCCGACGGCACGGGCGGCACATGGTGGTGTCCTTCATTGCACGACATTAATGACATCGCCTGGTCGCACGACGGATCTTCCATTGCAGTTCTGTCTTCCACGCCGAAAATTGGCTTTCATTACGTTCGCTCTTTTATTGATCTCTGCAACGCAAGCGGCCCGCGCCGTGTGGCAACCATCGAGAACTCGATCAGCGGCCTGGGCTGGATCGACGGCGACAAGGGCCTCGTATTTCTCAGCACCACTACCCCAGTCTTGACTCCGGATCACGTCTGGACCGTCCCGGCCAGCGGAGGAACTCCAACTGACCACACGCCCAAGCTCGACGGCAGTGCGCTTCAATTATCGGTCGACGTTAAAGGAAACGCCTGGGTACTCGTCGCACATGGCGTGAGATCGGACATCGAAAGCTTCCAGAACGACTCGCTCACGCCGATGTATAGCTGGCCCGATGGCACCGTCAACAGCGGTCCGATTGAATCGCAGATCGCCTCGGCGCCGGAAGTACGAGTATTTGCCGTTTCCGATCCGCAGCACGCTTCTAATCTGGCAATCGGACAAGATCATAGCTTGCAAAAAATCACCAACGAAGGCGATGACCAGCTTGCAAAGGTAGCACTGGGCGATGTTCGCGCCGTCCATTGGACGAGCAAGGAAGGAGTCGCTCTCGAAGGCATTCTCACTTTTCCCTCGAACTACCGTCCGGGTGCTGCATATCCGTTTCTTGTGATGCCCCATGGCGGCCCCGAAGCGAACGATTCGCTCCGCCTCGATATTTTCAGCCGAACGATCGCAGGCATGGGATATGTCGTCCTCCAGCCCCAGTACCGCGGCTCAACTGGTTACGGGACCGATTTCCTCTCTGCCATCTACCAACATTTCGGTGACCGGGCCTATCGAGATGTGGACAGCGCAACCGACTTCGCCGTTGCCCAAGGATGGGCAGACCCTAATCATCTCGCCATTTTCGGATGGAGCGCAGGTGGCTTCATGACTTCGTGGACTGTTACGCAGACGCATCGCTATAAAGCTGCAATCGAAGGCGCCGGCATCACCGACTGGCTGACTTTCATGTGGACCAGCGACGTCCAGCAGATTGACTACGACGCCCGCTGGCCCGATAAAGATCCGAACGCCTTCAACGTGTTCTCAGCGGCCATGCATCCGGATGACGTCACAACTCCGCTGCTGATTCTGCACGGCGCAGCCGACGAACGCGTCCCCACATATCAGGGTCGGGAATTTTACGAAGTGCTGGCGGCCAAGGGTAAAACCACGCGTATGGTCACCTACCCCGGCTCGCCCCACTTTCCTACCGTGTGGGAACAACGGCAGGACGTATTCCGCGAAATCGCAGCATGGTTGGCAAAGTACAACCCAGAGAAATAGCTCGACGAAGGAACGACCCAGTGGGTGCCCCACTTGTCGCGGTTTATGCGAGAAGTAGGGATTTTGATTTTCGGGATTGATGGGAGTGGAACTAGTCCTTCACGGCGCGATCCGTAATTTCCAACCCCTTGTCGATGATCGCGAACGCCTCGCGCAGCTGTTGCTCGTTAATGCAAAGCGGAGGATTAGTGTAGAACGTATTCCACCTCACCAGCGTGTACAGGCCTTGTTCGCGGAAAAACTTGCCGAGTGCCGCCATTTCCTCTGAGGCTCCATTAAAGGGCGCCATCGGTTGCTTGGTTTTCTGGCTGCGAACAAGTTCAAATATCCCGAACAATCCAATCGACCGTACCGCACCGACCGATGGATGTTTCTCCTGCATCTCAGCGCCAAGCTCTTTCATCACAGCACCCATTTTGCGTGTATTCTCAATGAGCCGGTCTTCTTCGTAGACGCGAATCGTGGCCAGCGCCGCCGCGCATCCCATGGGATGCGAGTTGTACGTTAATCCGCCGTAAAACACTTTGTCCTGAAAATGTTGCGCGATGTGGTGTCGCATTCCTACCGCACCTAAAGGCAGATAGCTGGCTGTCAATCCCTTCGCCATGCAAATCAGGTCGGGGACAACCTTCCAGTGATCAATCGCAAACCACTCGCCGGTGCGGCCGAATCCGGCCATGACTTCGTCCGCAATCATCAAGATGCCGTATTTGTCGCACAGCTTCCGCACTCCCTGCATATAGCCGTCGGGCGGTATTAGAATTCCATTCGTGCCGACGACACTCTCGAGAATGAACGCGGCAATATTCTGCGGCCCCTCAAGCTGCATCGTCTCTTCGATCATCGCAAGAGAGCTTTCGGCAGGTTCCCATCCGCGCTCGATGCCGTGATAAGGATCGAGCACACGGATAACGCCTGGAATACCAGGCTCGGCGGCCCAGCGGCGCGGATCTCCAGTAAGGCTAATCGCGCCGGCAGTCGCGCCATGATAAGAGCGGTAGCGAGCCATGATCTTGTGGCGTCCGGTGAAGAAGCGGGCAATCTTGATGGCATTTTCGTTTGCTTCCGCCCCCCCGTTGGTGAAGAAGAAGGTGTCAATGTCGCCAGGAGTAATTTCGGCAAGCTTGGCGCCAAGGCGGGCGCGAGGCTCATGCGCCATAAAGGGATTGGCATAGGCAAGCGTCTGTGCCTGCTCATGAATCGCGGCGATAACGCGCTCATCGCCGTGTCCGATGTTCACCGACATCAACTGGCTGTTGAAGTCGATGAAGCGCTTGCCCTCGGGTGTCCAGAAGTAAATACCCTTTGCTTTGGCTACAGGAATGGGATCGACCTTGCTCTGCGCCGACCATTCGAACAGCGTGTGCTTCTTGGTGAGGGCAACAATTTCTTTGCCGGTCATCGCGGGAGTGGTAACCGTAGTAGTCATAAATTCCTTTGGAGAATTGTTCACTACAGAGTCACAGAGACACCGAGAAACACTCCTGATGATTTCTCTGTGCCTCTGTGACTCCGTGGTAGAAACGCTAAAACTTTCTGGAATGCTCTTTGCCCCAGCGCTCCACGACAACTTTCTTGTCGGTATAAAACTCAACCGAATCGCGGCCCTGGCCATGGAGATCGCCGAAGAAGCTGTTTTTCCATCCGCTGAAAGGAAAGTAGGCCATAGGTGCTGCAACTCCGATGTTGATTCCGATGTTGCCCGCCGGGGCTTCATAACGAAAACGCCTTGCCGCTGCGCCACTCGACGTAAAAAGCGAAGCTTGGTTGCCATAGGCGCTGCGTTCGAGAAAAGCCATAGCTTCATCCATGTTGTCCGCATGAACGAGACTGAGCACCGGACCAAAAACCTCGGTATCGGCCAAGTCACTGTTTGCTGGAATGCCATCGAGAATGGTGGGGTTTACGAAATTCCCGGATTCGTGTTTCGCAACCTTCGCATTTCGACCATCGAGCAAAACTTTCGCGCCCTGCTTCTCGCCGACTCCAACCAGATGTTCAACGCGCTCCCTGCTCTGCGGAGTAATCACCGGACCCATCTGGACACCATCTTCAAGACCATTGCCGACTTTGAGCTTCGAGGCCGCCTCCGCAATTGAGTCGCGGAAGGTTTTTTGCGCCTCGCCGATCGTCACGGCAACGGAAACTGCGAGACATCGCTGGCCGGCGCATCCGAAGGCGCTATCACTGATGATCTGCGTCGCCATTGGCATATCGGCGTCGGGCAGAACGATAACGTGGTTCTTCGCGCCGCCCTGGCACTGGCAGCGTTTTCCCTGCTCCGCAGAGCGCGAATAGATGTAACGCGCCACCGGAGTCGATCCAACAAAGCTGATGGCGCGGACCTTTGGATGATCAATCAGCGCGTCGACCGCAGCTTTGCCTCCGTTCACCAGGCCGACAACACCTTTCGGCAGACCTGTTTTCTCAAGCAACTCATAGATGTAGCGCATTGTCAGCGGCACCCGCTCGCTTGGCTTGATGATGAAAGCGTTCCCGGTTGCGATGGCGTAAGGCAGATACCAGAAGGCAATCATGCCGGGAAAATTGAAGGGAACAATAGCGGCAACCACGCCAAGGGGCTGGCGGATCATCATTTCGTCGATACCGCGGGCAACATCTTCCAGGTTGTAACCCTGCATCATCATCGGGATGCCGCAGGCGACCTCGACGTTTTCGATCGCGCGGCGCATTTCGGCCTTCGCCTCTGGAAAGGTCTTGCCGTTCTCCATCGTGATGATGCGCGCGACGTCGTCGATGTGCTCTTCGAGCAGCATCTTCAGCTTGAACAGCGGCTGGATGCGGTCTTCCGGCGGAGTTCGCCGCCACTCCGAAAATGCGGCAGCGGCCGCTTCGACAGCAGCATTGACTTCCGCCGTTCCGCTCATTGGCACGGTGGCCAGAATCTCGGCCGTGGCCGGATTTACTACCTCTCGCCAGTCCGAGGCGCTCGATTCAGTCCACTGTCCACCGATGAAGTTGGTCAGCCGGGTCACGGGAGGTGCTGCTACGGTGGTCATGTTGAAGCCTCTGCTGTCGTGAAGGATGAGAAGCGCAGCCAGTGTTCAGCGGCCAGTTACGCTCAAAGGGCTGCAATAAGTATAGCGATGGAAACTGGCTACCGCCTAAACGAATTGCGCCACTGCGCCCTTACTGTCGCATACCGTCGCGATAGCCGATTCGAGCACATCCATCCCCTCGTCGATCTGCGGATCGCTCGCTACGAGCGGCACAAGCACGCGAATCACATTCGAATATGTGCCCGCCGTGATAGTAATAAGCCCATGTTCGTAGCAGTATTGTGTGATCTTCTTGGTTTCGTCGGTGGCAGGAGTTTTCGTCTCCTGCGACTGCACAAGTTCGATCGCTTGCATCCCACCGAGTCCGCGAACATCGCCAATAATCGACCAGCGCCGCTGCCATTCTTCAGCCCGCCGATGGAAACGTTGGCCAAGTTCGTTCGCCCGGGCCAACAGATTTTCCCGTTCGAACAGATCAAGCACCGCCAACGCCGCAGCGCACGAAAGCGGATTCCCTGCAAACGTCCCGCCCAACCCGCCGATACCGGGAGCATCCATGATCTCGGCGCGGCCCGTAACAGCGGCCAGCGGCAATCCGCCGCCGAGGGACTTCGCCGTCACGATCAGGTCGGGCTCGATCCCATAACGGTCGCTCGCGAATAAAGATCCGGTGCGGCCGAAACCGGACTGTACTTCATCCGCGATGAACAAGATTCCATACTTGTGGCACAAATCCACAAGAACTTTGAAATAGTCCGAAGGAGGCACGATGAATCCGCCTTCACCCATTACAGGTTCGGCAATCACGGCAGCGACTTCTTCATTCGCGACCACGCGCTTGAACGTGTCTTCCAAATGCCGTGCGCAGTAGAGATCGCACGATGGATACGTCTTCGAATACGAGCACCGATAGCAGTAAGCAAACGGGACGCGATATACTTCGCCCGGAAACGGCGCAAATCCCGCTTTGTAGGGATGCGTTTTGCTGGTGAGCGCGAGAGCCATCATCGTGCGCCCATGGAAGGCGTCTTCAAACGCGATGATGCCGGGGCGCTTCGTGTAAGCCCGCGCAATCTTGACCGCGTTCTCAATCGCTTCAGCCCCGCTGTTCACAAAGATTGTCTTCTTCGCAAACTTGCCGGGAGTCACTTCGTTCATCCGTTCGGCAAGCCGGACGTAACTCTCATAGGGCGTAACTTGCACACAAGTATGCAGGAATTTGTCGAGTTGGTCCCTCACGGCCTGAACGACTGGTGCTCGGCGATGGCCGGCATTAAGACATCCAATCCCTCCGGCAAAGTCGATGTAGCGATTACCGTCCACATCTTCGAGCCAGGCGTCTTCCGCTTTGGCGACGTAAATGGACGTTCCATGCGAAAGCCCGCGGGGCACGGCTTTTGCGCGGCGCTCGTGCAAGGCACGAGACTTCGGCCCAGGTATAGACGTTCTAATCTGAATGGTAGACATCTTAAGTCTCTCGCTACTTTTCCATGCGACCATGCGGCCTTTTCTTTACTAGCAACTGGGCACTGACAACTGCTGTTCAGTACCAGCCGATCGGCGCTTCGTTCAAGTTGATGTGGACCTGCTTGGTTTCAAGATATTCCTCGATCCCCCAAGGCCCAAGCTCCCGCCCAAAGCCCGATTGTTTGAATCCGCCCCAGGGAGCTTCAACGTAGGTCGGCTGCATGTGATTCACCCAAACAATCCCGGCGCGCAGCGCTTTTACCGTGCGCATCGCTTTGAAAATGTCGCGCGTCCAGACTGCGGCAGCCAAGCCATAGGGAGAATCGTTGGCGATCTTCATCGCGTCTTTTTCATCCTCAAATGGAATCACAGCAGCGACGGGACCAAAAATCTCTTCGCGAGCGATGCGGGCTGAGTTGTCAACATCGTAGAAAATCGTCGGCTGCACATAGTATCCCCTGGCGAACTTTTCCGGCCGACCGCCGCCGGAAGCCAGCTTCGCCTCCTTCTTGCCGATCTCGAGATACTGATTAACGCGATCGTACTGCTCTTTACTGACGAGAGGCCCCATCTTCGTGTCGCGGTCGAGCGGAGCACCTAACTTGATCTTCTTGGCCTTCTCTGTCATAGCCTCGACGAAGTTCTTGTAGATTGACTTCTGCACAAGAATGCGGCTTCCCGCCGAGCAGACTTCTCCTTGGTTGATAAAGACCCCGAACAGCGCGCCATCAACCGCGGCTTCGAAGTCAGCGTCGGCAAAGAAGATGTTGGGAGACTTTCCGCCGAGTTCGAGCGTCACGCGCTTCACCGTATCGGCGGCCTGTTTGACGATGATCTTTCCGACGGTCGCGCTGCCCGTAAATGCAATCTTGTTCACGTCAGGATGTTGCACGATCGGCGCGCCGCAGGTTTCGCCAAAGCCCGTGACGATATTCACTACACCCTGAGGCAAACCGCAATCGGCAAAATGTTTCGCCAATTCCAGCGCAGTCAGTGGCGTTTGCTCCGCAGGCTTGAGCACGCATGTGCAGCCCGCAGCGATGGCGGGCGCAAGCTTCCATGCAGCCATCAAGAGCGGATAGTTCCACGGGATAATCTGCCCCGCCACACCGACCGGCTCTTTCAGCGAAAGCGACATCGCGTTGTCGGGAACTGGATTCACCTGGCCGACAATTTTCGTCGCCAGTCCTCCGTAATACTCAAAGCACGTCGCAACGTCGTTGATGTCGTACTCCGCTTCGACAATCGGCTTTCCGGTGTTACGGCATTCCAGTTCGGCGAACGCAGGCAGATTCTGCCGGACTTTGTCAGCCAAACGGAACAGCACGCGTCCACGTTCCTGCGCCGTGGTAGTCGCCCATGGCCCATCTTCAAATGCCGCTTTGGCGGCGGCGACGGCTAGGTTCACATCGTCTGCCGAGGCGTCCGGAACTTGCGCGATGACTTCCTCAGTCGACGGATCGTAGACGGGAAACGTCTTGGCAGACTTGCTCGCGACCCACTCGCCGTTGATAAACATCTGATAGGTCTTTACTTCGGTTTGAACTCCGCCAGGCATCGTGGCCTCCAGTGGCTAATCGCACAATCTCTTGTCTAAGGCAGCAGCTGAGCCGATCTGGCCGCGTCCAGGTTCTTCGACTGCGCGGCGGCAAGGTCTGGCGCTTTTCGGCGGCCGTACACAAAGAAGAAGAATGCAGCCAATCCAACAAAGAAAGCCGTCCCGCCGAACATCCACAATTCGTATGACCACAGCGACGTAATCTGCTCTGCGGGAAAAAATACCAACGCAATTCCGAGAACGGTCGTGAGCAATCCGCTCGATCCGGCCAGCAGCATCGTGACACGGCTGTATTGCCCTTGCGGCGCCGATTCCGTTGCAGCAAACTTCACCAGTGCACCAAACATGTAAAGGAATGGTACGAGCTGCAAGACGACTGCCAGCGACAACAGCTTCTGAAACGTCTCCTGCACGCCGGCGCCGGCGAAATTCAAGATGACCAGTACCGCCGAAACGATGCCTTGCAAAATCAATGCGGCGTACGGCGTTTTGTATCGCGGATGTACATTGCCCAGCCAGGACGGCATGTAGGAATCGAGTCCAGCTACGAAGGGAATTCTCGCCGAACCGCCCATCCAGGCCGAGCCTATACCTGCAATCGAAAGGCTCAGCAGCACCGCGAACGGAATGATGATCCATCCGACGCCAACGCGCTGCGCCATGTGCATAACGGCCTGCACGATTCCTTGCAGCACATTCACATCTTTGCCGACAGCAATGAGCAGCGTAAGCGTCGCACCCACGTAGAGAGCGCCGGAAATTACGCCACCCAAAACGACTGCCCCCGGCAAAGTTCGCCTTGGATCCTGAATCTCATCGCCCATTACCGATGCAAGTTCCAGACCAACCAGGCCGAAGCAAATCACACCGAAGGAGTTGAGCACAAACTTTGGATTCGGGGGAATCGCGAAATCACGCGCGGAAATAGTCGAACCGAAATGCGTCCAGATCAGCGCCCCGAGTCCGATCAACACTGCCGCCGCCACGAAGGTTCCGATCGCACCGAGATTATTGATCCACTTCCCCACACCCAGGCCAAGAATGTTGAATAGCGTGAGCAAGGCCAGCAAGGTCAGAGAAGCGATCGAAGCAAAGATCTTGTTGTCCGCCAAGCCCTGATGGCCCGCACCCAGCACGTACACCGACACACCAACGAAATACAGCATCACCGTCGGCACATAAAGCATGTTGTTGGTCCAGTAGCACCAGCCGGAAAGGAAGCCATGGAAGTCGCCGAACACTTCCTTGGCCCACAGATAAACACCACCCTCCCCAGGATAGCGATGGGCGAGCTCGATCACCGCGATTCCCTGGGGCCAGAAGAAAAGCAGCAAGGAAATGATCCACAACCATACGGTGGCACCGCCATTCGCCGCGATCGAAGGAACGACATTCAGGTTGAAAACCGCAACCACAAACAGCAACACGAGATCCCGGCGCCCGAGAGCGCGGATCAAGTGCGGCTGTTCGGCGGATTGTGCCGTCGTGGACAAGGTCAGTGGTCTGTAGTCAGTGGTCGGTGATCAGTGGCCAGATGTTTCTCAGATCGTTGAGCACTGCGCACTGGCCACTGATCACCTTGCTATCTAGTGCGCGACGGCGACTGGTTCGGCGCGTTCCTGCTGCGCTTTCGCCAACGATGCCGCGATATCGTTGAACGCCGCCAGATGCTGGTCAATGTCCGCCTCGGTATGCTGCACCGAGATCGTCCATTGCTCATCCCACCAGTAAGGCTGAGCCATCACGCCACGGTTCACCATGCCGAACCAGTAGTGACGCCACAGGTCGATATCGATTGCTTCCCAATCGCGATAGTTGCGAATTTCCTTCGGGTACAGCATCAGCGCGCCGTTCGCTCCCGCTTGCGCGATGTAAGCCTGCAAGCCGACCTTTGCGATGGTCTGACGATACCCATCCGCAAGCTTTTTGCCCAGCTTGTCAACGTGAACGTAGTTCTCACGCGTTAGCACCTCCCGAAAGGTTGCTAGTCCTGCTGCCATCGAAACAGGGTTGGTGTTGTACGTGCCACCATGAAAAACCTTGTGCTGGCTGATGAGATCCATCACCGACTTATGCGCGCCAAATGCAGCCAGCGGCAGGCCTCCGCCTATCGATTTCGCAAGGCAGATCATGTCCGGCTGAACGCCGAAATATTCACTGGCTCCGCCCCACCCCAGTTTCGCGCCAGTCTTTACTTCGTCGAAGATCAGCAACGCGCTGTTCTTGTCGCAAATTTCGCGTAGCCCCTTCAGGAAACCCGGTTGCGGCATGCAGAGTCCGACATTCATCAAGATCGGTTCGAGGATAATCGCCGCGATCTCTCCTGGATTCTCCCTGAACCGACGTTCCACACTCGCAAGATCATTAAACGTGGCGACCTTTACATTCTCCAGCGACGCCTTCGGGACCCCTAGTCCTCCCGGCACCGAAGTCGGAGCGTTGACGTCGCCGTAATCGGGAGCGTGTGGTTTTACGCTGACGAGTGCAGCATCATGCAGCCCGTGATAAGCGCCTTCGAATTTCACGATCTTGTCGCGTCCGGTGGCGGCGCGGGCAAGACGAACGGCGTGCATTGTCGCTTCAGTTCCGCTGTTGCCGAAGCGGCACATCTCGACCGGAAACCGGTTGCAGATTTCTTCCGCGAGTTCCCATTCCATGTCGTGTGGCATGCCGTACATCGTCCCGCTGGAAAGCCGTTTCTCCACGGCCTTCATCACGGCCGGATGGCAATGTCCAGCCATAAGCGCCCCGAACGTCAGGTTGTGATCGATGTACTCGTTGCCATCAAGGTCACGGAACTTGCTGCCGCTGGCATCTTTCACGAAAATCGGCCACGGATCATACGCCCGGTAATTGCTGGCGACACCAAGCGGAATCCGCTTGAGATTTTTCTTGTGGGCTTCGGCGGACTTAGGCGTCCGGCGCTCAAACACAGTGAGTTCTTTCTGTAGATCGGGGTACATCGAGGTCTCCGAGGAAGCTCAGGCCAGTGCGTTTCTGCGCGGGCCATTAGAATGCCGGGCGGTGGGAACCGCCCGGGACCTACTGTCATTTCTATTCTAGAGTCAAGAGCCGCTCTAGAAGTAAAACTTCAACGCAAACTGCAGCAGGCGTGGATCGCGGGCCTGCAGCACTTGTCCGAATGTCGTGTTGGAGAAATTGCCATCCGGATTCACGAATTCTGTCTTGTTGAACAGGTTGAAGATGTCGGTGCGGAACTGGAAATACTTCTGCTCCGACAGAGCGATCTTCTTGGATATGGTAATGTCCCACTGATTTTCGCCGGGGCCGCAGCAAATAGAACGCGGCGTGCTGGCGAATTGTCCGAGCGTAGGATCAGACCACTGAGCGGGATTGAGATAGTAACCACCGTTGGTCTTGGGATTGAGAATCTGCAGATTCCCGGTTAGCTGCGGCGCGCCAGCGCCGAGGAAGAACAAACTGCTGATCAGCTCGTTGTCGTCTTCGGTCTGGACACGAATGGGGAATCCGCTCTGGAACTGAATGATCCCTGAGACCTGCCAATCATCGAGCGCCTTTCCAGCGAAGCCGTTATAGCGCGGCGTGGGAATTGCCCATACGTAGTTGATCACGAACCGCTGCGCCGAGTTGAACAGCGAGAGCGCGCGACTGGCTTTGTAGTCGAACGGGTTGACGGTTTCTTCGAAGCTGGAAGCCCAGTCGAGGGACTTGCTGAAGGTGTAAGCGGCCTGCAGTTGCAAGCCATGCGAGAAGCGCTTTTCCAGGCTCGCCTGGAAGGAGTTGTAAGCCGATGCCGCAATCGTGTCTTCGGCGAAGATGTTGCTGAAAGCGGAGATGCCGTCAACCGGGCAACCAGTGCCAAGTCCGCCGCCGGTCATCGGATTGCAGTTGGGCGAAGAGTAAGGACGCAGGCCCGCGAGGAAAATGCCATTGGGCGCTACTGTGCCGATGGAAGTTCCCGCAGGAATTACCGTGGGATTGCCGCCGCCGTTGCCCGTGTAAGGAATGGTCAATCCTCCGGTCGGAGCAATCGCCGTCGGATCAATCAGGAAAGAATTGTCTTCAGCGAACGGGCCGCATGTCGTCTGGCTCCCAAAGCCGTCGGTGACCCAAGCCGGATTCGTGTTGGCCAGCGCGATGATTCCAAGGCAACTTGCGGGATTGCCCGGATTGATATCATGCGACGCGAGTAGACGGTGCCCTTGCGATCCGACGTAGCCAAGTTGCAGGACAATGTCCTTCGCCAGTTCGCGCTGAACCGTGAAGTTGTATTGGGCCGTGTACTGCGTTCGCATCTTGGGCTGAAAGTCACCGAAGAGCAGCATGGGACGGAAACTGGCCCAGTCGGTGGGAGTGCCCGGCGCAGGATTGAGGATTCCCGTAAAGGGGTTGGGATTTATGCCCCCATTCTGCGCCACAAACGGAGTGTTCAGGAAGGTAGCCGGCAGGAAGGTGCTGCCACCGAAAGGAGGCTCGGCGCCAAACTGCTCCATCACTAATTGTTCCATTGGGTTATAGAACATGCCCCATCCCGCCCGGATGCTGGTCTTACCGGAGGCGCCCGGACTCCATGCGATGCCGAGACGCGGTCCCCAGGCCTTGTAATAGGTCTGTGTCATGCCGGCAGGAACGCCTTGATCGCCGGGCACAACCAGGCCAGTCGGAAGTACGCCAGCCGCGCCGCAATCATCCGTTCCGAAACTGGCTTGCTCATCCGCCGTCAAATAGCACGGATAGGTCGTCGTATTTTGTCCCGGCCGATAGGTCTGCACGTGGTGCAGAACGTCTGTGAGAGGCGTATCCAGTTCCCAGCGCAAACCGTAGTTGAGGGTCAGCGAAGGATTGATCTTCCAGCTGTCCTGCGCAAAGGCATAAACACCTGTGCTGCGGATGTTCTCCCGTTGCCCCGAACCCTGCGAATAACTATCGGCCAGACCGAGAAGGTAGGTGGGATAGTTGTCATCGGCGAGGACGGCGTTGGATGTTGATCCATCGAAGGTGAACTGCCCGCTGACGTTGTAAAAAAGCGTCTGGTCGAAACGCGAGCGGCGAATATCCGCGCCGAACTTGAAAGTGTGGTTCCCCTTGACCCAAGTCAGGTTATCCGACCACTGGAAAGAGTTGCCTACCTGAGGCAGTTCGCCTTCCCAGCCATTCCCAATGGCGAACCCTCCGGAGATGTCAACGAAGGGAACGCCCGTGCGGTTGGCGGGAAGCCCTGTGGTGATGCCCGCCTGGGTAGGATTAGTCAAATTGCCGGCGATCAGGGTGTTGACCGCTGAAGAGTCGGAGGTGCCGTTGAAACAAACGGCTTGTGCAGCAGGAGACGAGCACGAATCTTGTACCAGCCCGGTCGATTGTGGGTGCTGGAAGGTCAACTGTCCTTCGCGCATGTAAGTGAAGCGGGCCTCATTGATCAGAGAATTGCTGATCGTCCAGGTGTGGCTGGGATTGTATTGCTGATAGCGGGACCCGACATTCGCTCCGAATCCCGGGACATTGGCGCCCGAGGCCTGAAAATCATAGAAGGGTTGAAAATTGGTGTCGTTCGTAAAGTAGTAATAGAAGCTGAAATTCTGGCGACTGTTGATGTGGTGGTCGATGCGAATGGTGAACTGGTTTTGCGTATCCGCACTTGCGGGCACGGCCTGATAAGTACCATCCGAGCGATTGGCGCCGGGCACAAAGCGCAGCATGTCGACAGCAACTGGATCCTGACATTCGGTCGGAATTACATTCGTGGGAAATACACCACCTGGGCCGCCCCAATTTACGCCCGCCACCGGCGTGACGCCGCCGAGGCCGTTGATGGCCGAGGTGCAACCGGGACGTCCATTCAGCGCATCGGCGACGAATTGGTCAGAGATGCCACCGCTGAAAGCAGAACCGGCGGAAAAATTTCCATTTCGCTCATCAGACGTTGGTACAAACACAATGTCTCCCGAGATACCCTGCCGCACCCGCCGTCCTTCATAAGAAACAAAGAAGAAGGTGCGGTCTTTCCTAATAGGACCGCCGAAGGTACCGCCAAACTGGTTCTGGTTGAACTGAGGCTTGACGGTATTGAAGTATCCCTGCGAATTCAGCACCTTATTGCGGAAGTACTCGTAGATGTTGCCATGCCACTGGTTGGTGCCGGATTTGGTGACGACGTTGACGATAGCACCGGAGTTCCGGCCGTATTCTGCGTCGAAGGTATTGGAGATGACCCGGAATTCCTCGATGGCGTCGGGCGTCGGCTGAATTGTAGGCAGGTTGACGAATTGGTCGTTGGCGTCGCCACCATTCACGCTGAAATTGTTAGCACGGTCGCGGCCACCGTTGACGGAGACCGAGCCTGCACTGTCGCTGCCGTAAAAAGTGCCGCCGCTCGATCCAAGCTGCGACTGCACGCCGGGCTGGAGCTGGAGAAACTGATATGTATCGCGGGCGTTAAGCGGAAGCTCGTTCACCGAACGGTTATTGACCACTGCACCAAGTTGCGTGCTGCTGGTTTCGACCAGCGGAGCTTCGGAGGTAACATCAACGACCTCCTGCGCCCCGCCCAGTTGCATTGCCATATTGAGCGTGATGACCTGGTTGACATCAAGGGTGACGCCATGCCGCACGACCTTTTTAAATCCAGTCAGATCGAATGTCAGCGAATACGTGCCGACAGGCAGGTCCGGAAAGGTATAGTCTCCGCTATCGTTGCTAAGGCCATCGTGGGCGACACCCGTCGCGTCGTTCAGGGCAGTGACTTTCACATTGGACAGCACCGCGCCTGATGGGTCCGAGACCCGGCCGAGGATTCGGCCTCCGGTGCCCTGCGCAAAGAGCTGTACGGGAATTGAAAGACAAATAGCAATTGCCAGGCAGAAAGCACACAGATACGTACTCATACACAGCCGGGAGCAGCGGGCTCGTAGTGACGGCATGGTGCCTCCAGACGTCCGGGAGAGTTCAATTTTTGTTTGAAAGCGACAGCTTGTATCGCGACACAACCTTGCTATAATCCCGCAAGGTTAGAGAAGGGGGACGGAGCCTGTCAAGGAGAAAAAAACACGTCCTTCCCATTGAAAATTCTCATCGCTAATCGTGAAAAGCTGACCGAAGCAGGTCCGCATGGCTGAACCTCTTTTGAAGATTGGAGACGTGGCGCGAAAGGTGGGCGTATCGCCCTCCGTCATTAGATCCTGGGAGAGCTTGGGATTGGCGCGCCCCCGTCGGACCGAGAGCAAGTACCGCCTCTACACCTCCGAAGATGTAAAGCTGCTTAAGCGGGCGCGATTCCTGCGCAAAGTTCGTGGGCTGAACGCCGCTGCGATCGTACAGCTACTCAAACGGGAAGGTAGGGTTCGTTCCGCCGCGGACGGAAACTCGGGCGCAATCGGGGCCCATCTGAGACAATTGCGCGCCCGGCGGAAACTCTCCTTGTCGCAGGTGGCATCGGCTGTCGGCATCTCCGTCGGCTTTCTTAGCGCGCTCGAACGCTCTCAAATGAGCGGATCGGTCGGGACCCTTCGGAAACTGGCGCGCTTCTACAAAACGAATATCCTCGATTTTTTCGATGCGAACGAAAACAGCTCTCGCCAGGTGCGGCCAGCAGAGCGCAAGGTGCTGGAAGCCGGCGAGGGCGTGCGGATGGAGTTGCTCGCCTGGGGCAATACGGTGATGGAACCGCATCTCTTCCGCATCGCGCCCGAGGCTGGCAGCGGTGACTCCTACACGCACGAAGGCGAAGAGTTCATGTACATTCTGCGGGGCGACCTGGAGATTACCGTCGAAGGCGAGAAGTACCGGTTGAAGCCCGGCGATAGCTTCTATTTTGAAAGTGCAACCCCGCATCGATGGAAAAATCCCGGACGCAAAGAAACCTGGGTCTTGTGGGTCAACACTCCGCCGACGTTTTAGTGTGGATGAGTATGGAGGAACAATGAACTGGCAACGCACAGCTAGACTGTTGCCGTTACTGATCGGCGTTCTGTTCGTCGGATCGTGCTCGAAAAAAACTCCGACTCTCAACCTCCTTGTGTGGGAAGGGTACGCCGATCCCTCTTTCGTTAAAGCCTTCGAAGACGAAAACCACTGCAAAGTTTCCGCCTCTTACATGGGATCAAGCGACGAACTCGTCGCCAAACTTCGCGGAGGCAGTTCCGGCAACTACGACGTAATTTCACCCTCAAGCGATGTGGCAAGCTCCATCGCCAACTCGGGCCTGGCCGCTCCTCTTGACGTGACGAAAATTCCAACTTACAACCAGCTCTCGCCGCAGCTCACCTCCCTGCCTCTTGTTCGCGCGAATGGCCAAGTCTATGGCGTGCCCTTCATGTGGGGCCCAGATCCGATCATCTATGACACGACCGTTTTCGCGCAGCCTCCGGATTCCTGGAACGTTTTTTGGGATCCCAAGTACAAGGGAAAAGTTTCGGTCTGGGACGATCTCTCGACCGTTTACATGGCCGCGCAAGTGCTGGGTTACGACAAACCCGACCCATCGCATCTATACAACTTAAGCGATACGGAACTAGAAGCCGTCAAGAAGAAACTGCTCGAATTGAAACCGAACATTCGCAAGATGTGGGCCACCGGCGGAGAGCTGACCAATCTTTTCGAAAGTCATGAAATCGTCATCGCCATGGGCTGGCCGCTAAATACGGCTGACCTAAAGAAAGCAGGATTCCCCGCTGAAGAAACAATCCCAAAAGAAAACACCACGGGCTGGATCGATCACCTCATGATCACTGCCGGCAGCGAGAACATAGAACTCGCCCACAAATTCCTCGAATACATGGTCGAAGGCAAGACGCAGAAGCTTGTCACCGACAAGACGCATTACGTTCCAGCAAATCCGCAGGCTGCGCAATTCATGACGCCGGAAGAAGTGAAGACGCTGCATCTGGACGACGTAGACAACTATCAGAAGCGTCTTTACTTCTGGCAGAACGTTCCGCGCCGGGCGAAGTACACCGAAATTTGGAACGACGTGAAAGCCGCCCAGTGACCGACTCATGGCCCTTTTAGATAACCCTGTTGCCACAGAACCAGCCGGCGTTCGGTCTGGCGGGAAGTCTGCGCTGCTCAAAATCCAGGAGATAGCCAAGAGCTTTGGCCGCAATGTGGTACTGCGCGACATCTCACTCGAAATCGCCGAAGGAGAATTTCTCACCATTCTTGGCGAAAGCGGCTCGGGCAAGACAACGCTGCTGCGTATTATCGCGGGATTCGAGAAGGCAACTTCGGGTGAATTATGGATGGCCGGCGAACGACTCGACCATCGGCCTCCGTACCGCCGCCGCGTGAACACGGTCTTTCAACATTACGCATTGTTTCCTCATCTGACGGTTGAGCAGAACGTTGCGTACGGTCTGCGGGTTGCCAGGCGGCCTGAAGCCGAGGTCAAACAGCGCGTTTCCGAAGCGCTCGATAAAGTAAAAATGACGGCGCACGCGCCGAAGAAGCCATCGCAGATAAGTGGAGGGCAGGCGCAGCGCGTTGCCCTGGCTCGCGCGCTGGTAAACCGTCCGCAATTGCTCTTGCTCGATGAACCGCTCTCCGCGCTGGACGCGAATCTCCGCCGCCAGATGCAGGTAGAGTTGAAATCTCTTCAACGCGAGGTCGGCATCGCCTTCGTCTTCGTCACCCACGATCAGGAAGAAGCGATGGTCATGTCGGACCGCATCGCCCTGCTGCGTTCCGGCGAACTTGAGCAGGTAGCCAGCCCGCGAGAGATCTACAGCCATCCGGAAACAGCGTATGTCGCACAGTTCATCGGCCACACGAATTTGCTGAAGGGTGAAGTGCACAGCGGCGTTGTGCGATACGGAGCTTTTTCGTGGCCGAGTTCCAGTCCCGACGGTCCCGCGCTCTTCTCGCTGCGCCCGGAACACATTCGCCTCTCTGGATCCTCACCTTCAGTTGGAGCCGTTCAGGTCCGCGGACGAATTCTGCACCAGGCATTTCACGGCGCAACGGAATTGATCCGAGTCGAATGCGACGCCGGACTCATCCTCGTAGTCAGAACCGCGGGCGGACTCAATGCGCAGGGCGAAATTTCACTCGAATTTTCGCCGGCCGACGCAGTGCCCGTTCGCCAATCTTCCGAAAGAAACTAATGTTCTCGCGCGCCTACAGAACTGTTGTGACGGCACCACCTCTGGTGTGGGTCACCGTGTTCCTGCTTGTTCCATATGTGCTGATGTTCTGCTACAGCTTCTGGTCGGTCTCGCTTTCGCAAACGATCGTTCACTCGTGGAACCTCGACAACTACAAAGAATTGATCGAGAAACCGGTCTACTGGCAGGCGCTTCTTCGCTCCATGTGGATCGCCGCCCGCGTCATGCTCTTTTCTCTCCTGCTCGGATATCCTCTCGCCTATTTCCTATCCTTCTACGCTGGCAAGCGGAAAGACCTTCTGTATCAGTTGGTCATCATCCCACTGTGGGTCAGTTATCTCGTGCGAGCATACGCGTGGAAGACGATCCTCGGCTCTGACGGCGTCTTAAATACGCTGCTTCAATATGTCCATCTGACCAGCCATCCGCTCGATTTCCTGCTCTACAGCCCGTTTGCAGTCGTCCTCACGCTCACGCACATCTATACGCCGTTCACTATTCTTCCGATCTACGCCGCGCTCGAACACATTCCTCGCAATCTGATCGAAGCGTCGCATGATCTTGGCGCAACGCCAGTACAAACATTCTGGAAAGTGATCTTCCCTCTCTCCATTCCCGGCGTGGTCGCCGGAGCAACGTTCGCATTCGTTCTGAGCCTTGGAGATTTCCTCGCCCCACTGCTTCTGGGAGGGCCAAGCGGAATCATGATCTCGAACATCGTGGTCAGCCTCTTCGGCGCGGCCTACAACTGGCCGCTCGGCGCTGCCATCTCGCTGGGAATGTTGCTGGTCGTCGTCAGCCTCCTATTTCTTTCCGAGCGACTGGAAAAGAAATGGAGCTTTTCATGAGCGCCGGTGCCACGAACAAAGCGCGCTCAAGCTGGCTGCTGTTTCATGCAGCCGCGGTGTTCGCATTTCTATATCTTCCAATCGCGGTCCTCATTCTTTATTCCTTCAACGGCCAGGGCGTCGGCGGATTTCCTCCGCACAACCTCACGCTCGACTGGTACCGCACTCTGTTTGACGACGGCGCGATCTGGGACTCGGTACTCAACAGCGTTCAAGTTGCACTGGCAGCTATGGCGGTTTCGCTTGCTTTGGGCATGCCCGCAGCCCTGGCGCTGGATCGGGCACAATTCCCTGGCAAAGCGCTCTTCCGCCGTCTGGTGCTATTGCCGCTGATTTTGCCAGGTATCATTACCGGTCTTTCTCTACTCATGCTGTTTAAGCTTACGAATACAAAGCTCAGCCTGCTGACAATCATTCTCGGTCACGGAACCGCACTGATCTCAGTCGCAACCACCGAAGTCTTCGCGGGATTGCAAAAACTCGACCGCACCCAGGAAGAAGCTTCACTCGATCTGGGGGCGAATTACTGGCAAACCTTCTGGCGCATAACGTTGCCCAACCTGAAGCTCTCGATCATTGGCGCAGCTCTGCTGATCTTCACCCTCTCGATGGACGAAATCGCCGTCAGTTTTTTCCTCATCGGCCGCGACAACACGCTCCCGCTAGAAATCTGGGGACGCCTCCGCCGCGGCATCACCCCGGAGATCAATGCCGTATCGACAATCATCTTTCTGTTTTCTCTACTGACAATTGTCTTCTGGTACCGGCTTCGTCTGAGAACTGAAGCTAACGCAGATCTCGGTAGTGAACTCCTCTAGAAGTCCGCCACTCGAACTCTTCGCGCGTCGCAACCCCCACATCGCCTTCCTTATCCCTCGCATAGTAAAGTAGTAATACCAGAAATCAGGAAGGAACTCCTTGTCATCAGGTATTCGCAACATCGCCATCATCGCGCATGTCGACCACGGTAAGACCACGCTGGTCGACGCCATGCTGCAACAGAGCGGCACGTTTCGCGCTAACGAGCACCATGTCGAGCGCGTGATGGACTCGAATGAACTCGAGCGCGAGCGCGGCATCACCATTCTCGCGAAGAACACCGCGATCTTTTATCACGACGTAAAGATCAATATCGTCGACACGCCCGGCCACAGCGACTTCGGAGGCGAAGTCGAGCGCGCCCTGAAAATGGTGGACGGTGTCATGCTTCTGGTGGACGCCAGTGAAGGCCCTCTGCCACAAACGCGCTATGTTCTGAGCAAGGCGCTCGAAGCCAAGCTCCCGCCGATAGTGGTCATCAATAAGATTGACCGCTCCGACGCCCGTCCACAGGAAGTGCTGAATGAAATCTACGATCTGTTCATCGATCTCGACGCCAAGGAAGAACAGATCGACTTCCCGGTCCTCTATACCAACGCCAAAACCGGGACAGCCAGCACCGACATCAAGGGCGGCGGCGAAGACCTGCGACCGCTCTTCGATGCCATATTGAAGACGATTCCTCTGCCAAAAGGCGATGCTTCTGGCCCGCTGCAAATTCTTGTCGCGAACCTCGACTACAGTGACTATCTCGGCCGCCTTGCCATCGCCCGCGTATTCAACGGCAAGATGTTCACCGGCGAAGAAGTTTCCATCGCCAAGCTCGACGGCACGTTTCACAAAACGAAGATCACCAAGCTGTTTTCATTCGCGGGCCTGAAGCGCACCGACATTACCGAAACCGAACTCGGAGACATCGTCGCGGTCGCCGGAGTCGAAGGCATCACGATCGGCGAAACCATCACTGATGCCGAGAACCCATCTCCGCTGCCCCACATTGCTATCGACGAACCCACGATCGCGATGGTCTTTACGATCAATACTTCGCCTTTCGCTGGTAAAGAAGGCCAATACGTCACTTCGCGGAACTTGCGCGAGCGGCTGGAAAAAGAGCTGCTGACCAACGTCTCGCTGCGCGTCGAAGACACCGGCTCAACCGACTCCTTCAAAATCCTCGGCCGCGGCGAACTGCAACTCTCCATCCTGATAGAAATGATGCGCCGCGAAGGCTACGAACTCATGGTCGGCAAGCCGGAAATCGTCACCAAACGGATTGACGGCAAGCTGATGGAACCCGTCGAACACCTCACCATCGATGTTCCAGAAGACTTCGTCGGCGTTGTGATGGAGCAGCTCGGCTCCCGCAAGGGTGAAGTCACAAACATGCACAATCACGGTTACGGGCGCGTGCGCATCGAATTTCGAGTCCCCAGCCGTGGACTCATCGGCCTTCGCGGCCAGTTGCTCACCGATACGCGCGGTACGATTGTCATGAATTCACTTTTCGACGGCTACACCGAGTGGCAGGGCGAGATTCCGCATCGGCTCACGGGCGCGCTGATTGCCGACCGTGCCGGCGTCACGACCGCATACGCACTGTGGGGATTACAGGAGCGTGGCGAACTCTTCGTCGGCCCAGCAGTCGATCTGTATGAGGGCATGATCGTAGGGGAAAATGCGAAAGACAATGATCTTGACGTGAACGCCGTCCGCGAGAAAAAACTCACCAACATGCGTTCGTCTACCGCCGACGAAGCCATTCGCCTCGTACCCTTCAAGCCTCTGAATCTTGAGCAAGCCATCGAGTTCATCGCCGATGATGAATGGGTGGAAGTCACGCCGAAATCCCTCCGCCTGCGTAAGAAAATGCTCCAGGCCAACCGGCGCAAGAAGCATCAACTCGCTGCCGTGGAAGAAGAAGCATGAAAGCTGGCCGCCAGCCTGCAAAGAACACGAAAGACAAATCCATCCGCATGTTTCTCGTGCCGTGCAGCTGCGGTACGACCTTCGCCGTCGCCGAAAACTACGACCGCCATGGCACGGCGTGGAGCCGCTACCTCATCTGCCCCGGCTGCGGCAAGCGCCACGACCCCAAAAATCGGCTGCTACAGATGGGTTTCCATAGCGAGGGCTACTGGAAGGTCGATGAGTGCTAGGGATGTAGTAGGGACCGATGCAAATTGTCAATTATTTTTGACAATCCTGCAAAAATAACCTGCTATACTCCGCGCGCAATTGACTGTTCGCCAGCTCCGGTTTCGATTTTCAGGAACGGCCCTCCGACCTGCCAAGTCCGCCGAATTGAGCTTGCACTTCCGACAGCTCAATGCAAGGGGCAGACGCGTGAAGAATATTTTCGTGGGTAATCTCAGCTTCAATACGGGCGAGGACGAATTGCGCCAGGCGTTCGAAACCTATGGACAGGTGGATCGTGTCAGTATCATGACCGACCGGGATACCGGGCGCTCGCGCGGATTCGGGTTCGTGGAAATGACCAGTAATGAAGACGGCGAAAAAGCTATCGCCGCCTTGAATGGCTCACAGGTCGGCGGACGAACGATCAACGTCAATGAAGCCCGCCCGAAAGCGGAACGCCCGAGTGGTGGAGGCGGCGGTTTCCGCGACCGCGGCGACCGTGGTGGCCGTGGCGGTGGCGGCGGACGCCGCGACCGCTGGTAGTGGCCTCCTTCAGGTCACGTCTTACTACCCACGATCGGGTCTGATATTTCGTGTATCACACTAGCCCACTCAAGCCCGCTTTTGGCTTGAGTGGCGAACATGTGCACGTTGATGCGCTTTTGCCCCGCATGTAGACTGGTAGCAGACGTGCGCCCGTAGCTCAGCTGGATAGAGCGGTTGCCTCCGGAGAACAGTAGAAATCTGAAACACATCATTTGGTTCAGAATTCAACCTAAAGACCTAGGCATGTGTCAGTTAGCCTCGAAAGAGGCTATTTTTCTGGTCTCAATCAGAACCGGGAAGCAACAGGTTCAAACCAAATGATGTGTGTGTGAAATCAACAAATTGCAAATTTTTGTGCCGAGGCAACCGGTTGCTGACTCAAACCTCGCCGAGGCAACCGTTCTCTAGGGCTGGGCTCGATGAGTGTAATGGCCTGCTTTCGACAGTTATCATTTTGCAAAAGGGTCCGGGCATCCCGTTCTAGCACGGAACGGGCGGATGACGCGCTCTTCCGACCCAGAGATGATGACGGCCATGAAGCATCCGCTCGCTCTTCGAGCAATTACTCTCGCAGCAATCGTCTGTCACGTGCAGATAGCCTATCCGTGTTCATGGGCGATTGGGTATTTCCACCAAGTTACATGCCTTCGTGGAACTGTAGTGGGAATGGACCGACGTTGGCCCCGTTGGTTGAGACAGCGCGTTGCAAGAGGCGATGTAAACCTACGTCTATACAAATACCGCTGGCCGCTGCACGACCGCAGCGAGATGCCCTTCGTCAAAACAGTGAAAACTGATGATAGCGGGCGGTTTGATTTCGGCGGATTGCAGGAAGGACACTACACACTTGTCATTGACTGGCCATCGGAATTTGGGGAATCGTTCGCCGTGGAAATTAAGAAATTGCCTAGGCCAACCACTTCGGTAAAGATTGATGTTTCGCCTGTATACCCGGACTGCACAGGCGGTCACGAGTTCATTTCGCTTCAGGAATAGCGTTGCTTTTCTTCGTAACTGTTGCAAAATCCCCATTACACTCATTATCCCCAGAGGCCGCTAAGAGGTCACCGAGGTTGGTCACCGCCCAAAAAAAGACCCCTGTGAGCGGACAACGTTCACTCTTCGTTGCGACGAACCTTCCGCATAGGTTGCGCGACAATATCATCGTCCTTCCCACCATCTAGCCGCATCTGTCTTGGACGCGGTAACACTTCATACACCTTCACGACCGTGTTATCTGACTTCGGTTTTCCTGCCTTTTCGACGATCTTCCAGTGCAGGCGCACCCTGAGTCGATCACCTTCAGCGAACTTGTACTTCCGTTGATGTACGTCTTCCCAGAAGTCTTTGTCTTCGATTTTCGCCACGACCGTCGAACCGCGTTCAATGAACGACCACCGTGGGCCTTCGGCGAATGATAACTTCGTAACGATGAGCACCGTGTCATGTTCTCCTTCGTCGGGGGCTTCCGCGGCTGCCAGTTGCATAGGGTCTGGCTCGAAGTAAGCAGCCTCACCCTTCT